>DATJEO010000235.1:0-20285 GCA_035496515.1 Occallatibacter sp.
CAGACTTTCGGTAAGAAGCTGGGTAAAGATCGTGTTGCGCCCCGCACCGAGCGCGCTTCGAACAGCCAGCTCCTTCTGCCGCGCCATGCCGCGCGTGAGCAGCAGATTGGCGACGTTGACACAGGCAATCAGCAGGACAAAACCCACTGCGCCCAGTAGCAGCCAGAGCATCTTGATGCGTTCTTTGGGCAGGAAGTCATTCTTGAGTCCTTCAACATAAGAGCCCCAGCCCTTGTCGCTTTTCGGATACATCTCGGCAATATGAGCAGTGACTGCATCCATGTTCTGCTGAGCCTGCTTGATGGAGACGCCGGGCTTGAGGCGCCCCATCACCAGCAGCCAGTGAAAGTCGTGATTCACCTGTTCCGGCTTGAAGACCAGTGGAACTGTAAGCTGTGCCTGCTGCCGATCGTAGATACCAGGACGCTGAACACCGACAACCGTGTAGGGCTCGTTGTCCATGCGCAGGGTGGTGCCGATGATGTTGAGATTGGCGCCGAGTTTGACCCACAGCTTGTGAGTGAGGATGACGACGTGGTCCTTGCCCGCTACGCCCTCCTCGGGGAGGAAGTAGCGGCCCAGGAACAAGGGCTCGCCCACCATTTGCGGCATGCTGTAGGTTTGGCGAACGCCATTAACGTATTCCGGCTTGTCTTTGGTGGCCAGGTTGAAGCTTGCTCCCGACCAGGCGCAGAGATCCTGGAAAACCGTGTTCTGCTGTTTCCAGTCGAGGAAGTCGCCGGCGGAAACGCCATTATGGTAGGTCTGGATTTTTGACCAGACCATCACCAACTGCTCTGGTTGCGGATACGGGAGCGGAGCCAGGAGAGTCGCATAGTCGACCGTGAAGATGGCTGTATTGGCGCCGATGCCGATGGCGAGCGTGAGTAGAACCGTTAACGTCAACCCAGGGTTCCGAGCCAGCATACGAAGGCTGAATCGGACGTTCTTGAGAAGAGTCTGCATGCTTTCCTCCCCCGTGGTTCATGCCGTATCTAGCCCCAGCCCTAAGCCGCGCCAATAAAAACAGGTCTCAGCGTCTGGATCTCTTCTGCCTTCGCAGAGAGTATAAGGATCGGGCAGTCCGCTACGCTCCGTAACAGAGCAGGTTTGTAGCCAATCCTCACCAGCTGAACAGAAAGGAATTAGGCGCTAGCAGGCAGAGATTCATTGTCCGAAAAGACCAGGCACCGTCCGGAATCGAACATTTTAGAAACCATTTTGGCCCCGATGTTTCGTGAAGGTGGCCGACTTGTCACATCCGGATACCTTTCCGGGGAACCAATCTCCTCCTCCCCGCGTACAATTTCGCGTGAGGGTCACCATGACTCAGCGTGCTACTCTGCGTCTGTTCTCTGCCTTCCTGTTCGCCTCCGCGCTCCTGCTTGCCGCCAAACCCGCGCGCGCCGAAAAAGACGCCGTTCAGTTCGGCAGCAACATTAACGTCGCCGAAGGCCATACCCTCCACGACGCCGTCTGCTTCTTCTGCAGCGTCAATGCCAAGGGAGACATCGATCACGATGTAGTCGTCTTCTTTGGCAACGTCCATATCGCCCACCAGTCGAACCACGACGTCGTCGTCTTCTTCGGCACCGTCCGCGCTGAAGACAACGCCGTCATCGGCCACGACCTGGTCAACTTCTTCGGCAGCACCCACCTGGGCGAGAACGTCTCGGTCGGCGGCGATGCCGTCGTCATGTTCGGCGGAATGCGCGCGGCCGACTCCGTCAGCATTGCCGGCAACCGTGTCGCTCAGCCAATCTGGGTCTTCTGGACGCCGCTTCTCGTCCTCGGTCTCATCGTCACTCTCATTGTCCACGAAGTCCGCTCCTACCGACGCCGCCAGTACATCGCTGCCTACGGCTACGCCCCTGTGCCTCCGCAGGCCGTACCACCACCTCAGCCGCAAGCTCAAAGCACCGTCCAGCAGCAATAACCGCCGTCCCCGATGAACTAAACTTTCACCTGGTGAACCCGGCAGAACGGCCATTGCGCATCGTCATCCCCGGAGGCAGCGGCCAGGTCGGCCATGTCCTCGCTAGTTACTTCTCACGGCGCGGCCATCACGTCATCGTCCTCACTCGCGGCCCCCACACCGCCGAGTGGCAAACGGTTCACTGGGACGCGCAGACGCCAGGCATATGGACCCAGTACCTCGAAGGCGCGGACGTCTGCATCAACCTCGCGGGCCGCAGCGTCAACTGCCGATACACCCCCGACAACCGCATCGACATCTACAACTCCCGCATCTTCTCGACACAGCTCCTCGGCGAAGTCATCGGCTCCCTCGCCAACCCTCCGCGCGTCTGGCTCAATGCTTCCACCGCCACCATCTATCGTCATGCCCTCGACCGTCCCATGGACGAGCACACCGGCGAACTCGGCGGCAATGAGCAGGGCGGCGCTCCGGATACCTGGAACTTCTCAATCCGCGTCGCGAAGGACTGGGAAACCATATTTTTCAAAGCCGTCACGCCAAACACGCGAAGAGTCGCGATGCGTTCCGCCATCACCTTCAGCCCTGTCCCGGGCAACGCCTTCGCAGTGCTCTCAAATCTTGCGCGTATCGGCCTTGGCGGTAAGCAAGGCAACGGCAGTCAGTGGGTCTCGTGGATTCACGAAGAAGACTTCGCCCGCGCCGTCGAGTTCCTCATCGCACGCGAAGACCTCGAGGGCCCGGTGAACATCTCCTCCCCCAACCCCGAGCACAATCGCGACTTCATGGCAATCCTGCGCGAGGCCTGGGATATGCCCAACGGCATCCCTGCTCCCGCACCCATCCTCGAACTCGCCGCCCTCTTCATGCGTACCGAAACCGAACTCGTTCTCAAGAGCCGCCGCGTGGTGCCAGCGCGACTGCTGGAGACCGGCTTTCAGTTCCATTTTCCGAATTGGGCGCACGCTGCAGAGGATCTCGTACGCAAATGGAGAAGCCGCGGGTGAGTTCCCTCGATGAACTCATCCACCGGACAATCAGAACAGACCGGTCAGACTGCTTCAAAACTGGTTGGATTTCCTGAGAGCACTTTGTTGCTCTAACGTTCCGGATGGCCGTTGATAAGCCAACTGAGGGCCTTTTCGGCGCCGATTGGCCCGCAAATCATCCATAGGACCGTTGAAGCAGCGAGATCTTTTTCACCCGAGAGTGCAAAGGCGTGCTTCAAGTTCCGCGACCGGCATCAGTCGCTGCGTCCGAAAAGCGACATGGTCTTCGGTGAATAGAACACCATCCATTCCCCGGCTCGGACCCAAGCGAAATAATCTCTGTCGATCGCTCTATTTCGTCGGAGGCGTATACATATCCGGCACCCGAAAACTTCGATACGTCAACGACCCGTCCGCCCGCTGCTTGAATGTAATCTTCCCCTCCGGCGTGACCTCTGTGGTCTGACTCCACTCCGATTCCTTGGCAGGTCCTCGCGGCGGAACCCCAAGAATGAACCCCGACTCGAATGAGTAATCCCCGTTTGCCAGCTTCTGCGCCGACCCCACCGCCACCGAATACTCGCCCAGGTCAAGATTCATCACCGGCGTCGCCGTATGCGTCTTCTCATCGATTGCCCAAGCTTGACCGCGGTTGTTCGCATCTTTGTAAATATCCTTCCGTCGGTGCCCGTCATCCAGCATCAGCAGCAGCCCTGACCCTGCTTCCGGTCCCGCGTCATGCTGGAACGAAAACCACGGGTAGGGGTCCGCCGAATTCGTCTTGAAGTCGCCGTCTTTTCCCAGTCTCCAGAGCACCTTCCCGCTTCCTTTTCCGTTCTCGTAATCCACCTTCACCACCCAGTCCTGCTCCGGAATCGAAATCACGAAGTTCCCGTCCTCGGGCATATACGAAACCGCATTGCTGTGCAGCCAACCGTTCGCCTGCTTCGCCAGAAAAACTGGCGGGCACCCCCCTCTTCCCTCGCCCTGCATGCAATGCGCTTTGCCCAGCGACGCTCGCTTCAGGTCCATGTGATCGAACGAATTCCAAATCCAGCTCACCTGGAAGTTCTCGTCCAGATCAATCACAGCATCGCCCAACACATCCACCGGCTCCTTCGAACCCTGCGTCTCTGCCGGCTCCATTCGCTCCAGGCCCGCAATCACCAGCGTGTGCCCGTTCGGCAGCCGTGTCGCCTCGTGATGGAATCCCGACAGGCACTCCTTCCCGCCCTCTTTGCAATCGGAATGAATCCCGAACTTTGCCAGTTGCTCCGCCACCCGGCTCGCATTGGTCACCCGCAGAGTATTTCCGGCCAGGTCTATTTCCCGCACCATCTGTGCGCGGTGGATGTCGTTCGCCGAATTCGTTCCCGACATAATCGCCAACAACCGGCCGCCTCCCAGCAGCCTCGTTCCGTAATCAGAACGCGCGTTTAGGAACCAGACCAGCCGGCCATCCAGATCCGTCGCTACCGTTCTCCCCGCATCCCCGCTGCGGACAATGATCCCGTCCGCCGTGCTGTAGAGACCAGGGTCGCGATACGTCGTCTCAACGTGGAGAAAGTTCCCGTCTACCATGCCCGTGTGGAACGGAAGCCATTTACCTGTCTTCGTGTCCGCAGAGCCCGACACTTCACTACGCATCACATATACCGAGTCCGCGTGCATTCCGGCGACGTACACGTTGTTCGTCACCGTCCCGCGGCACGCCATGAGGGGTGTGTGGCTCACCGCGCTGCTACCTTCCTCGTGAAATGCCACTTGAAACTTGCCGCCAACCGCGCACGCGGGCGCGCTGAACAACGCAACCAGCGGATTCGCCGTCGGCGTCACAGTTCCATCCGCGCCCATCTTTCGCGGCGTCATCCGGAAGACAAGTTCCGCCTCGGCTGTCTCCTTCGTCTCCTGGTTCAACACCATTACTCGCAGCTTTGACTCATGCTCATAAAGCTCCGGCGCCCAGGCAAACGTCGCGTCACGGCTGTAATCGCTCAATAGCTGAAACGGTCCACCGTTCTCGCTCACATCGAATCGGACTGCCAGGGACCCTTTCGCCCCGCCGTCCACCCGCGCGGTCAGGCCGATCACCGTCCCCACCGGCTGCGGTGACGGAACATCCGTCACAATGTGAACCTTCATCGGCGCCGCTTTCATGTACGTCGCCACCATCAACAGTAAAAACGCCGCTCGTTTCATCAACCTACTGGCTCCATGCGAACCGCAGTCTCTCTACGCCGACCCTGCCGTGGGCACGAGACACCCTCTCATTCCACCCGTTCCGAGCAGACACAAGACTTCAAAGATGCCGGATGTGACCCCAATTGTGACCGCGTAATACGCGGACCTATCTTACACCTGACCATCTGATATGGCGGAGTGCATGTTCTTCGCAAGGACAGGTGATAAACCAAGCCGATTTGCGACGACTTGCTGCTTCATTTGACCTGTCGAATCCTTCGGGAAAACCCAGGCAGACCCGCAACGACCATTGACAACTGATGACTGATAACAGATCCCGGAACCCTGCTACTTCGGCGTAATATTTGTAACCGGCAAATCCCAGTGCGACAGCAGAAATTCGAACCGCCGCTGCTCCTCGCGCTTGTACGTCTCCTGATCCGGCCATAGCTGCTTGATCAGCGCTTCCTCATCGGGATTCGCTGTAGTTGCAACCGTCGAGTTCTTGAAGGTGATGCTGACGCGATAGTCCCAGCGGCCGTCTTCGGTGGTGTGGTAGGCGGGCGTCTCGATTTTGACGGCGAGCATGCGGCCGGTGGATTGGATCTTCTTCAGCAGCGGATAGTGGTTCTTGAGGAAGAGTTCGAGGAACTCCTGCTGATGCCCCCATTGCACCTTGTAGTAGTACTCAATCGTGTAAGGCTGGTCGGCCCCACCCTGCGGTGGCGCGCCCTGTGCAATCAGATGTGATGTGGAGATGGTCGCAAGTGCGATGAAGAGCAGAACCGGAAGAACCCTGCGCATGGAAGCCTCCTGGGAGTTGAATGGCGGATAGTTGACTGCCATTCTAGCGTGAAGGCTTCCGTGCGCACTTGCTCGGGTATTTTGTATAAGTTCGCGCCACGAACCCGGGCCCAACTACTCTATCGCGGCGTATGAATACGTGGTCTATCTAGGCCCGATCCTGCTTACATCCCAGCAATGTTCTGCAGCGCTACCTTGCTCGGAATCTCAAGAATCGATCCGTGGAACGCAACCAGCCGGCGGCTCTTGAACGTCGACAGCGTGCGTGTAACGGTCTCGCGCGAAGCGCCAATGAACTCGCCGATCTCTTCGTGCGTGAGAGAAAACCGGAAGCGCATCCCGTTCTCGGTCTTCTGCCCGCTCTCGCTCCACTCCAGCAGAAGCCGCGCCAGTTTCTCCGGTGCAGAACCAGCCAGCGCAACTGTGCGAAGCTGCTCGCAAGCTACCTTGTACTGCAGGCTGAGCTCCTGTGTGACCACCTGGTAGACCTCAGGATGCCGCGACATAAAGTTCAGAAACTGATCGCGCTCGATTACTGCGATGCGCGTCGGATACAGAACCTCGGCCGTCATCTCGCTGGGCATACCCGAAAGCACTGACGAGAGGCCGAGCACTTCACCAGCCTTGGCGATCGAGAGAATCAGGCGCTTGCCGTCGCTCGAATTGATCGACAGTTTCACTTCGCCGGAGATAACGATGAAGATGCCGGCAGGGATCGACTTCTCTGAGAAGAGCAGTTGTCCCGGCTGATACAACGTCGGGAATTCCATCGACTCGAGGTCGCGAAGGGCCGAGGGAGAGAGCTTCTTGAAGAACTCGCCGGGCCGCTGAACTTTGGAACCAGTGATCGTTTCGCGCATCGTTTGCATCGTTATTCTCCCTCTTCCACTAGTGCTGTCTTGTTCGCAGTAACTTCTTCAGCCAGAAATTGCGTCCACGGTGTAGTGGCAACCAGCTCAGCATGCGTCTGAGCGTATATGTCTCGTAGCACCTGCTTGCCGTTCGCGTCTGCGTAAGTGACGTTATGCAGATCGATGATGAGTTTCTTCGATTGCAACCGCGGAGCAGCTTCCAACCACACTCGGTCGAGTTCACTCGCCCACGGACCTGCTACTCGTCCTTCCAACATCATCTCGAGTGTTTCGGCCTTATCTTGAATCGTGATTCGCAACGTATTCAGGCCTCCCATCAGCCTTGCCCTCTATAAGGCATGCAGCGTGCCAAACTTGTGTGACGAGCGAAAGCCGCGTTGTTTGTGGCTGATTCTGAAAGGCTTATTTTTTATCAGAGGTGAGAGGAATCACTCGTGACGAAGGCCAAGCTGACGAAGTGACGATGACGACATATCGTCACCAGACGAGATCTCGTCACAACAGTCATCGTCACCGGGTCGTCACGAACATTAAAGCCGCGCAAAACGCGTGGGCGTTGACAGTGCCACAAGGCGTGGAGCACAGGCTGCACTAGAATCTAACGAAGTTGAGCCTAATAGAGTTTTTGCTGTGTTTGGGAGAGCAATGATCATTGGTCTTGGTTGGTTCGAGAGATGGTGTATCGACTGGGTTGGGATTTCGCGATTGATCGTGCTCGTGTTGCTACCAGTGGCCGCTCAGGGATCAGGTATTCGACACATCGTGATCCCAGCCGACGGCAGTGGACCGAGACTTCTGGCGGAGCTTTGGACACCGTGTGCGACTCCAGCACAGGCAAGGGTTGTGGACCGCAGCGGGATCCCAACAACGATGCATGTGGTTGAGAATTGTCCGGTCACGCGCCAGAGACTTCCGCTCGTCGTGATCTCTCATGGAATGTTCGAGGACAGATATAGCCACTTCGATACGGCCGAGTTTCTGGCTGATGCCGGCTTTGCCGTTGTAGCTATCAACCACTCGCAGGATTCCACACTCGATATCGGCGGGAAATCAGCGGACGATATGTCAGCATTCTTCGTTCGACCCATCGATATCAAGCGAACGATTGATTTCTTTGAACATCATCCATTCGCTCGCGCCGATATCGATATGCGTCACATCGGCTTTTTCGGGTTTTCTCGCGGCGGCTACACGGGGCTGGTTCTAGCGGGAGGAACGCCTGACTTCAATACATTGGTGATCCAGTGCCCTCCGGTTGTACACATGTGTGCTCAGATCCGCGATCACCAGATTCCTCACCACGCTTCAGGATACGAGCCACGCATATCGGCCTATGTCATCGCGGACCCTGTCGATTTCTTTCCGCACAAGTCGAGTTTGGAGAAGGTTCATGTTCCAGTTCAACTGTGGAGTTCGGAACTGGGTGGTATGGGAGTAAGACCTCAGGAAGTGTCTGCCGTAGCAGGGAATCTCCCAGGAAAACCCGAGTTTCATCTGGTTGCCGGCGCTACTCATCTGTCGTTTGATTGCCCTTGTTCTGAAGAAGCCAAGTCGGCCAACCGCACGATTGTTTGCGTCGATCCACCTGGCTTCGACAGAGTCGCATTTCACAGAAAGTTCAATGAACAGGTGGCTACTTTCTTTCGGAAGCACCTCGCAGGTTGAACACGAGTTGTGCCCGGACTCCCTTTCCTACCTCGAACTTTCCAAGGTCTGGAGGTCGACTTTGCGTACGAGAGCACGATTCCTCCGATCGAGCGCCAGAGGGAGTCGCGATAGGGGATGCGAACGAGAAGCAGGCTTATCACTTCCGATGAATCGGCTTGTGTTTGCCTGTTTAGGACAGGAGCGATCCTTAGCCCGCGATTCCTATATATAGTCGCCACGCTCGATGCCAAGTTTCTTCAGCTTCGAGTTCAGCGTAGTACGTTTCAACCCGAGACGGGCAGCGGCGCCGTCAGCTCCGCCGATCTGGCCCTCGGTCTCCCTCAGCACGCGAAGAATATGCTCACGCTCGGCAGCGTGCAGAGTGGGATTGGTCCGCTCCAGTTCTTCCTCTTCTTCGGCCACCTTCGTCTCGAGTTCGGCCAGCGGAACGTACAGCTCAGATCCGCGCGTGAGAATCACAGATCGCTCGAGGAAGTTTTCCAGTTCGCGTATGTTTCCCGGCCACGGCCACCGGCAGAGTGCCTGCATCGTCTGCTCAGGGATGGAAGTGATGTTCTTGCCCATTCGCCGGCTGAGACTTGTAACAAAGTGCCGAACTAGAACAGGGATGTCTCCCGTTCTGTCGCGAAGCGGAGGAGAGAAAATCGGAAACACCTTCAGCCTGTAGAAGAGGTCGCTGCGAAACTGCTTCTCCGCTACCATCTGCCCCAGATCGCGATTGGTCGCCGCGATCAGGCGCACATTCACCGGAATCGGCCTGTTCCCACCGAGCCGCTCAATCTCTCTCTCCTGCAGCGCGCGCAACAGCTTTGGCTGCAGATCAAGCGGCAACTCTCCCACCTCGTCCAAAAACAGAGTGCCTTCATGGGCAAGCTCGACGCGCCCCATCTTGCGTGCAATCGCGCCCGTGAAGGCCCCCTTTTCATGTCCGAAAAGTTCGCTCTCGAGCAGGCCCGCCGGGATCGCGGCACAATTTACCTTTACAAACGTTCGTTCGCTGCGCCCGCTAAGCCTGTGAATGGCGCGAGCCAGCAGTTCCTTGCCTGTACCGGTCTCACCCTGGATCAGCACAGTTGCATCCGTTGGAGCTACCGTTTCTATCTGCTTCAGAACCTGGCGCAAACCGCCGCTCTCACCCACGATGTCTTCGAATCGGTTCTCGAGGTTGATCTCCTCTTCGAGGTATAGCTTCTCCTGCCTCAATCGATCCCGCAACTCGGCGATCTGCCGGAACACCATTGCGTTGCTCACGGCCATCGCCACCTGGTCCGCCACCTGGACCAGCATTTCTACCTCGCGATTGGTGAAGGCGCCTTCTTGCCGACTGGCCACGGCAAGTGCCCCCACCGCAACCTCGCGATGGATCAATGGCACCCAGCAGCCCGACTTCATTCCTATTCCTGTAAGGTGAGCCGCGCCCGCAGCAAGATCCGAATCCTGAATGCGATTGAGAACCAGCGGCTCGCGCGTTCTAAATGCCGTTCCGGCTGGCGAGCCATCGAGCGGCAAACGCACATCCGATTGCTGAGGGCTCCCTTCGTTGATGGCGAGGAATTGCACCATTAACGTGCTGGACTTCTCGTCATAAAGGCCGAGCGTCGCGGCATCCAGCGGAAGAACTTCAGACAGGCTCGCTGCAATTGCGCTCAGGAGCTTCCGCACATCCATGTTCGCAAGCAATGCCTGGCTCAGTTGCAGCATCACCGCTTCTTCGGCACGCTTCCGATCCGTGAAGTCTCGCGTCACCTTCGCGTATCCGGTCACCTCCCCGGAAGCAGTATCCCGAACTGCGGTCAGCACCACATTCGCCCAGAATCGCGTGCCATCCTTGCGAACCCGCCAGCCCTCATGCTCCACCCGTCCGCGTTGTGCCGCCAGTTTCAAGAGTTCAGCCGGACGATCTCGGTCAATATCATCCTGCGTGAAGAATCGCGAGTAATGCTTTCCGATAATCTCGTCGGGAGTGTACTGCTTGATCCGCTCCGCGCCGGGGTTCCACGTTGTAATGTAACCGCCTTTATCGAGCAGATAGATTGCGTAGTCCCTCACGCCATCCAGTAGTGAGCGAAGCTGCAGGTCCTTGCGGCGGACCAGGTCCTGCGCCTCACGTTGCTCCGTCACGTCGCGAATGATGCTGAGCACGGCCATGCCCTGCGGCGTAGACAATGGCTTGAGCATGATATCGACGGGAAACTCTGAACCATCCTTTCGCAACCCGTAGAGATTCAAGGCCGCACCCATCTGCCGAGCGCGTGGATGGGCATGATAGTTTTCGCGGTGAGAAGGATGATTGCGGCGGAACCGCTCCGGCACCAGATCTTCGACAGTTTTTCCGGTCAGTTCGCCTTGAGTGTAACCAAACAATTCCACTGCGCGCGGGTTTGCCGCACGGATATTGCCACTGGCATCCGTGACAACGATTGCGTCAGGAGAAATATCAAACAGGTTCTCCAGCGCAGATTGAGCGAACTCGGCCCGTTCAGTCCCAGCCGTAGCCGCTGCGTCCTGTTCCGGGGAATCAGAAAGGCGCATTCAGGCTCCAACCTTATTCGTTGCAAAGGATACGCCCTTGGGTTACGGCATGCAAACGAATGGCAGGTTTCCTCTATTATCGCTCATTTCTGACGCTCAGCTCTTTGCTTTGCGCTTTCTCGCCGCTCCCTTTGCATGGTCCGACAATGCTTTATGTGAGGCGGTGCTTTTAGGCTCCCGCTGCATCGCTTTCAACCGGGCTCGGCCACGCGCGCTCGAGCCCTCCGCTTCGGTCTTCGGATCATTGCGTCCCTTCTCGAGGTCCTTTTCCGCTTTGTTACGTGTCGATTCGCTTGCCTTTCCCCGAGCCGGTGGCTTCAGGGGAACTCCCGCTCGCCGGGCCTTGCTCAGGCCGATCGCAATCGCCTGCTTTGGCGATCGCGCTCCATGCTTTCCTTCTCGCACATGCTCAATCTCCTCCCGAACAAATTCCCCAGCTGCTGTCGAAGGAGACTTGCCTTCGCGCAGATCCTCTTTGGCGCGCTGCATAGTTGCTTTCTCGGGCATACTCACCTCCTATCTCTTCGATGCTGTTGTCACTACATAGCAAGACAAGTTGAGCTGGGGGACACCGGCATCAAGGTCGACTCCCCTCACCCGATGGTCAAGGACGGCACTGGGTAGATCCAACGAACCGCCGGACCTGAGCGAAGGCGGCAAGACAAGCGCGCTGCTCGCAACTCTGCCTTCGCACGGCCCTAGCGGCGGCTACTTCCATCACGGCAAGCCTCTTCCCTGGTAGTCCAAATCTCCATCGAGACTTCCGAGTGGCTTCCTTGATCCTCGAACGCCCGCTGCGGGACGATACAATCACTCCAGTCTCCGGAGGAACGGATCTTGATTGACAAGCGGTGGTTCTTCGTCGGCGTGTTGGTAGTCGGCGTCTTCCTTGCCGTCATTGTTCTGCTGCCGTTCTTTCTGAATGCGGATGCGTTCAGGCCCACCATAGAGACACAGCTTTCCAATTCCCTTGGGCGTACCGTCACCATGGGCAAGCTCTCGTTCTCTCTTATGCAAGCCAGCCTGATCGCAGACGAAGTCGTAATTTCAGACGACCCTGCTTTCAGTGACGTTCCATTTCTACAGGCGAAGGCGCTCGCAGTTGGGATTGAGATCATTCCCTTGCTTTCGCACCGCGAGGTGCGCATCACCGGGCTCACCCTTGATACTCCTTCCATTCAGCTCATTCAACACGCCACAGGTAAATGGAACTTCTCCAGCCTGGGTTCTGGAGCTTCGCAATCTGCGCTTCCGCCAGAGCTGAGGACTGTTCCCGATCTCACCGTCAAGGTGCTCAAGATTGTGAACGGCAGCGCCTTGGTTTCTTCCATTCCGCAATCTGCCAAGCCGTTTGGGTACAGCGAAGTTAATCTGACCGCAAAGCAGTTCTCGTTTTCGAAATCATTTCCCTTCGAGCTGTCTACCAAACTCCCTGGAAACGGGACCCTGAATCTAATTGGCGATGCGGGGCCGATCTCCCTGCAAGATGTCTCGCAAACTCCCTTTCACGGCAAACTACAGGTTCGAGAATTCAATCCCGTGGCTGCAGGCATTGTCGATCAAAGCAAGGGCATTTCAATGTCCGGCGACATCGACGCGGATCTCACGTCAGACGGCGCCAACGCGAGCAGCATCGGCAAGCTCAAGGCATCGCAAATGAAACTCGTCCCGAAAGGCTCCCCCGCTCAGGAGCCGGTCGACATCGACTACTCCATCTCACAGAATCTCGTCACGCGCGAGGGCAACGTCGCGGATATCGCCATTCACGCCGGCTCCTCCGTCCTTCATGTGAAGGGAACTTTCAAACCTTCTACTGAAGGCCTGATGCTGAATCTGCACCTTTCCGCACCCGCCTTGCCGATTAACGAAGTAGGGCGATTGCTGCCGGCTGTTGGTATGCGCCTTCCGAGCGGCTCGTCACTTGAAGGTGGCACACTGACTGCGAACATCGCCATTACCGGGCCTGCGACGGCCGCTACCATGACTGGGCCGGTGGAAGTGGACAACACGAGGCTCGCAGGATTTGATCTCGGCTCCAGGATCGAAGGGCTCAACCCGCTCCCAGGCTCGAGCGGAGGCACCGACATCCGGGTTCTTAAGGCCACCGTGAACTCCTCGCCGCAAGACACTCGTCTGAGCGACATCTCTGCAGAGGTTCCGCCGATTGGAACAGCAAGCGGCAACGGCAATGTTGCATTGCCAGGCGAACTCGATTTTCGCCTCACCGCGAAGCTGACTTCGGCAGCAGGTCGCAGCATTCCGATATCGATATCAGGCACCGCTGCTAACCCGTCGATCCGTGCCAACACCGGCGCCGCCCTCCGGTAGCATTCCGCTTTTGAAGCGGGACATCATCGCTCCCCGCCTCGATCGAATCTCTCGCCGGCCGCTACAGCCATTTAGAATGGCCGACGTACAACATCGCAGAATATCGCACATTGCGCAGAGCACAGTCGTAGACATTTACTCGCGCCGAGGAACCCTTTGAGATGAATGCAACTCTTCGCGTCGCCCTTGCTTCGCTCGTGATCATTCCGGCTTATCTTTCTTCCCAGCAGCCACGACACTACACCGACGCTGACTATGCCAACGCCGAGAAGTTCATGGCCTACAACGTGAATCCCCTTGCCTATAAAGGACAGGTCAACGCACAGTGGCTGGACGATGACCGGTTCTGGTACCGCGAAGTTGACAGCACGGGAATGACCTATGTCGCTATCGATCCGGTGAAGGGCTCCCGATCTCCTCTCTTCAATCAGGAGAAGCTAGCCGCAGCTCTCAAGTCTGTATCAAAAACGGGCTCCGATGCGAAGCACCTCCAACTCTCCGATATTTCTCTAACCAACAGTGATCGCACCCTCACGTTCACTTCTCACGGCGCCACCTGGCAGTGCGAATTCGCAAACAGTTACTCCTGCAAGCTGATCTCCGGCGGTCCGCCTGCAAAGGGCGAAGCACCACGCCCGCCTCTCACGCTATCGCCTGACCGAAAGCTAGGTGCCTTCATCCGCGACTGGAATCTCTGGGTCCGCAACCTCGAATCCGGTGCGGAAACACAGCTCACAACCGATGGCATCGAGAACTTCGGCTATGCCACTGACAATGCCGGATGGAAGCACTCCGACTCCGCCATCCTGCTCTGGTCGGCCGACTCGAAGAAGATTGCCACCTTCCAACAGGACCAGCGAAAGACAGGCGAGATGTACCTGGTGCCAGTCACCAACACGCATCCGAAGCTCGAAGCCTGGAAGTACCCGCTGGTGGGCGACAAGGAAGTAACCATGATCGAGCGCGTCATCATCGACGTGCCTTCGCGCAAGGTGATCCGCCTCAAGATGCCGCCTGACCAACACCGCTCTACGCTGTGCGACGACATCGCATGCGACGGCGATACCCTCGCCGATGCGGAGTGGAGCCCAGACGACAAGCATCTCGCCTTCGTGTCCACCTCGCGCGACCATAAGCAGGAATGGCTGCGCGTAGCCGATGCTGAGACCGGAGAGGTTCGCGCAGTCATGACCGAAAAGGTGCTCAAGTTTTATGAGAGCGGCAATGGCAAGATCAACTGGCATTACCTTCCCGAGTCGAACGAGTTTCTCTGGTTCAGCGAACGCGATGACTGGGGCAATCTCTACCTTTATGACCTGAACACCGGCAAGCTGAAGAACCAGATCACTCGAGGACCCGGCAACGTCACCCAGGTCCTGCATGTCGATGAGAAGGCGCGCACCGTCTACTTCGTTGGTGTCGGACGCGAAAAGGATCGCGATCCTTATTTCGAGCACTACTACATCGTGAAGTTCGACGGCTCCGGCCTGAAACTCCTCACGCCAGAGAATGCCACCCATCGCATCAAGGTTTCGCACGACGGCCGCTTCTTCACCGACACCTACTCAACCCCGACGCAGCCGCAGATCACGGTAGTCCGCAATCGCGACGGAAAGACCTTGATGGACGTGGCGAAGCAGGACATCGCGCCACTCACCGCCGCGGGCTGGCAGCCACTCACACCCATTACTGTGAAAGGTCGTGACGGAAAAACCGACGTCTACGGCTTCATGTTCAAGCCGACACATTTCGATACCTCCAGGAAGTACCCGATCATCAACTACGTCTACCCCGGACCGCAGATTGGCTCCTGCGGCGGTCGTGAGTTCCGATCTGCGCATGGAGACATGCAGGCTCTTGCCGAGCTTGGATTCATTGTTGTCTGCATCGATGGTATGGGCACTCCGTTCCGCTCAAAGTCTTTCCACGAGGCCTACTATGGCGATCTCGGTGACAATACCATTCCCGATCAGATCGCAGGCATGAAGGAATTGGCAAAGCAATATCCGTTCATCGATCTCGATCGCATCGGAATCTGGGGCCACTCCGGCGGAGGCAATGCAACCGGCGCGGCTCTCCTGCACTACCCTGACTTCTTCAAGGTCGGCATCGCAGAGAGCGGCAACCACGACCAGCGCGACTACGAAGACGACTGGGCCGAGAAGTGGGCCGGCATTGAAGAAAAGAAGCCCGACGGCACCAGCAACTACGATTCGCAGGCCAATCAGAACTTTGCCAAAAACCTGAAGGGCCATCTGCTCCTCGCGCACGGCACCATGGACGACAACGTTCCGCCCAACAACACGCTCCTGCTCGTCGATGCGCTCATCAAAGCCAACAAGGACTTCGACCTCATCCTGATACCTAACGCAGCACACGGTTATGGCGCCGCTTCACAGTACATGATGCGTCGTCGCTGGGACTATTTCGTTCGCTACCTGGCTGGAGGCATTCCGCCCAACGAGTACCAGACCAAACCGTATTCCGAGACCATGAAGATCATCCGTGGTGGGCCCGACGGAGATGAGTAGCCATAGCGCACATCTAGTCGCGAGCATAATTGTTTTTTGCTGTTTGGAGGCGTTCCCAAATGAGTAAGTCAGCATTTGCCGTTCTTGCCCTGTGCTCGAGCTTTGCCTTCGCCCAGAGCACTTCTTCACCCGTACAAAGCAACGGGAAGTTCGCCGGTCTGGCCGAGCAATTCATCCACGAGACGCTCGCGCAATCGCCGTCAAGCGCCTCACAAGCCGGATACCACCACTACCGGAATCCGAAAACGGGCAAAGACCTTGCTCTCGATTCCCTTCTCGACGATGTCAGCCCTGCGGGCTTCGCAGCTCAGCGGGAGCTCTACACGAAATGGCGCGGTCGCTTCCATACCGAAACTCCCGTCGCATCTCTCAGTGCAGAAGACGCTGCCGACTGGCGACTCATCGACGACCAGATCGCGCTCAATCTTCTCGAGCTCGATCAGATCCAGAACTACCGCCACAACCCCACTGTCTACGTTGAACTCCTGGGCTCCGCTCTCTTCCAGCCCATGACAAGCGATTACGCGTCCGAGGATGTGCGTCTCGGCGATGTGCTCTCCCGCGTCGCCGCAACTCCACATTTCCTCGAGCAGGCACAGAGCGTACTCGTCGACGCCGACCCGATATTCATCAAGGTCGCCGCCGAAGAAAACGAAGGCAATATCAGTCTGATTCAGGACACAATCGCAGCCGCCGTTGCAAAGACTCCTGCACTGAAGTCCCGTTTCGACAAGGCTGCCCCGCCCGCCATTGCGGCCCTCAAGTCTTTCAACCAGTGGCTGAAATCCGATCTGGCGAAGCACAAAACCGATCGCACCTGGCGCCTCGGCAAGCGGTTCTACGATCAGAAGTTCCGCCTGGTCATGGAGACCGACATCACTCCTGAGCAACTACTATCCACGGCGGAATCCGAATTCAGCAAGACGCGGTCGGAGATGCTGCAGATCGCACTTCCGCTACACAAGCAGTACTACCCCGACCACGACGATCACGCGTCCCTGTCTCAGCAGGAACGCGAAGACAAAATCATCAGTGAAGTTCTGCAAAAGATAGCCGACGATCACCCCAACCGCAACGCTCTGCTCGAAACCGCCAAAGAGGACCTCGCCGGCATCCGTCAGTTCATCATCGACAAGAAAATAGTCACCCTGAAATCGCGTGACAACCTCAAGGTGATTCCGACTCCGGAGTTCGAACGCGGAATCTATTCCGTTGGCGGCTTCCACTCCGCCCCACCGCTCGATCCCAACGCCGAAGCCGAGTACTGGGTCACTCCCATTAGTTCCAACACTCCCGAGGCCAGCGCCGAATCGCGCCTGCGTGAATACAACAACTGGGTTCTCAAATGGCTCTGCATTCACGAAGCGCTCCCGGGTCACTACGTCCAGGCCGAGCACGCCAATGACGTCCAGCCCGTCACCCGCCGACTTGTTCGCGCACTCTATGGAAATGGCGCATACGTGGAGGGCTGGGCCGAATACATCGCGCAGAACATGATGCAGCAAGGCTTCGCCAACAACGATCCCCGCTATCGGATCAGCTATCTCAAGGTCTGGCTTCGCGCCATTGGCAACAGCATCCTTGATATCCGCCTGCAAACCATGGGCATGACAGACGACCAGGCCATGCACTTCATGATGGACGACGCGTTCCAGACCCGCGCCGAGGCAGAGGGCAAGCTGCAGCGTGCAAAGCTTAGCTCCACCCAGCTCCCCACTTACTTTGTTGGCGCCGAAGAATGGTGGCGTCTGCGCCGAGCGTACGAAACAGCAAAAGGCAAAAACTTTACACTTGCTGACTTCCACGATCGCGCGCTCGATGAAGGCGCCCTTCCCGTGCCCTGGCTGAAGGACATTCTCCTACGCAAACAGTAGCCTCATTGACTTCAAAACAGGTCAAAGGTATATTCCATCCATGGGTATTCGCCGCATGCCGGTTTTCTGTGTCGCGTGTTGTCACGCGGGCAGCCGGTCGTGCGGGTGAGCTAAAACAGGCTTAAACCGATCCCATACGGCCGCTCAGCAATGCTGAAGCGGCATTTTTGTTTCTGGACTGACATGCAGGCACTTCCCCACAACACGCGCCTCTTCACTCTAGACGCCGCCCGGCCGTCGATGCGCTGTTGTTGCTGTCGCTATAACGACTCAGCCCGCTGAACCCAGCCCTCTAGGCTGCTTCAGGTCAATTCAAACCCGGCAACTCAAGCCGGGTCCTCCAAAACTGAACGACTTTCAGGAGACTACGTGAATCTCTCACTCAGGCTGTCCCCCATTGCCTCTTTGCTGCTCTTCTCATCCGCTCTGGCAGCACACTCTCAGGTGGTTGGCGCCACCATCACCGGCACGGTGCACGATTCATCTGGCGCATCGCTCAGCGCCGCCACTGTCACAGTCAAACAATCCGAAACCGGCGCTATACGCACTCTCACCACCGACGCTGAAGGACGCTTCTTCGCGCCTTCAGTTCCTATCGGCCCATACATCATCACCGCCGAGCACGACGGCTTCGCACCCACTCAACAAGCCGCAACATTGGCGGTCGGCCAGAGTCTTCAACTGAATTTCGTTCTTGGGGTAGCATCCGTCCAGCAGGCAGTCGAAGTCACCGCCGACGGATCCACCGTAAACACCACCACACAGCAAACCGCCGGACTGGTCGACGAACGCCAGGTCAAGGAGCTTCCTCTCAACGGACGCAGCTACGACGGCCTGCTCACGCTTAATCCCGCTACAGTGAACTACACCAGCGAGCGTTCCGGCAGCGTCGGCACGTCCAACTCGTCCGTCGGCAACATGTTTGCCGTCAGTGGTCGACGTCCGCAGGACAACCTCTTCCTCCTGAATGGCATTGAATACACCGGTGCATCCTTGATCAACGTCACGCCCGGCGGGACCAGCGGACAGTTACTCGGAGTCGACGCCGTGCGCGAATTCAACACCTCGACTGACACCTACGGCGCGACCTACGGCAAGCGAGCCGGCGCGCAGGTAAGCATCGTCACTACCAGTGGAACCAGCAAGCTTCATGGTACGGCATTCGAGTTCATCCGCAACAGCGCTCTCGATGCGCGTAACTACTTCGACCAGGGCGCAATCCCCAACTTCCAGCGCAACCAGTTCGGCGCCTCTCTCGGTGGCCCGATCAAAACCAACAAGCTTTTTCTCTTCGGCAACTATGAAGGCTTCCGTCAGAACTGGGGCCTCAGTTCCGTCACCCTCGTTCCGGATGCCCGGGCTCGCCTCGGGTACCTACCAGACTCAGCCGGCAACGAGTACTACGTCGGCGTAGATCCCTCCGTCGCTCCTCTGCTCGCTCTGTGGCCTGAGGCGAACGGTCCTGAACTCGGCAGCGGCATTGCCGAATCGTTCTCGCACCCGCCGCAACATATCCGTGAAGACTTCGGCACCACCCGCTTCGACTACAACGTCGGACCAAAGGATCTTCTCTTCGCCGTCTACACAATCGACGACAGTACCGCGAACACTCCCACGCAGAACCCGCTGAGCCTCATCGACGAGAGCCTTCGCGAACAGGTCGCGAGCATCCAGGAGCAGCACGTCTTCTCGCCCGCGCTGCTCAACACGGCGCGCTTTGGCTACTCGCGAGCCAGCTACTTCTTCACGGGCTACTCACCAGTCGAGCTGCCAGGATGGGTGGCAGGCAAGCCGATCGGCGTCATCATCATTAGCGGAAGCACTGCATCGAACGGCGCGTCTCAGATCTCGCAGGCGGGACTGAATGTTGGTTCGAACAACACTGCTGCCCGCAACCTTTTCACGTTCGATGATCACGTTTACTGGTCGCGCGGACGTCATCAGCTCGAAGGCGGTGTGTGGCTGCAGCGCATCCAGTCGAACGATCTGCTTGCTCAATATCAGTACGGGCAGGCTGCGTTCAGCAATCTTCAGTCATTCCTGCAGGGCACGGTGAAGACATTTACGGTGGTCCCGGCCCCGACTGAGCTTGGGTGGCGCATGCTGGCGGGCGCTGCCTTCCTTGAAGACACAATCAAGATCACGCCGCGCTTTGAACTTCGCGCGGGGTTCCGGTCAGAATCAACCAACGGCTGGAACGAGGCGCAGGGTCGCGCAGCCAACTACGCAATTGAGAACGGGGTGCTGCAGACGGATCCTGTCGTCGGCTCTTCGGCCCTGACCACAAATCGTGCGAAGTTCCTGCCTGAACCGCGCGTTGGCTTTGCGTTGGACATGTGGGGAAACGGCAAGACAGCTGTGCGCGGTGGCTTCGGACTCTACTACGGCCTCCTCGACACGCTCGATTACCGTCTCGATCAGACCGCACCATTCAACACCGCGCAGACCCTCTCAAACGTCCCAGTGTCAAGCCTGCAAATCACGCCCGGAAGCACACCGCCGTCTGGAAGCAAGGTCTCGCCCAGCAACGTGCAGCCGGACATCGACACCCCTGCAGTTCTGAACTGGAG
>DATJEO010000236.1:0-19611 GCA_035496515.1 Occallatibacter sp.
GAATGTGGCTATGCTCCAGCGGCACGAGCAGAGCACGGGCGCCCAGATTGACAGCTGGCAGAAGAGCAAGACCAATGGACCGGACCAGCAGGCTGAAGGGATCGAGTGTGCCGATCACCATTGAACCGAAAACGGAGCCAACGAGCCCCGCAATCAGAACCACATACTTGATTGTCTGCCACCGCTTGTAGCGATTCGTCTCGATGCGCTGCTTGCCGCGTTTGGCCTCCGATCTGAGACTGCCAACCAGGTGTTGCAGCGTGCCCATTGGGCAAATCCATCCGCAGAAGAAGCGGCCCAGCACCAGGGTCGGCAGCAGAATGACCAGGCTCAGAATCAGGCCTCGATAGAGAGCGTGCGTCGCGAGTGCATTCGTGATGGCGACCAGAGGATCGAGGAGGAAGAACAGTCGCACCGGGCCGCGCATGTGAATATCGGCGGAGCCCGTTGAGGCCGGGCGCATCGTGGTCAGAATCAGAAGCGCAAGGAACAACAGCAGAAAGAAGATCTGCGAGACTCTGCGATACAGCGGCAGTCTGGAATTTGCCACAGATGATCCCCCGGCCATCCGGCTAAGGGAATGATTCGTGCCTAAGGGATCAAGAGACAGTGACAGGCATCACTTTGAGCGGAAGTCAGGCGCGCAGGTTGGCTGCGAAACGCGCTGAACCCGATCCGGGCATGGTGAATCGGATGATCAGTCCAGATGGTTGATGAGAGAAGCGATACAGGCCGCTCCGAAGCCATTGTCGATATTCACCACGCACACATTGGGCGAGCAGGTATTCAGCATTCCCAGCAGCGCCGCAACTCCGCCGAACGAGGCGCCATATCCCACGCTGGTGGGCACCGCAAGCACGGGCGCCTGCACCAGGCCTGCAACGACCGTAGGCAAAGCGCCTTCCATTCCGGCGCAGACAATCAGCACGCGCGCGGACCGAAGCGACTGTTTTTGCGCGAGCAGCCGATGAATGCCGGCCACTCCCACGTCCGCGATGAGCTCCGTGGTGTTTCCCATCAGGCGCGCAGTGATGGCAGCCTCTTCGGCGACAGGCAGGTCGCTGGTCCCTGCGCAGACAACGCAAACCGTTCCTTTTCCTGCGGGTGCCTTGGTCTGCTCCAGAGTGATTGCATGGGCGCTTTCATAGTACGTAGCCCGAGGCTCGGCTGCGTTGACCGCTTCAAAGCATTCCCGGGATGCGCGGGTCGCGAGCACGTTGCCCCCCGCTTTGGCCATGTGGGCAAAGATCGTGGCAACCTGATCAGGAGTTTTGCCCGCCGCGAAGATAACCTCCGGCATGCCCGTCCGAAGCGATCGGTGATGATCCAGCTTCGCAAACCCGAGGTCCTCGAATGGCAGATCTTTCAGCCGTTCGAGCGCGTCAGGCACAGACGTGCGATTCGAATGGACATCGTTCAGCAGCGCTTCAATCTGCGAGCGGTTCATCAGCGCTCCTCCTCGCGAGCGGCGAACATCCTGCGTGCTTGTTCGGTAATCACTTTCAGCGGAACAGAGTGCTCCGTTGCCAGGCGTCGGCAGTCTTCATATTCAGGAGCCGCATTGGCGATCTCGCCCGATGGCCAGCGCGCAATCTTGATGCGCACCGGGCCCCACTCCGTCTGAACTTCCTTCAACTCCCGGGCCAGCGAGATCTTGTTCTCAACCCGCCAATGCAGCCCGATCGTGGTGGTCTCTCGAAACAGCAGGTCGCGCAGTGTGACGATGCGATCCGGGTGGCAAAGTACAGATAGCTGAACGCCGGTCCGGCCCTTCTTCATCTGCACTGGGATGCGGTAAACGTCCCAGGCGCCTGCTTCAAGCAGAAGCTCGCTGACATACGCGATCAGCTGAGGGCTGGAGTCATCGATCACCGTCTCCATGATCGCAATCGACTCGGCCGCGTTCTGCTGCGCACCTTCCTCGCCGACCAGTACACGCAGCAGATTCGGCTGTCCGGTAGTCTCGCGGCCTCCCGCACCATACCCAGCAGAGGAAACCCGTAGAGCAGGCATCCCTGCGAACTCCACATTCAGCATACGAAGAATCGCAGCGCCCGTTGGTGTCACCCGCTCCATCGGCGGCCCGGAAGAATATATCGGAGCATCGCCTAGCAAGGCGAGCGTGGCAGGAGCCGGCACAGGCAGCGTCCCATGGGCGCAATTCACCGTCCCGCTGCCGACGTTCAGAGGCGAGCAGAGCCATTGATCTACTTTGAGGTGCTCACTGCCCACGGCGGCACACACGATATCCACGATCGTGTCCACAGCCCCAACCTCGTGAAAGTGCACCTGCTCGATTGGCATTGAGTGAATGCGCGCTTCGGCTTCGCCGAGCAACTGAAATGCCCTTGAGGCGCGTGCCTTTACCGCGTCCGTCAGCGGAGCCGAATTGATGATGCCGAGAATCGCGGAAAGCGAGCGGTGCGCCTGATGTCCGTGCTCATGATTGTGTACCGTTCCATGCGCATGTCTGTGTTCATGCGCATGAACGTGCTCATGCTGGTGATCGTGCGCATGAGAATGTTCGTGCTGATGATCTGGCTCAAGCTCATGGCTGTGCGAGTGTTCGCGCTGATGATCCTGCACGGGATGAGCGTGTTCGTGATGCTGGACTTCATCCGTGATGACGTCAATCTTGGTCCCGCTAAGTCCCCCGCGGGTCACCTTCCGGCTCTCAAGACGCGCGCCGACGTTCAGCCCACCTGTAGTGCTCTCCAGCAGGGAGAAGGGCACACCCGCATCCACGAGCGCGCCAAGAAACATATCGCCGCTGATGCCCGAGAAGCATTCGAGATACGCAATTCGCATCAAGGTAATTGTAAGCGGCTCAGCGTCGTACGCGGCGAAAGCCCGGTAATCAGGCGCCGCGGCGGATCAAGACTTCGGCGGGAAGGACAGCGTTGAGTGATCCGGAGCGGAACCCGGTGCAGTCGAGTGCGACATATTTGAATCCCGCCTTGCGAAGTTCCGCAGAGATTTCGTCCATCATCTCCATCGTCATGGCGCGCGACATCTCAGAACGGGATATCTCAACACGCGCGATCTCTCCATGGTGGCGCACGCGGAACTCGCGAAACCCAAGCTGCCTCAGGCTTTCTTCGCCGCGCTCGATCTGCTCCAGTACTTCTCGCGTTACTGTGCGACCGTACTCCACACGCGAAGACAGACAGGGAGCGGCAGGACGATCCCACAGCGTGTACCCCGCCCCTTTTGCCAGCGACCGGATCTCCTCTTTCGTAAGCCCCGCTTCTGCCAATGGAGCCAGAACCTCGTGTTCCTCCGCCGCCCGCTGACCCGGCCGGTAGTCGCGCCGGTCATCGGCGTTCATCCCATAGGCGATATCTTTGAAACCGAGCTCCGCGCCGACCTTCTTCATGCCCTCGAAAAGTTCCGTCTTGCAATGGAAGCAGCGGTTGGCGTCGTTGCGCTGATACTCGGGGTTTTCGAGTTCCTCGGTCTGAATGATCCGCAGCGGTATTCCGTGAGTTTCAGCGAAAGCCCTCGCCTGCTCCATGTCACGCCGGGCAAGACTTGGCGAGTCGGCCAGAACCGCCAGCATTCGATTTCCAAGAATGCGGTGCGCCACGGCGGCCAGAAAGGCAGAATCAACTCCTCCGGAGTACGCCACCATCAGCGAGCCCAGCGAACGCAGCCGCTCTTCGAGCGCGTTCAGCTTCGTGGCTGCTGCCGAAGAGTCAGGCGTTGTCGCAGGCAAAGTCGACACAGTGCGATTATACCCGCGAGCTTGGATGCGGAGATCGCTCGCGGAGCCGGTTTCAGCGCCGATCTGGCTATGCGATCCTCGATCGACTCCAGAGGGTTGATGCCGCCCCTGCACCGATCCTGTATACTCCACACGATTCCATTTCAGGGAGGGTTATTCATGCGTTTTCAGGCAATTGTGAAGGTCGCGTGCGCGGCGGCTCTGGGTTTGGCGGTGACAGCTTCGCCGGTTCGGGTTCTAGCTCAAGGCGGAGACACGATTCTCAAACCCTCCGACACCCAGAAGCTGCTTCCTGGCAGCGTGTATTACAAGGCGCAGTCCGCGCCGACGCAGCTGCGCAACTCCGGCGGCATTAAGTTTTCTGACGGCTTCTACGTCCTGGCGACCCTGGTGGATACCAGCGGTTACTCCAGCGACGTGGCAGCGAAATACCAGGCCTACTTCATCAGCGAGATTCCGCTGAAGTTCGGGAGCGAGACACTGCCCGCTGGGATCTATGGAGTGGGTTTCATTCCCGGCGACAAATTTGTAGTCACCGATGTGGGCGCGCATGACATCTTCACGGTTGGTTCGCAGACCGACGAAGCCATTAAGCGCCCTACCCCGTTACAGATGATGGCCGATCCCGGCGGCGGATTCCGGCTCTATTCCGGACGGAAGTTTGTGAAGTTTTCGAGATAAGAAGAATCCTTCCCGTATTAACGAGAAAACGCACCAAAACACCAGTCGCATGGCTATGAAGCGCGGACCTTCGGGTCCGCGTTTTTGTTGCTCGCGGGTCGTTTCGAAGCTGTGATTCAGAGCACATGCTGTCGTGCGGCACCCTCCGTATCCTGACGTCTATTCCGCGGAATGCGAGGTCTCTCCATGCCTCTGAAACTTATCGTAAACAAAGAAGCAAAGACGGTGGATGTTGCGCCCGACACTCCGCTTCTATGGGTCCTGCGCGACATCCTCAACCTGAAGGGCGCCAAGTACGGCTGCGGCATGGGAGTCTGCGGCGCGTGCACTGTGCTGGTCGATGGACGCCCGGTCCGCTCTTGCATGACGCACGTCGAATCCATTGCAGGCCGGCAGATCACGACCATCGAAGGGCTCTCGCCTGAAGGGCAGCACGCGGTGCAGAAAGCCTGGGAAGAAGTAGATGTAGCCCAGTGCGGCTACTGCCAGTCTGGACAGATCCTGGCTGCCGCCGCGCTGCTCGATCGCAATCCGCACCCCACCGACGCCGAAATCGATGCGGCAATGAACGGCAACCTCTGCCGGTGCGGGACATACCCACGAATCCGGGAAGCCATTCACCACGCCGCTGGCGTCAACGCGGAAGGGAAGTAGGAGGCCGCCATGAAAGTCAGTCGCAGATGCTTTTTGCAGATGTCAGCGGTTGCCGGCGGCGGCTTCATGCTGGGACTGTATGACCTTCCCTGGGCGAAGGCGCAGGGTAGTCCTCAACTCACGCCCGAGGCTTTCATTCGCATTGCGTCCGACGGTACGGTCACCATCATGGCGCGCGGCCCTGAAATCGGCCAGGGCGTCCGCACCATGCTGCCCATGCTCATCGCCGAAGAGCTCGATGCGGACTGGAACAAAGTTCGAGTGGAACAGGCCGGACTCGATGAGGAGAAGTACGGCCCGCAGTTCGCCGGCGGCAGCATGTCCACGCCGATCGGCTGGGAGCCTCTGCGGCGCGTTGGAGCAGCAGGCCGGCAGATGCTGATTGCCGCAGCCGCCGAACAGTGGGGCGTCCCCGCCGTCGAGTGCTCCACCGAAGCAGGACGTGTGCTGCATGCCTCATCCGGCAAGTCCGCGGAATACGGCGAGCTGGCCGACCGTGCCGCGAAGATTCCCGCACCGAAGATGAGCGACATCAAGCTGAAAGACCCGAAGACCTACAGGATCATCGGGAAGTCGCAGCGCGGCGTCGACAATCACGCCATCGTCACGGGCAAGCCGATCTTCGGTATCGATATCGAACTCCCCGGCATGCTGCATGCGGTGATTCAGAAGTCCCCGGTCTACGGCGGCAAAGTGAAAAGCGCCAACCTCGACGCGGTAAAGAAACTGCCCGGCGTCCGGCATGTGCTCGAAATCGATGGCACGCTCTCGACCGCAGCCGTCGTTCCCAACGAGCCAGGGATGGAGCCGGGAATCGCCATCGTTGCCGACACATGGTGGCAGGCGCAGCAGGCCCGCAAGGCCCTCAAAGTTGACTGGGACTTCGGCACGGGCAAAACCCAGAGCAGCGAAGCCTTCGCAAAGAGGGCTGCGGAGCTGCTCAGGGCTCAGCCAGAGAACACAATGCGCAGCTACGGCGATGTGGACCAGGCGCTGAAGGGCGCGGCCAAGGTCGTTGAAGCTGTCTATTCCTATCCCTTCCTTGCTCATGGAACGCTCGAGCCGATGGGCACAACTGCGTCATTCAAAGACGGCAAGCTGGAGATGTGGACGACGAGCCAGACTCCAGGCGAGGGTCGCGGGCTGGCGGCCAAAACACTGGGCATCCCGCCCAGCGCGGTAACGGTGCACCTGATCCGCGCGGGAGGCGGATTCGGGCGCAGGCTCATGAACGACTACATGGCCGAGGCGGCGTGGCTGTCGAAGCAGGTTGCCGCTCCGGTCAAGCTCCTGTGGTCGCGCGAGGATGACTTCACCCACGATGCCTACCGCGCTGCCGGCTACCACGGTCTTAAAGCCGGGCTCGACGCGAACGGCAAGGTTGTCGCCTGGCGTCAGCACCTGGTCACATTCGGTGAAGGCGATGACTACCCCGCCGGTGCCGAGATTGACAAGCTGGAGTTTCCATCGGGCCGCGTGCCGGCCTACGCCCTGTACACGTCCCAGATGCCCCTGCTGCTGCGGACAGGCTGGCTGCGTGCGCCGGGAGTGAACGCGATCTGCTTCGTCGGACAATCATTCATCGACGAGTTGGCCGCCGCTGCAGGCCGTGATCCGCTGGATTTCCAGATCGAGCTCCTCAATGCCGCGCCGATCCCGCTCGACAAGCCTCAGCAGGGCGGCGATCCGCCGCTGAATGCGGAGCGGCTCAAGGGCGTGCTGGAGATGGTCGCCGAGAAGTCAGGCTGGCGCGAGCGGAAGAAGACGCCGGGGCGCGGCATGGGAATCGCGGCCTACTACTGCCACCTGGGATACTTCGCCGAAGTGGCCGACGTCTCCGTGGATGCGCAGAACCGCGTGACCGTGAACCACGTCTGGGCGGCGGGAGATGTGGGCAGCCACATCATCAACCCGCGAGCGGCTGAGAACATGTGCTACGGCGGCATCATCGAGGGGCTGAGCCACATGGGGCAGGAGATCACACTGGTCGATGGGCAGGTGCAGCAGGCCAACTATCACCAGCACCCGATGTTGCGCATGCGGCAAACACCGAAGATAGAGATCTTCTGGCGCCTCACCGACAATTCTCCAACGGGACTAGGCGAGCCAACCCTTCCGCCGATCCTGCCGGCAGTAGGCAATGCCATCTTCGCCGCTACTGGGAAGCGAGTGAGAACCCTGCCGCTCCAGAAGAGCGGCCTCAGTTGGGCGTGATATAGAACCTTCAGTCAGGTTAGTGAAATCTTGCGATAGCTCTTAGTCCCCCTGAGTTCTTATCATGGAACGCGTCGCGTGTTCCTCGCGTACTCAGCTGTAAGAGGTCCTATGAAAGCCTTGTGCCGGTTTGCGACCTATGTTTCTTTCTTCGTGTTGACTCTGCCTCCTGTATTCGCGGCTGAGGATTGGCAGAAGTCTTATCCGGTCTCAGCAAAGCCGTCTCTCTCTATCGGTACCGGGGATGCTTCGACTGAGGTGGAGCCCTGCGCCGCGTGCCGCGAAGTGAAGATTCGAGTGCAATGGAACGATCGTCGTCCTGAAGATTACACGATCAGCGAATCCCAATCGGGAGATCGGGTGAACTTCGAACTAAAGGAAAAGCAACACTTTCACGTGAGCATCGGCAACCGTCACGAGCCGCGCGTGCTGGTCGAGGCACCAAAGGAAATGGATCTCGAGGCGCGTACCTCCGACGGCGGACTGAAGGTCTATGGCGTGGAGGGAACCGTCTCGCTGCACACCAGTGACGGAGGGGTGGAAGTTGCAGATGTGTCGGGAGCGATCAAACTGGTTGCGAGCGACGGTTCCATCCGGATGCACAACCTGACGGGAACTCTTGACTCGCGATCGTCCGATGGAAACATCACGATCGATGGAAAATTGAGTGGAGTCCAGGTTCATACCAGCGATGGCAGCCTCGATCTGACCCTTGCTGAGGGCTCGCAGTTGACAACTGCGTCGCGGGTGGAGGCCTCTGATGGAAGCGTGAAGATACGCCTGCCGAGGACTCTTGCCGCTGACATCGACCTGCACACGGGCGACGGCCACCTCGACTGCCAGTTGCCGCTGACGATGAAAGGCTACGACTCCGGCGGCGGCCACAACATCAGCGGCAAGCTGAATGCTGGCGGAACACCGCTCACCATCCATACCAGGGATGGGAATGTCACGATCGGGGCGCTGTAACCGGATTCGGCGCACGACAAGGAGCTAGCGGCCGGCCTTAGGTGCGCCTCCGGGGTTCCATTGCGGGTGGAAGTCGCTGTCGGCCAGCCAGCGAACCGGTTCGATGAGCGACTGAATGGCGCGTGTCATGAATGCGATGTTGAGGTGGGCCATGTCGTCGCTGGGCTGGTGGTAGGTGGGCGGCGTTCCCCAGCCTCCCGCGGTATGCGCGACAACGCCCTGCAGTGCAAGTGCGTAATTATCGGAGCGCTCGAAGAAGTGCTGCTCGGGATAAGGATCGGGACCGAGCAGAGCGCCGTGCTCTTTAAGCGTGGGACCGAGGTTGGAGCGGTCCCAGCCGGTGAGCAGGAGCACCCCCGTCGGCATCTTCGGATCCTGGTTGCCGATCATTTCGAACTCGAGGTTGGCGACAAGGTCGTGCAGCGGCACGGGCGGGTGCTTGCCGAAGTACGTTGAGCCTAGCTCTCCGAGTTCTTCAGACCCATAACAGACAAAAAGAATGCTGCGACGCAGACGCGGACCCTCTCCGAGCGCATGCGCGAGTTCGAGAACGGCGGTAGTCCCGGCGGCATCATCGTTAGCGCCGTTATAGATGGAGTCGCCATTGACGGCACGGCCAACGCCGAGATGATCGAGATGCGCGCTGAGGAGGACCGTCCCCGCTGAGGGGTCGGTTCCGGGGAGATAGCCGATGGCGTTGAAAGTCTGGCGAGGCTTGGTCTGCGGGATTTCGTGTACCTCGATGGCGACCTGCGCGCCCTCTTTGGCGGACAGCTTTGAAGCCGCGTCAGCGTGGAGAAGAATTACCGTCGGCGTTTTGCGCGGAGGATCGTCAGCAAGCCGGATGCTGACGCGCGTCTCTCCGCCGAATGTCTGTGGCAGTGCGGCCAGGGCCGGAGTTTCGGGAATGAGGATGATCGCTGCTCCAGCGCGGCGCAGAGCAGAGATGGCGGGGAAGAGGCTCTTGGGGTCAGTCGCTCCCGTGACGAGGACGGCGGAGTTGGCCGCAAGTTCCGCTCGAGGCGTTGCCGCGGCTGCGATGCGGACGAGGGATCCGGAGGCTGAGGCTCCGGGCGACATCAGGAGAAAGAAGTCCGGTCCTTCTTGAAGTGTGACGTCGCCGATCTTCAGGGTGCCGCGGGCATCGAGCCTGGGCGCGACGACGCCGGCGGTTTGCAGATAGCCGCTCATGCCGGGAGCGGTCTTGAGGCCGTAGCTCTGGAATTCGCTTGCAACATAGGTCGCGGCGAGTTCTTCATCGCGGGTTGCGGAGCCGCGGCCTGCGAGGACGTCGCTGGAGAGGAAGTATTCATGTGCGGTGACCCATTCGGGTTTTACAGTCCAGGTCTGCTGGGCGAGGGAGGGAAGGGAAGCCGCGATGAGTGCGAGGGCAGCGATATAGCGAGCGAGGTTCTTCAAGATGGAGGGCTCCGGGGACTATCAGGGTCATGATAACGGGGCGCGCCGAAATCCAGCTGGTTTGCCTGTTTCTCTGGAGGTCGTTTACTTCCTTAGAATTACGCGTGTAGACGGTGTTAGATGCGGGGCGCGATGTGCGCTCGGGCACACTTTGTGATTGCGTGGCTCTGCTACCATAAGGACGATTGCAGTTCCTGCCGTTTGAGCGCCAAGTGCCCGGCGGCCGAATCCTTGAAAGTTCATAAGAAGGAGAATTTGCTATGCCTCTAGTCTCTATGCGGCAGCTCCTCGACGAGGCCGCCAAGGGCGGATACGGCGTCGGCGCATTCAACGTCAACGACATGGAGCAGATCCAGGCCATCATGATGGCGGCGAAGGAGACCAACTCGCCGGTGATCGTTCAGGCCAGCCGCGGCGCGCGCCAGTTTGCCGAAGACCTCTATCTGTTCCGGCTGATCCAGGCGGCTGCGGAATTGAATCCCGACATTCCGATCGCCATGCACCAGGACCACGGCAACAGCTTCGAGACCTGCAAAAGCGCCATCGGGCTTGGCTACACGTCAGTGATGATGGATGGCTCGCTGAAGGAAGATGGCAAAACGCCGTCGACCTTTGAAGAGAACGTCGAAGTCACGCGTCGCGTCGTCGACTATGCCCACGAGCGCGGCGTTACAGTTGAAGGCGAGATCGGCGTGCTGGGCGGCGTTGAAGATGGACACGGCGCCGGCGGATCGGGCCTCGATCACATCACCGATCCAGACCAGGCAGTTGAGTTTGCCGAGCGGACCGGTGTTGACGCGTTGGCCATCGCCATCGGCACCAGCCACGGCGCATACAAGTTCACCAAGAAGCCGGATGGCTCCGTGCTGAAGATGGATGTGCTGATCGAGATCCACAAGCGCTTGCCGCACACCCACCTGGTGATGCACGGCAGCTCCTCCGTCCCCAAGGATCTGCAGGACATCGTGAACCAGTACGGCGGAAAGCTGAAGGAGACGTGGGGCGTTCCGGTTGAGGAGATCCAACTCGGAATTCGCAACGGCGTGCGCAAGATCAACGTCGACACCGACAACCGTCTCGCCATCACAGGCGCGATCCGCAAGGTGTTCGCGGAGACACCGGAGAAGTTCGATCCGCGCGACTACCTGAAGCCGGCACGCGAGGCGATGAAGAAAGTCGTGGCGCTGCGCATGCAGCAGTTCGGCCAGGCAGGACACGGCAAAGACTACAAGCCGCTCCCGATCGAAAAGATGGCGGAAGGCTATCAGAGTGGCGCGCTCGATACGCGTCCGTCGGTTGCCGCGGGACGCTAAACTCAATCTGAAGTTGAAACAGAATGGCCGCTCCGAAGATGGAGCGGCCATTGTTTTTCTGCTCCACGTGCGGCCTATTGGTCGCCACCGAGGACGTTCTCGACTGGAGTAATCGCACCGAACAAGCCGTGAGACTCGTCTTCAGGCCCCGCGGCGAAGAACAGGCTGTTAGCCGGTCCCGAAGTGCCTCCGCTGCCGAAGTTGATTCCCCACAGGCCGTCGATCTTGATGGGAGTGTTGTTCTCGTCATTCAGTTCACCCTTGAACCTGCCGTTGACGGGATCGAACACCGCGATGTTGCCCGAGCCGAATTGACCGACGAGAATGTCGTGGCTGTAGGCGCCGAAGTCAGACGGAGCCTGCGTCAGCCCCCATGGTGCGCTGAACCACCAGCCATGCTCCAGGCGATGAATCAGATGGCCCCAAGGCGTGTAGACGTCGACGTAACCAAGGCCGGCCCCGGCGATCTCATCTTTCTTCTCTGCGTCCTGCTTGGCGTACGCAACATAGAGATTGCCGCCAATGTTCTGAACATTGAAAGGTGCGAAACCGTGGCGGACATGATCATCGCGGAAAGCTTCTTCGCCGAGTGAGACTGGATGAAAGTACTTGTCGTAGACACGGATCCGCCCATTGCGGAAATCGGCGGCGTAAAGGAAGTTGGCAGCCGCTCCGCTCCTCGGATCGCTGATCGTCGCCATCGCCAGGCCTTTGAAGACTGACGCGCCTTTGGTATTCACGTGGATTTCAGCTGCTGTGCCTCCATTCCAGCCCGAAATGGTGCCGTCTTCGGTGGCGAAGATGAACTTTGCAGGCTGGCCATTGGTGAGTTGGAAATCAGCTGTGCCGTTGAACACCTGGCCAGTGGGCGTGCCGATGGGATTCTTGTCCGGATCGCCGGTGGGAATCGTCACGACGAGGGATAGAACCGCCCCTGCACCGGAGTAGAGGGTGGCTTTGCCAGTGCCGTTGTCGGACACCCACCAGGGCGTCGTCGTGCCTCGCGAAATGCCCCATCCGTTGACGAGATTGGTGTCGTTGGTGGTGTCAGAAGCCAGGTTTGTCTGCTTATAGTGTTGAAGCTGCTGAGCCGGGATTGCGCTTGCAAGCCCAAGCGCTGCGGCTAGCGCGGTGAAGGGAAGTACGGCGCCGCGACCTCCAGGGATGTTAAACATAGACACTCCTCATGGCGGGCCAGATTTGTCTGATCCGCTCTATTGGAGCGGCAGAACATTTGCCCAGCAGGGCAAAGATAGACGCGGGAGGACGCGCCGGATGTCAGGCAATTGTCATCGCCCAGTCATTCCTTCGCTCATTCGCAAATTCAGGTAAAGTAGCAGGAGGGGGTTACTCATTAGTAATCACCCGGGTTGAACGGATATCGTGTTCCGGCCGCATTCCCCTACTCAGCACAGCAGTTGTTCTCTCAATCAAGAACTGCCTGTGCTGGTTACTACTGTGCGGGTTTCCGGGTTGCTTCCTTTTCGCATAAGGAAAGCATCAAACGTTTCTGTATCCGTCCAATTCGTACCCGGCGCGGGGCGGACGCCATCCAGCCGGGAATACCCCGCCCCCCAGAGCGCAATCTGGCACATGCACGAGCCCTCAAAGGCAGGCCGCCGTGAAACCAATCTCTTCCCTGAGACATTTCCTAACCTTGGTTGCAGTCGCAGTCTTCGCTACCACCGCCTCAGCAGCAGTTCCAACCGTCTCGATCAAAGCAAGTTCCAACAGCATCACCTCCGGACAAACAGTCACGCTGACGGTTACGGAAACAAGTGCTGCCTCAATCCACGTAACTGGATCCAACGGCACTTCCTACACTCTTCCGTATAACGGCGGAACGCTCACTGTCGCGCCGACGTCTACGACGACTTACACCGCAGTTGCCACCAACTCCAGCGGCAGCGCCAGCGCGCAGACCACAATAACCGTGAGTTCGGGAACGCCTGCGCCTACCGTCTCGATCACTGCAGCAAAAAGCTCGATCAGCCCCGGTACATCAGACACGCTGACAGTGACTGCCTCCAATGCGACGTCGGTCAGCGTTTCAGGCTCCGACGGATCGTCTTACAACCTCGCAGCCTCGGGTGGCTCCATCACTGTTACGCCCTCGTCGACGACCACCTACACGGCAAAGGCCACTGGGTCATCGGGCACCAGCGCGTCCTCATCTACGACAATTACTGTCGCCAGTGGCACCAACCTGCCCACGATCTCGATCACCGCGAGTTCTACCAGCATCAATTCGGGACAGTCAGTCACCTTGACCGTCACAGACACCAAGACTGCCTCCGTCAAAGTGACCGGCTCTAACGGCACCTCGTATACCCTGCCCTACAACGGCGGATCGCTCAGCGTAGCTCCGACCTCTACGACGACTTACACGGCGACGGCAACGAACTCGAGCGGCAGCACATCAGCCCAGGTCACGATTACGGTGGGTTCGACGGCACAGAATCCGACGGTGACAATCTCCGCGCAGAATAGCTCAATCAATCAGGGTAGTTCTGACGTGCTGACCGTTACCGCCACCAATGCGACCAGCGTCGTTGTGACCGGCTCCGACGGCAGCTCGTATCCGCTGTCTTCTACCGGAGGCACGGTGACCGTGACTCCGACCATGACCACCACCTACACGGCAGAGGCAAGCAACGCGGCTGGAACCACTGCTTCGGCACAGACAACCGTGACGGTCGGAACCTCAACCGGCGGTGATGTGACCAAGGTGAAACACGTCATCTTCATGCTGCAGGAGAATCGATCCTTCGACAGCTACTTCGGCATGCTGAATCCGTATCGGCACTCCAAGGGATGGGATATCGGCGACGACGGCAAGACGTATGTCGTCGACGGGATCGAGGACAAGCTGAACACGATCTTCAACAAGGACGATGAGGGCGACACGTACTATCTGTACAAGTTCCGCACGACTTGTATCGATGACGATAGCTCGGACTGGCTTGCCAGCTATGGCAGTGTGAACCGGTACAACTTCCTCACTACCCGGCCGATCAACATGGACGGCTTCGTGCACACGGCGGAAGGCTTCGCGAAGAGCTGCGCGTCATCCGGGAAATGCAGCGGCGCCTACACCGATCTGACCGGAGAACGAGCCATGGGGTATTACGATCAGGATTTCCTGAACTACTACTACTACATGGCCTCGCAGTTCGCGGTATCAGACCGGTGGTTCTCGCCCATTTCGAGCAAGAGCACGCCCAATCGCATCGCGACCTTCGCCGGTGGCACAACGCAAGGCCTGGCGTACGATCGCGGTCTGGATGACCACGTGGGTCAGGAGGTTTCGAAGACGATCTTCCAGGAGCTGAATGAAGCCGGTGTTTCATGGAAGATCTACTACCAGAAGACCTCTTCGGCCTACCCGGACACGATGTTCTCGCAGTTCAGCTGGGCCAACAACTTCCTCTACCACAAAACAAGCACCAATTCCTGCACCGGCACCACGCAGCCGTCCAGCGTAGTAGGAGATTCGACCAACTCGTTCTGCATCGACCCGAACCACTTGGCGCCGATCTCGCGGTACTTCACCGACTTGACGAACAACACGCTCCCGGCGTTTGCGTTCATCGAAGCGGGTGGCAGCGACGAGCATCCCGGTTCGAATCAGTCGATCCTGAGCGGCCAATCCGTGGTGGCGAACATCATCAACAAGTTCATGGCCAGCTCGTCATGGCAGAACTCGGTCTTCTTCTTCTCGTACGACGAGGGAGGCGGGCCCTACGATCACGTGCCCCCGGTGCCGGGTCACTCCAACCAGAACACAGACGCATCACTGGGCTCGATTCCCGACATCTCCTCGATCGCGGTGAACCCGGACGGCTACAATCCATGTCTGCCGCCGACACTCGGTCAGTACACACTTCATTGCGATCTGCGGTCCAGCAGTCCGGGAGCGCACAGTGGAGACGCGGCTGCGGTGCAGGGATTCAAGGCTCAACTGGGGTTCCGGGTTCCGAACATCATCATCTCCCCATTCACCAGGAAACACTACGTCTCCCACACACCGATGGATCACACCGCTGTAATCAAATTCGTCGAGAGCCGCTTCATCAGCCCCTCGGCGCATTTGACTAACCGCGATGCGGCACAACCGAATCTGCTTGAATTCTTCGATTTCAATGCAGTTCCGTGGTCCACTCCACCAGCCCCGCCAACTCCGGCTTCGATCTCGGCATGCCAGCCGGCGAGCATGGGGCCGTAACGAATCTCAACAGACACTTCGAGGGCGGTGCACGTGCGCCGCCCTTTGTCGATGAGTTGCTCTGGAAAGGAGATCGCCGAGCAAAACCCGTTCAGAGAGCCGCACTGGTGCTCTATGGTCTGATGTTCCTGCTCATGGCTTCTGTAGGGGCTGTCGTTGCGTGGAAGCTGCACGACAATTGGCTCCCGCGACTGATACTCATCTCTCTGGCTTATCTCTTTGCGGGAGTAAGCATTCGCTTAATGCGGAACGCCTTCCGCCGCTAGAGAGTCTTTGGTCTTATTGGTATCGAATTATCACCCATCCGGAACTTGACGCCAGAATCTTGTATTTCGCCATAGCAAAAACACACCAACGCCGCCAGGTCGCACTGATCTCAGGAGATTGCCGGCTCGATGCGCGGCGATCCCAGAGAAGGAGAACTGATCTCCTGGTCCTTGTACTGCAGCTGGTAGAGCTTCCAGTAGAGTCCCCTTTGGGCCAGCAGCTGTTGGTGACTGCCCATTTCGCGCAACTGTGCCTTGTGCATGACAAGGATGGTGTCCGCACGCTGCACAGTTGAGAGGCGGTGCGCAATCAGCACGCTGGTGCGGCCCTCAACCATGCGATCGAGTGCCCCGCGAATACGCAGTTCCGTATCGGTATCCACGCTCGACGTTGCCTCGTCAAGAATGAGAATCCGTGGATTGTAGGCCAATGCGCGTGCAAAGTTGATCAGCTGCTTCTGTCCGGTGGACAGTGAATTGCCACGCTCGCGAACAGGCTCGTCGAACTTCTTCGGCAGGGACTCAATGAAGTCCAGTACGTTCACATCGCGCGCAGCTTCTTTCAGCGCGGCATCCGTCAGCGCGTCGTTGCCGAACCGTATGTTCTCCGCGATCGTCCCCGCAAAGAGAAACGGGTCCTGCAAGACGACTGCGAAGTGGCTTCGCAACGCGGCAAGGTCGAGTTCGCGCAGGTCAACGCCATCGAGGCAGATCGATCCTGCCGTGACATCGTAGAAGCGCATCATCAGGCTGGTCAGCGTAGTCTTACCCGCGCCCGTATGCCCCACAATCGCAATCGTCTGGCCGGGCTCGACAGTAAAGGAAACGTCTTTCAATATCCACTCGATTTCGGTCATCGCTGCAAGGTGGCCGGCGCGGTCGGGCGAATCGACGAGGCTGTCGATCAGAGCCTTCTGCTCCGGCGTCAGCTTCTGATAGGTGAACCAGACGTGGCGGACCTCAATTCGATTTGACCCGTCGCCCGATTTCGGGCTCGCCGGGCTGACGATCTCCGGCTCCGTGTCCATCAGCTTGAAGATGCGCTCGCATGCCGCCATCGCTGCCTGCAGGATGTTGTACTTGTCGCTCAGGTCCTGGATCGGCCGCCAGAAGCGCTGCGAATACATGTTGAACGCCGCCAGCATCCCGATTGTGACCGAGCCGGAGAGCACGCCGAAGCCGCCGCGCCATATGACCAGTGCAATCGCGATCGACGAGAGAATCTCCACCGCCGGGTAGTAGAGCGCATACGCGAAGATCGTGTCCTTGAAGGCGATCATGTGCAGGCGATTGACGGCCTCGAAATCCTTGTAGGCGCGCTGCTCGCGGTTGAAGAGCTGTACCACGCTCATGCCGCTGACGTGTTCCTGCGTGAAGCTGTTGATTCGGGCGATGGCTGCGCGAACTCGCCGGTAGCTCTCGCGTACGCTGTTGCGGAACATGCGCGTAACCAGCAAGATCAGCGGGAACACCGAGAACGCCAGCAGCGCCAGCCACCACTTGGTCTTCAGCATCACAATGGCCATGAACGTCAGCGTGAAGAAGTCGTCGACTATGGCGAGAATGCCGCCGGTGAACATCTCGTTAATGGCGTCGACATCGGAGGTAATTCGAGTGACCAGTCGTCCTACCGCGTGCGTGTCGAAGAAGCCGACGTGCATGCGCTGCATGTGGCGGAAGATATCGCGGCGCAGGTCGAACATGATCTTCTGCCCGGTCCACTGCATCAGGTACGTCTGAACAAATTCGAACAGATAGGCTGAAACCTGGCAGACGAGATAGATGAGCGCAAGCCGGGTAATGCCCTGCATAGGGTCAGGCGGCAGATGCCGCAGCAGAAATCCTGTCGGCCCGCCTTCATGGCTGAGCAGCGTGGCGCCTGAGGGTCCTTTGTCGGTAGGGAAGTAGCGGTCCATGCCGACCATCAGCAGGAAGGGTCCGGCGATATCGCTGATGGATTTGAGACTGATGGAAATCGAGGAGATCGCCGCCTGCCACCAATAGGGCTTGAGGTAGTGGCCCAGCCGCCTGATCAGACGCGAGTCGTAGACCTTCCCGACTGGGTCTTCATCGGTTTTCTGCTGCGGAGCGTCCCCGTTGCGCGGTTCGGGCTTATTCGCATCAGCTTGGCGGGGTTTTTGCTCGGCGTCCGGCATCGATTCCTTTATCCATTGTACGGGGAAGAGGGGTCGGGAAGACCGGACTCCAGCTTTGCTTCCGGCCAGTTCTACTTTGGACTCAACTGGAGTGTTCGAAGATGCAGCGGGTTCAGGTTTTGTGAGATCAAAGCGTGCAGGCCCGTTCAGTCACAGGTGCAATAAACTCAAACCGTGGAGCTGGGCGATTTCACACCGCATGCGTCGGCATTGCAGGATTCCACTCCGGTCGTGCGGCGGGGCCAGTACGTCTATCCGCCTGGGCTTAGCTTCAATCTGCCTTTTTATCGTTTCCATCGCTTCTTCGACCCCCAAAACCCCATCCTGCTTTTCGAGCACCTGAGGCGCTACGGCCGGGCGGCGCACTATCGCATCCTGCGGAACGATGTCGTCCTGCTGAACGATCCGGCGGACATCGGTGAAGTCCTTATCGACAAAGCTGCCTCATTCGGCAAGGACCGCACCCAGAAGCGCATGAAGATTCTGCTGGGGGAAGGGCTCATCACCTCAGACGGGGAGACCCACCGGCGCGGTCGACGCATTGCTGCCCCGGCGTTTCACCGGCGGCGAATCGAGAGCTATGCCGGGCAGATCGTAAGCCTCGCCGCGGCCATGCGCGACCATTGGAAGCCAGAAGCCGAGTTCGACATCTCCGCCGAGATGATGCGGCTCGCTCTGCAGATAACCGCTCGTACCCTCTTCGATACGGAGGTCACGCCCGAGATCCACGACATCAACGAACAGGTCAACATCATCATGGAGCTGTATCACTTCCTGGTGACCCTGCCACGGGCCGAGCTTCTGCTCAACTCCCCGCTCCCAAAAATGCGGCGTTTCCGCGCTGCGAAGAATCGGCTCGATGAGGTCGTAGACGGAATGATCAGGTCGCGGCGCTCGGAAGTCGACGCGCAGTCGGAAGCGACAGCCCCAGGTGATCGAGGAGATCTGCTATCGATGCTCGTCGCTGCCCGCGACGACGAAGCGGGCGGCGATCACCGACGCCTGGCGTCAGAGGAGCTGCGCGACCAGGTCCTCACCCTCTTCCTCGCCGGATTCGAAACGGTGGCAAATGCGCTCTCCTGGACATGGCTGCTGCTCGCACAGAATCCCGAAGCAGAAGACCGTCTTCACAGAGAGGTCGATGCAGTTCTCGACGATCGCCTGCCCACCCTCGAAGACATGCCGCGGCTTGAGTACATCGCCATGGTGCTTTCGGAGTCGATGCGGCTGTATCCGCCGGCCTGGGCCATGGGACGTGAGGTCCTCGAAGACGTGTCGATCGGACCCTACCGCCTGCGTAAGGGAACCATGGTCTTCTTCAGCCAGTACATTGTGCAGCGCGATCCGCGCTGGTTTCCTGAGCCGGAGCGCTTTCTGCCGGAGCGGTTCACTCCCGCGGCAAAGGCCGCTCGCCCGCGTTTTGCTTACTTCCCGTTCGGAGGCGGTGGGCGTCAGTGCATCGGCGAGTCGTTCGCCTGGATGGAGGCGACGCTGGCACTGGCTACGCTCGCCCAGCGCTGGCGTGTCGAATTGGTGAAAAGCCAGAAGATTGAGCTTCAGCCGAAGATCACGCTCCGTCCCAAGAACGGAATCCGAGTGCGCGTCTATCGCAGACGGTAGGCCTCGTATTCCTCAGCCCCAATTCTTCTATGCTCTAAACTCGAAGGGTGGGCTTCCAGAGTTTTCATGGCAATGCGTCAACCGTCCGGCGGCTGCGCGAGTGCGCTCGAACCGGGCACTTCCCGCAGGGGCTGATCCTCTCCGGACCGAAGGGCGCAGGCAAATACGCCCTCGCCCTGATGCTGGCCCAGGCTGTGAATTGCCTCGAGAACGCCGAGTCGGACGGTCTGCCCGACTTCTGCGGCCGCTGCGCAAACTGTACCCGGATTGCGGAAGCTCGCAACCTCAAAGATCGCGTTACCGAAGCCGTTGCTGCCCGCGACGAAATGCGCGACGCTGACAAGCGCGAAATACGCATCCTCATCCAGAC
>DATJEO010000237.1:0-18607 GCA_035496515.1 Occallatibacter sp.
GCAGTTGTTTTCGCGCTCGCTGGTGGAGCAGACTCGGGCTGCGCTGGAGCGCGGCGAGCAGGCGATCATTCTGCTGAACCGGCGTGGGTATTCGTTCGCGGTCATCTGTAGAGCGTGCGGAACGAAGCTGGAGTGCCAGAACTGCGCGATCGCGCTGACGCACCACAAGCCTGCGGGCGAGAACCAGATTGCGCGGGCGGGACAGCGGCTGGAGTGCCACTACTGCGGGTACAAGCGGACGGTTCCGGCGAAGTGTCCGGAGTGCGAGAGCGAGCATTTGTACTACCTCGGCGCGGGATCGCAGCAAGGGGAGGAGCGGCTGGCGGAAATTTTCCCGCGGGCGCGGATTGGAAGGATGGATCGCGATACGGTGCGAGGACGGCACGATCTTGAGCATCTGCTGGCGCGGCTGCACTCGGGAGAGATCAACCTGCTGGTGGGAACGCAGATGATCGCGAAGGGGCATGACATTCACGGCGTGACGCTGGTGGGTGTGGTGGGATGCGATCATGCATTGTCGATGCCGGATTTTCGCGCGGCGGAGCGGGTGTTTCAGCTGATGACGCAGGTGTCAGGGCGCGCCGGGCGAGGAGAGTTACCGGGGCGGGTTGTGGTGCAGACGTATTATCCGGATCACTATGCGATTCTGGCGGCGAGCAAGCATGACTACGGAGCGTTCGGCGAGCGCGAGCTGAAATATCGGCGGTGGATGCACTATCCGCCGTTTGGCGTTCTGGCGAATGTGCTTATTCAATCAGAGAAGCTGGAAGAGGCTGCGGGGTGGTCGGCGGAGATTGGGAAGTGGTTTCAGAAGACGATGCCTGAGGGGGTGCGGGTGCTGGGGCCGTGCACAGCGCCGATTGCGCGGATCAAGAATGTCTACCGGTTCCATTTGGTTTTGAAGGCGAGTTCGCGGAAGGCACTGAATGCGGCGCTGCGGGGAGCGCTGGCGAATGCGGATGGGGTGGGGATTCCGCGGCGGAACGTCGTGGTGGATGTGGATGCGCAGCGACTGATGTGATCTGTCGCGGTCTTCAGTAGTAATCGATGGTGCGCTTCACCACAGCGCCAACGTCTTTCAGTATTCCGCTGGGCAGATCACGTGAAGTGGTCCTCTGGGTTATCCAGTTGCCCTGGGCATCGTACTCGTATGTGTAGATGATCTCAGAGCTGCGGTTCTCTTCTGCGGCGGGATTGCCGGTGCCGCTGGCTTCGTAGTGCGTGACCTCGCTTGCTACGTCGCCCTGCTGGTTGTATTTCGTGTCCGTGGTCATGTGGATGTGGTTAAAGGTGTTTTGGATGGTTAGAACCTTCCGTCCTTTGTCGTCGTATTCGTATTTAACAGACCACATTTCTGAGCCGCCGAGAAATGCTGACATTTGATCGCGGAGGTCCTGGATGTTGCCGGCATCGAATATGGCTTTTCGATCACTGGCCGGAATCATTGCGATTGGATCGGCCATCAACATCTTCTCTTCGCTGATGCGGCCCTGGCTGTCGTAGACCCTGATGGCGCGACTCGTTAATGCGCCGTTCACGTCGTGGAATTGCACTTCGGCTGGGCGATCAAGTTCGTCATAAAGAGTCATCGTGCTGCCGCCTTCAGAGGTGTTGGTGAATGAGCTTCCTTCCTCATCGAAGAGATTCTCCATACTGCTGGAGACGGCGGTCGTGCCTTGCGGAGACTCCACGGGCTTCTTGATTGCGATTTTTGTCTTACGGCCGCTGGGGTCGTAGCGGAATGCGATCGGGTTAGAGGGGTCGAGCGAGTTACTGACGCTTTTTAGGCGTCCGCGATCGTCATATTCGTACAACGTTTCGGCAGCAACTTTGCCGTCAGTCTCGGCGGTCCGCTTCAACAAATCTCCGGTTGCATTGCGAGTAAAGCGAATGACAGTGAGGGAATCTGTTCGTCGATCGCGGGCGGGTGCCCTCCATGTGGTTGCGAAGATGCGGCCATCGCGATCGTACTCGATTTTGTTCCACTGCTGAGCCGCGGGTGTGACTTCGCCTTCTGCATCGGTCCAGGCTGGATAGGTGCGCTCTTCGATGACGGAGCGGACGGGGCCGTGGAGGGCGGCTTTCTCGCGGTCTGAAGGAGGCTTGTGTTGGGAGGAGGTCATGGCTGGGTTTCCGTGTCTTTGTGCATATGAGAAGCACGCCAGCAACAGAAATGACCAGAGCGCGGAAGTTAGATAAGTTCGCATGAGGTTTACGCAGATGCCGCGAGGGTTGAATGAAGCCGGAAACACTATAACTCAGGTTTTCTGTGGCTTGTCACATTTGGAGCGGGGTCGGTGGAGCTAGAATTCTGCGGCGAGTGAGGTGCGGGATGGAATACACGAATGCATTCATCGGGAAGGCGAATGCGCCCACGCATGCAGAGGTAGCGGAGGTACTTGGGGCGAAGGCGAAGCTTTGGGATGAGTTGGTCGAGTGGGTCCGGGAGAAGGAGGGTGTCCCTGAGCAGGAGTGGAAGGGCGTGGTGGTGAAGAAGTACGGATGGAGTTTGCGACTGAAAAAGAAGGGCCGCAACATCATCTATCTGAGCCCGGGGACAGAATGTTTTATGGCGAGCTTCGTGCTGAGCGATAAGGCATTGGACGAGGCGAAGCACGCGCATCTGCCAAGGGCTGTGCAGGATGCGCTGGCGGCGGCGCCGCACTATCCAGAGGGAAATGGGTTGAGGTTGCTGGTTCAACGTCAAGGAGATCTCGCGGCGATCCGCAAGATCGCGGCGATCAAGTTGGCGAACTGACGTGAGGCACGGGATCTGAGCGGATTTACAGGAAAAACGGCCGCATCTCTTTCCAAGGAGCGGCCGTTGGATCAGAATTCACACGACTAGATCAGTTCGTCGTGAGGTGCGTGAGCCGAGGTGCGTATTACTCGTTGCTCTGCGAGGTGGCGGGAGCGCCTTCGGTCAATGTATGCAGTTCTTTACCGGGTTTGAAGCGAACGGCTTTGCCCGGAGTGATGCTGACTTCGGTGCCGGTTCGCGGATTGCGGCCGATGCCGGTTTTGCGTGCGCGAACGCTGAAGACTCCGAAGCCACGGAGTTCGATGCGTTCGCCAGCTGCCAGTGCTTCCTTGAGTCCTTCAAACACAGTGTCGACTGCCGCTTCGGCCTTGGTTCGGGGCAGGCCTGTGCGTTCGATCACATGGTGCACGATGTCTTGTTTAATCAAAGCGGTCACCTCGCTTGCGCGACTGTTCTCGACTGTACCACGCCCTACCGGACTGATGGTACAGCGTTTGGCTCATTTGTGGAACACCGGGGCCGAGGATTTTTTGCATATTGTGACCGGAAGAGGGAACAAGAGCCGTTTGTATTTCCTGTGATCCGGCTCACCACCTGGAATGGTCATCAAGCTCGTCTGACCGGAGATTGGCGTTGTGACTTTAGAGATAGGCGAAGCTCCAGGAATAACACGTAACCCCTAGGCGAAAGAGTGACTTTGCCGGATACTGTTGTTTCAGGTAACCAAATCCGGAGTGCCCGGGGTAACCAACTTCGGAATTAAGCTGAAGAAAAATAAGGGGATAGAGCGTCCTTGGCAGAGTGCAATCACGGGCTCGAGCCAGCGGAAAAGCGAAAAAGCCCCATCGCTCATTGGAGCAAGGCAAGGAGAGAGGCTCGATGTCCGCGATGTACAGTACAGAACCAATTCGAATCGGCGTCGTTGCAAATGAACCGATGCGGCTCGAAGGCCTCACAAGTATCTTCGAAAACCATGCCAAGCCTGGGGAAGCTCCACTATTACCAGTCGTTGGCACCCTGGAAGAACATCTCGACAATGAAGCGATTGAATACGTTCTGATTGACTGGAGCAGTTCTACCAAGAAGCTTGGGGTGCTCGAGGGGATCCGGCGGAAGAGGCCAACACTGCGAATGGTGGTGATCGGTCCCGATAGCAACGAGCAGGTGATGATGGATACGATCATTGCCGGGGCACGCGCTTATCTGGATATGGGTGCTGGGCCAAGGCTGGTGCGAGAAGCGTTGGATGTGGTGATCTCCGGATCCATCTGGGCGCCGCGGAAGCTGCTCTCGAAGCTGATCGACCGCCTGCTCTCGGGCGAGGACTCCAGCGTGACCAGTCCGCGTCCCCATCTCACGGCTCGTGAGGAACAGGTTCTTCAACTGCTGCTGTTGGCGCGGTCAAACCGTGAGATTGCGGGGGAACTCGGGATTGAAGAACGCACAGTGAAGGCTCATGTGGGCAAGCTTATGCGTAAGGTTGGGGCAGAGAACCGGATTGAGCTCTCAATGCGAGCATTGCACGGCTCGTATAAGCAATCGCCATCGCAGAGCCAGTATCAGCCGATGGAGCCTGCGACGGTCTAGCGGCTCGATGAGGGCTAGGCCTATGAAGTAATCATTTAATTGCCGGAAAAATGATTACCTACATCCATAAACCTTAGTACTCTTGTTCTGCCTAGATACGTTACCCATAATAGGATTCAGAAACAACGCAGATCTGGGGAAAGGAGTTCCCAGGACCATGTAAAGCATGAGCCTGCGAACTCCTCTTTTTTTCCTGCTGCACTCGCCAGTCGTATTCACCCCCTATTGAAATCGACAAGTCTCCCTTGCTCAGGCGGTCCTGCCTGATGCGGCGGGCGCGTCTCTGTGCATTTTGCAGGGAGTGCATGCGGTAGCCTAAGCGGGACGCCGTTATACGAATTGTTCCCTGGCTCAAATCTCCGGGCACGGAGGGCGCGACTTTGGCGCTGAGCATTTGTCTTATCTATGCAGCATCCGGGCGCAGTGAGTTGCAGGGTGCGCGGAAATATGAAAGGAATCCCCAGATGAAGAAAATCATTGCTTCCCTTTGTCTTTGTTTATCAACTTCATTGTGCGCAAACGCTGCTTCATCGAAGCAGGATCTGCAGGACCGCCTCGATGCGGCCAAGAATGTTCTGGATCAGATCATGGATGCGCAAGACAACACGATCCCCAGAAACATTCTCGAGCAGGCGACATGCGTAGGCGTGGTGCCGGGAATGATCAAAGGAGCGTTTGTGTTTGGCGCGCAGTATGGGCAGGGGGTCGTCACCTGCCGAACGGGTCACGGATGGAGCGCTCCTGTGTTCATTCGGATGGCGGGCGGCTCGTGGGGACTGCAGATTGGCGGGCAGTCGACTGACCTGATCCTGGTGGCGGTAAACAATCGCGGGTTTCAGGACTTGTTGAAGAGCAAGTTCAAGATTGGCGCGGATGCTTCAGCGGCAGCGGGTCCAGTGGGGCGCGCGGGACAGGCGGCGACGGACTGGAAGATGAACGCGGAACTGCTCAGCTACTCGCGCAATAAAGGTGTCTTCGCAGGAATCAGTCTGGATGGAACGGGCGTGTCGCAGAATAAGGTGGACACGGAGACTTTCTATGGAGCGCCGCAGAGCTTCGAGAACGTGTTGAAGGGGAATGTCGAAGTACCTCAGGGCGCTGTGGAGTTTGTGCGCGATGTTGCGCACCATTTCACCGAGGCGAAGCAGAGCCAATAGCCGGAGGACCATTGATGCGAGAACGGCGGCCTTCGTTGGGGGCCGCCGTTTTCTTTGTAAATTGCGAGACGTTCAGGCGTGTTGATCGACGCGAGGGCTGATCGGTGTCCTAAACTTGTCTTTGCCCGAAACGATGCAGAAGTCACTCGAGTACTGGCTGGTGGTTGCGGTGGCACGCGTGCTGGGGTGGGTGCCACGCGGGCTGGCGCGACTCTTCGCTGATCTGCTTGCCTGGGCTATTTATCACGCGATGGGACGATTGCGGCGGGTGGGCGAGCGTAACCTGCAGCTTGCGATGCCCGAGACGCCGATGGAGCGGCGGGAAGAAATTCTTCGGGGTGTCTATCGGCACCTTGGGTGGCAACTGGTCGAGTTCTGCCACATGCCACGGTACACACGAGAGAACACCAAGGGGCACATACGAACGGAGGGGCTGGAACACTATCTGGCTGCAGAGGCGCTGGGTCACGGAGTGCTGGTGCTCACTGGGCACCTTGGCGCATGGGAGCTTTCTAGCTTTTACCACTCGCTGATGGGGCATCCGATGGGGATGGTGATCCGGAGGCTCGACAATCGCAGACTCGACGAATTCGTGAACAGGATTCGCTGTATGCATGGCAATCATGTTCTGCACAAAGACGACTTTGCGCGCGGGTTGCTGCACGCAATGCATGAGGGCGGGACGGTCGGCATACTGATGGACACAAACATGACTCCGCCGCAGGGCGAGTTCGTGAAGTTCTTCGGGATCGCGGCGTGTACGGCGTCGGGGCTGGCGCGGGTGGCGTTGAAGACGGGAGCGGAAGTGCTGCCGGGCTTCATGCTGTGGGAGCCGGAAGAAAAGAAATACGTTCTGCACTTCGGGCCGCGGTTGCACCTTGAGCGGAATGGAGATGGCGAGGCGGAGGTGCTTGCGGCGACGCAGCAATGCAATGACGTGCTGGAGTCCTGGATCCGGCGCTATCCAGACCAGTGGTTGTGGATTCACCGGAGATGGAAGACTCGGCCGCCGGGAGAAGCGCCGCTTTATTGAGCGGGATCCAGGTTGGCTTGCGGTGTGCTCATCTCGCGTCGTACCTTGGCTGACGATGCAATTCATTAGGGCTCGAATCGCTGCAGTTGTATTTGCCGTCTGCACTCCGCTGGCGGCTTCGCATCTCGTTACCGGAAATGGATACGGGTTTGCGGTGGTGTCGCCGGAATCGGGTGCGGTGACGAAGTTCTATGCGCATCCGTACAGCTTTATATCTCCTGATCCGCAGAAGCCGCTGAGCGAGGGCATTGAGACTGCCAACTTCATCACGAGCGTTGAGTGGAGTGGAGGAGCTGGTTCGGGCGGCGCGGCGGATTATGTCGACGATTCGCATGTCATCCGGGTACACAGTGCTCGCGGAGATCTGGTGGCCTTTATGCCATTCGGGTTTGCGCATCCAGCGCTGATTGTGACTGGGAATGCGGTGAAAGCGGGCGCTGCGCTTGACGTGAAATGGCTTCATTCGATTCGTGCGGAACACGAACTCGCCGAGCGAGCACGGCGGATTGAATTTGCCGGCATCGATGAGAGTGTTTTGCTGATTCGCTTGGGCGAGGTACGAAAGGGGATGCCGAATGAGCCGTTGTCGAGGAACACAGCGCTGGCGCTCATTTCAGTCGACCCGGGCGACGATGCCGGCAAGGTTGCTGAGGAGTTTTCGCGCTGGCGCGGCGGCTTAAGTGCAGAGGCGCTGGCGCGACGCGAGATTGATGAACTCGAGAAGTGGCGTGTGAAACCGGCGGCGGATTTTGCTTCAGAACAGGAGCGGCATCTGTGGCGACAGAGCGAGGTGATGCTGCGGATGGCGCAGAGCCGGGAACCGAATCTCGAAGGACGGTTTGGGAATGGCTTGATTGTCGCTGCGTTGCCCGACGGGGTGTTCTTTACGCCTTGGGTGCGCGACATGGCGTGGGCCACGGTGGCGCTGGCGCGGATGGGACATCGCAATGAGGCGCGGGCGGCGGTGCTGGCGTACTTCAACGCGCGGCCGACGGGAAAGATGCGGACTGAGACGAAGGGGGTGGACTACCAGATTTCGGTGGTGCGGTATTTCGGCGACGGGGGTGAGGAGCCGTTCTTCACGCAGGAGGGCAGCACCAATATTGAATTCGACGACTGGGGGGAGGCATTGTGGGTACTGGGCGAGTATCTGAAGCGATTCGATGATCAGGAATTGCTGCGGGCGAACACATACCGAGGGAAGCTGTACGAAAGCGCGCGTGATTTCATCGTGAAGCCGCTGCTGGCTAATACGGAGCGGTATGGGCCGGGAGTGATTGTTGATGCAGATACTTCGATCTGGGAGGAGCGGCAGAAGGACAAGAAGCACTTTGCGTTTTCTACGGCTGCGGCGATTTTTGGGCTACGGGAGTTTGCGGAGGTGGCACGTCAGGTTGGTGATGAGAAGACGCGGGTTGATGTGCTGGGCAAGGTTGATGAGTTGCAGAAGGGGTTCGATGCGGCATTCACTAAGGAAGGTCATTTGCACGGGACGCTGGAACCGGGTGTGAAGAATGACATCGATGGAGCGCTCATACCGATTATCAACTTCGGTGTTGTGAAGGATGATGCGATCATTCGCGATACGGTGCAAAGGATGAAGTTGCTGAAGGTCGTATCTGGTGGGTACAGGAGAGTGCGAGGGACGTACACGGATCCCGCCATCTATGAGTACTGGTATGAGCAGGAGGAGTTTGTTTTTGTCGATCTGAACGTGGCGGAGCTTTATCGGCGAATGGGCAGAACAGCAGAGGCAGACGCTATGCTGGCGCGGATTGTGAACAAGGCGGCGGTCGACCACAACATCATTCCGGAGATGTATGTGGCGGTACCTTGCAAGCTGTTTCCCGGGAAGATTGGAGATCCGACGGGAGCGCTGCCGATGGTGGGGTATGGGGCAGGCGCATTTGTGCTGCATGTACTGGAGAGGGAGCAGATTCACTAAGAATAGAAAGCAGGCGCCGGGTCTTATCTCGAATCGGCGCCTGCTTCTTAGATTGAGGTCTCAACCGCAGCGGTGGGGGTCTTCGCCCGGATAGTTCCCCTGCACGCAGGGGATAGTGCTGAGGTACTCGTAGATCGCGCGGAGATCGTTATCAGAGAGATGCCGGAGGTTAGGCCAGGGCATGATCTGCAATAGGTCTCCATCGAATGGATGTGGAATGCAGTTTGCGTCGGGCGCGCCAGTGCATGGCGGGTGCAGATGATCGGGATCGACACCCGTGCGAATGGTTGTCATGAACTTCTCGAGGGAGTCGCCCCCGATCGGGAGGCCACTCGCGTCGGGCGTGAGATTGCGCGAGATGATGTGGGCTGAGCCCGGTATCAATGCGCCGAAGTCTCTGCCACCGCCGAGATAGGTGGCTGGGTTTACCTGTTCCGGCTGATTGAAATAGGGATTGCCACCAGGTGCGAATTGAGTCGGCGGCCCCGCGGAGTGGCAGCCATCGCAATCGCCAGCCACGTTTACGATGTAACTGCCTAGGCCGACGAGAGCGACGTTCTTTCCTTTCATGTTCAGAGGAACAGGGGCCGCATTGAGTCCGATCTGGACGCGAGAATCGCCGGATTCGGCTTTCGCACGAGAGGGGGTGTTCGATGCGGCAATTGCGATTGTAGCGATTACGGCGCATGTGCCGGTGATCTGAAACAAACGGGAACGGGTCATGGAGTTTCCTTTCGGGCTAGAGAGCGTAGTGAAGCTAACGCGCGTTGTGGGGAGTACAAGAAATTGCCTTTAGAGCTGGGACCGCAGATTGGGAACGGAGTGCCATCGTACACAGATCGCGTGCCACTGTCTAACGAATTTTGGTTGTACGTGGTCATGGGTGTGAATTCAGGTTTTGGCAGACAAAACATCGGAAGCTGAGCCGGTGGCTACTGGAGGAGAGTGTTCCGGTCGAACCACTCGGGGCGAGCGCCGATTCGATCAAAATAAAGTCGTGTGATGCCAGTGCGCAGGAAAACTTCGTTGATGGCATCGAGGAATCCCCAAGGGCCGTGCTGGGCAACGGGGATATAGCGATCGAGTTTGCCAGGCGGACGTGAGAGCGCTGTGTTCTCCGAGAGGAATTGGATCTTCGAGCCAATACCAGTCGTGGGGCTGGTGGGAGTCGAGGATGAATCCGGCCTTGCCGTCGGGGTGCTCGCGATCCCAGTGGGCGTAACGAAAGGTCTCGTTAATGCCATGTGCGTAGAGCGCGCGCATGAGGGTTTGAACGGACATTCCGGATGGTGGGGCATCGGCTGGAGAGTACGGCCAAGAGGTGAGCCAGCAGCAGTCGTAAAGCTGACCCAGAACTGTGAGGTGCGTGATGACGCATGGCCGGAGATCGCGGCCGGAACCGGGAATGACTTCGGCAATGATGGTGTCGTCGATGTCAATGTAGAGGGTGGTCTTACGATACACGGCTCAGTGCTCCGGGATGAATTTGTTAAACGAATGGCCAAGCGTCTGGTCCAGCCAAATCGCTTTGCATCAACACTGCCAGAATCCTACGATGAACCATGTCATCTGTGTTGGACTGTATTGGACTAGCACCTGATTGTCTGGGCGCCAAAGTGTCAGTGATCGCGTTTGTGCTCGGCGGACATTCTGGGTGTATTTCGGATCCCCAACTGGCCGAAGGATTTCAAGGGTGATCGCAAAACACCAACCTGGTATAAGGAATTCTCCACGGAAGAAGATGCACGCGATTTTGCCACGCGAGAACTGCCTCCCTGCGAACAGATTGTGGTGCGCTTTGATCCGAGTGATCCTGACATAAGCGAGCTAGAACTCGATTCATCGACCTATATAAACGACCGTCCCACTTCTGCTCGGTCTCTAAAGGCTCCGGCCTCCACATGCTTCAGGTCCCGTTCCGTACGGGTCATCAGAGTGTAGGATTGTTCTCGCCTTCGACTCTGCGAGTTTGCTGCGGAGATACCGCGAGGGAGTGACACCTGAGACCTGTGAGAGAGCCGCCGATGATTATTCAAATGCCCTCGTCGTACAAGTACAGATTAGCTCTCTGCGTGCTGGGAGCTGGCGCTGGCTTTCATGCAATTGCACAAGCTCCGCAATTGGCGGCCACACCGCCGATGGGCTGGAATAGCTGGAACCACTTCGCGGGGAAGGTGACGGATGTAGATGTCCGATCAGCCGCTGACGCTCTGGTATCGAGCGGTATGCGAGATGCGGGATACAGCTACGTTAACGTCGACGACACTTGGCAGGGCCAGCGAGATGCGCAGGGACGGATTCGATCCAACGACCGGTTCCCCGATATGAAAGCTCTGGGCGACTACATACATTCGAAGGGCCTGAAGTTTGGGATCTATTCCTCTCCCGGACCAAAAACCTGCGCAGGATTCGAAGGCAGCTATGGCCATGAAGAGCAGGATGCGCAGACATATGCAGAATGGGGCGTGGACTTTCTCAAGTACGATCTTTGCGGACTCCGCACTGCTATGGGCATCTACGACCCAAATCCCGACTGGAACAAGGCCAGCTCGATCATGCGCGAAGCTTACGTGAAGATGCACCGCGCGCTGCTGAAGGCCGGCCGGCCGGTCGTCTACAGCATCTGCCAATACGGTTCGGACTCAGTCTGGGAGTGGGGAGCCGACGTGGGTGGTAACCTCTGGCGGACAACCGATGACATCAGCGACACTTTCCGCAGCATGGCTCTTATCGGCTTTTCACAGGCAGGTCTTGAGCGATTTGCCGGCCCCGGCCACTGGAACGACCCCGATATGCTTGAAATCGGCAATGGAGGAATGAATGCGGACGAGTACCGCACCCAGATGAGCCTGTGGGCCATTCTCGCCGCGCCTCTTCTGGCGGGCAATGACCTCAGCAAGATGGATGACACCACCAAAAGCATTCTGATGAATCGTGAAGTGATTGCTGTTGATCAGGACAAGCCGGGCATTCAGGGGTCACGCCTCGGTCCGCTCCAGATCTGGATGAAACCTCTTTCAGACGGATCGAAAGCCGTGGCGCTGTTTAACTATGTGACTGATGATGTTCCCCAGCCAATCACGCTGCATTTCAAAGACATTGGTTTCCGCGGTTCTGTTCATGCGCGAGATCTCTGGATGCACAAGGATCTGGGTCCTCTTGGTGATTCATATACTGTTACTCCGCCCAAAGGCGGAGTAGTCATGCTTCGCGTCTGGGAATGAGCTACGCGGCCGTCAATCGCCAATTCTCTTGATCGCTTTTGCGGGGAATTCCGGGTCAAGTTGTCATCGTCCAAGAGAAGAGCGGATCCTACCAGCGGGTGATGGTGAGTTGGTCGAGGTAGACAGTGGCGCTGCCGTATCCACCCATGCCGTCGATCTGGAAATTAGTGAGCAGGACCGTAGCCCAGCGAAGCGCAAATGCGGACGGAACTGTTTCGTTGATCTGCTGAACGATACCGTCGAGGCTGACGTTTTTGTAAGTGACGTTTCCGGCGCTGTCGCGGGAGTAGTTGATTACGAGGTGATGCCAGGTGTTGGTGGTCCACTTTTGCGGATTGCAGGGAGCGGTGGAGTGGAGCCATTGATCGACGGGGTAGTCGGGCGTGCCAGCGTTAGTTGTGTAGTCCCAGGTGCTGCTGTAGCCGTCGCACTGTACTCCGAATATGACGGTCTGGCCATTGGTCATGACCTGGTTCATGTCGAATTCGAGGTTGGCGATGTCGGTGGAGGGGGATGCGATGTAGACCTTGACGTCGTAGGTAAAGTTGGTAGGTGCAGTATCTGCGCCGAAGACGGACCAGTAGCGTTCGCCGGCGGAATTCTGGAAGGTGATGCCGAACTGACGGGCGGCTCCGCTGATGGAGGGATTGCTGACAAGCGCCATGGTTCCGGTTGAAACGCCGCTAGTCGCGCCGTCCTGGACCATGGACCATGTGTAGGCAGACTGGATGTTTTTGACGGCGGTGGCCTGAGAGCGGGGGTTTTTCGCGTATGAAGTAAGGCAGGTGAGGATTAGGGCCGCGGCAACGGTGAGGCGCATAGAGGGAGAGTAAATCGACTGCATGGTGGTGCCCTTTTTCGGAGATTTTCCGAGCGCTCGAATACGGCTTACAAGATCACTCTTGCTCGAGGCACATCTAGAGCTTTCCCATGTGCAGGCGGGGCGATACTCAACTACTCGATACTGATCTACTCGATGATCGAACCCTGGAGTTGTTGAGTACGTTAATCCGAAATCAAGACAAGCGTCAACAGAATTCAGTCAAGATGCGCAGGACAGCGTGTACGTGCGCTGACGGCAGGCGCCCTACCCTTCACGCAAGGCCCGCATGGGATCGAGGCGGCTTGCCGTGATTGCGGGCAAACAACATGCCAGCGCGGCGACGAACATCAGTACGAACGATGCGCCCACAAGACTTACGGGGTCGGCAGAGCTCAGCCCGAACAGCATCTTGGAGAAGAGGCGGCCAACGAGAAGTGACAAACCTAGGCCGATGCTGATGCCGATGATGACAACGAAGAGGCCTTGCCGCAGAATGTGGACCAATATTGCGGATCGCGAGGCGCCCAGGGCCATGCGCACGCCGATCTCGCGCTGACGGCCTCTCACGAAATAGGCAAGGAGCGCGTAGAGGCCCACGCTGGCCAGGCCGAGCGCGAGCAGGCCGAAAGTAGTGAGGAGGCTGAGGACGATGCGGGCGCTCCAGAGGATCTGGTCCATTAGAGTAGGGCCGGTTCGGGTATCGGTGATATCGACTTTTGAGTCGATTGCCTTGATCTCGCGCTGGACTTCTCCGAGGATGGACGCGGGATTGCCGCGTGCACGGACGTAGAGCGTGACATTCCCTCCCGAATTCTGAAGCAAGGGAAGATAGATGCAGGGCTGCGGTGTTTCGCCGAGAGTCGTGTAGTCGCTGTTTTTGACTACTCCAACGATCTGGCGGATTGTCGGGTCTCCAGCAAGGTGCAGGCGCTTGCCGAGAGCATCTCCGGCGGGCCAGTATCGCCGTGCGAGTTCCTCATTGATAACCACGACGGGAAGCGAGCCCCCGCGATCTGCATCAGTGAAAACTCTTCCGTATCCAAGCGGGATGCGCATGACTTTGAAGTAGTCGCTGTCGATGGTGTTGGTGACAGCATTCAGCGTTTCTGATTTGCGTGACTGCTCCAGTCCTTCGATAGTGACACCACGTGACGCAGCCGACCAGAAGGGCAGATTCGAAGCCCAGCTGGCGCTTTCGATGCCGGGCATGGCGGCGACTCGATCTCTCACGTCGCGATGAAAGGACTCGAGCCGGGCAGCGTCGTAGCCGATCTGCTCCGGGTTCATCATGAAGACTGCCAGGTGCTTCTCGTCGAACCCAGGATCGATAGCGTAGGCGCGCTGCACCGCGCGCAGGAAGAGCGAGGCTGCAATCAAAGAAACGAGTGAAAGCGCAACCTGAGCGGCAAGGAGGGACTTCTGAAATCGTGCGCTGCCCGAAGCTGAAGCAGCCAGCCGCGCTTCTTCTTTCAGACCTTCGACGAGTTGTGTCTTTGTTGCTCGCAGTGAGGGCAGAATACCGAAGATGAAAGCGGTAGCAAACGAGAGGAGGAAGGTGAACAGGAAAACTGTGCCATCGAGTTTGGGGTCTACGAGATTGCGGGCGACGTCGGGTGGGCGGAAGGTCCAGAGAAGGCGGGTGCCTTCGTAGCCGATGCCGAAGCCGACGATACCTCCGGAAACTCCAAGCAGAAGGCTCTCTGTGAGGAGGAGACGAATGAGACGTCCTCGACTGGAGCCGATGGCAAGGCGCACTGCGATCTCCTGCCGACGCTGGACTGAACGAGCCATCAAGAGGTTGGCCACGTTGGAACAGGCGATCAACAGAACGAGCAGGACGATGGCAAGAAGAACCGCACTGGCAAATTTGGCGCCGCGCTCACCGCCGGTGCCGCCGAAGAGCGCTGTTGAGATTGGCAGCACCGACACGGTACGGGCTGCGTTGGCGTCCGGGTATTCCTGGCGCAGAGCAGCGGAGATGGTTTGGAGATTGGCTTGCGCCTGGTTGCGATCGATCCCAGGCCTAAGTCGACCGATGATTTCGAAGAACGGCTTTTCGCGATTGGTCAAAATGTCCTGCATCGGAGGGGGCAGGACTTGCCTGGCCATCGTGGCAGGAAGCCAAACATCCGGACCAAAAATTGCGCTAACGCCGAGAAAACCCTGCGGGGCCACTCCGATGACCGTGAACCGACTCTGATTGAGCTTTATCGTTCTGCCGACTATCTCGGGCGCGCTGCCGAAGCGGATCTTCCACGCGTTGTAGCTGAGGACGGCTACGGGAGCACTGCTCGGGGCGCTGATTTCTTCAGGGGTGAAGAAGCGGCCTTTGGCGGGCGTGAGGCCGAGCGTCTCGAAATAGCCGGAGGTGACAAGCTGGCCGAAGAAGCGCTCTGATCCGGAATTCTCAGCTAGTGTCAGAACCAAGGGTGAAGAGTGGCCGGCGAATCCGCTGTAGGCCGTATTCCTGGTCTGGTAATCCTTCAGATTCGGATAGGAGATGGGCAGCAGGCTGCCGGATTGTTTTTGAGTCTTCACATCCGTTGCGTAGATGGTGACAAGATGGGAAGGATCGTAGGCCGGAAGCGGATGAAGCAGGATCGTATTGACCAGCGTAAATACAGTCGTGGTGGCTCCGATTCCGAGGGCGAGGGTGAGGATAGCAAAGAGAGTGAAGACAGGCGATCTGCTCAGGCTGCGCAGGCCGAATCTCACGTCGCCAAGGATGCCGCCGGCGGGATTGTTGGAGTGCTTTTCCATCACACGGGTAGTCGAACATTTGTAGAATCCGTGTGCGATCAAGATTGGTTAAGGAAGGTAAAGATTTGTAAACGAAAAGCCCGGCCTGAGCCGGGCTGAAGTGAACTTCGGAGAGAATCAGGCCATGGCCGCGACTTGCGTCGTTGCCGGAGCGGCAGCAGTGGGAACTTCTGCCGGAGTGGGATGCGCGGGGACGTGCGCTCCACGAGTGAGGCGATGGACGAAGTGATAGGGCGGCCAGGGACCAGAGAGCTGCATCTGGCAGTCCTTCATCATCGCGCTGGTGGTTTGGAATTTGTTCTGGTATCGCTCGACGCACTTGCGCTCGATGAGATGGGAGATGTCAAGGACCATCTTTCCGGATTCGGTGAGACGGCAGCTGACTTCTTCATCTAGCGGCATGAAGAGACGATGCATCTGGAAGCTGACGGCGCGTGCCCGAGTTTGACGCTCACGCTGGCGGGTAGCGGTTTCGCGAAGGTTGGAGAGGTATTCGCGGCCGACCTTATCTGGAGAGAGATAAGCGAGTTCTTTGCCGCAGGAGCAATCGTCAACGAGGATCTTGAGATGCATCTCGGTTTTGCCGCGGAGTTTTTCGATGTTTCCGAGGAACTGTCGCTGGTTGGACCGGATGGATTTGCGGAGACTTTCGTCGTCGTTGAAGACCGTGCCGAATCGGAAGGGAAGGACGGTGGAGTGTTTGAAACAATCTGCGATCACTCTTGCGTGGTCGACCCCGGATTTCTGATTGAGTGCATCTGCCGGGTTGTGTTCGCTGACGATGACTGCTAGATCACTGGCTGGGTAAAGGAAGACCTGATTTCCGCTTACTCCGTGTACTGATTCAAGCGGAACTGGTTTTCGGTGGCGGGCTAGTTCTGGGAAGGCTTGTTTCTCACCAATGCAGTAGGCATACCATGCCATATGGAGGCACTCCGTGTGCGGACGAGCCGGTAAGCGCGTCGCTCGTTAGTGAAGCTCTGTGAACTCAATGAGAACAACGGTTCGACACAGGGCGAAATATCCCCAATTGAACTACCGGGAATACTAGTCCTCGCACAAGAGGGCTGGCAATGTTCTGCATCACGTTGAGCGTAAAAGGTGAGTAGGGAAGTCGAAGTGGCTTTCATGATTTCAAAGTGACTTGAAGCTGGATGGAATGTTGTTGACTTGCAAGTAGCTTCTTTGATGACGTGAAGTACCTCTTGAGTAAATATGCGTAGATTTGGGGTTGTGCATCACGCTAGGTTCTGGCTTCTGGCTGTTAGCTCTTAGCCTCGGGCATAACGGAAGAGGGGAGTGTTCTTCGAAGAAGCGCAGGACCGCGAGAGCTTCCGCAATCTGAGAAAGTCGTGCAGTGATTCCCACCCAAGCAGAGCTTGGATGGGGCACCCGCGGAGTATGGCAGGACTGAAGCGATGCGATGGATTACGGGAGATTGCTGATTAGGTGTGCATGAGGTAGGCGATGCGGACGACCAGGAGGGCGGAAAAGAGGATGGAGACGACCAGCAGGATGGTGACAAGGCGCATGAAGGTCGACGTGCGCTTGGCGAGTTTGACGAGTTGTTCGGCGAGCTCGGCCTGATCGGCGGCGTGTTTCTGAACAGCTTCCTGGAGGGTGGCGAACTCGTCCTCGATGCGGCGGATGGCTCGTTTCTGTTCGCCGGTGTGGAAGGTGAGGGCGCGCTGGTCAGACTGTAGCTTGGCGATCGCCTCTTCCATCGGCTTGAGGTCTACCTGCGGGCCCTGACGGTTGGCGATGAGGTTGGCGGCGGCGCCGGCGACATTGCCTTCGAGGAGCGGAAGCAGGTTGCCGACTATGGGGAGCATGGTTCTGGCGAGACCGACGGCGCGTTCGAGTTTGCCCGGTTTGGGAGGGACAGGGCGGGCGAGAGCGTTGGTGGCGGATTTGGGCACTGGGTTCGGCGCTGATTTGGGAAGGACGACGGCGTTTGAAGCGGCTTTGGGCACAGGTATCGGCTCTGATTTTGGAATAACGGCGGGTGGTGCTGCTGATTTGGCTTGAGGTTCATGCTTGGGAGGCGTAGCTGGTTCGGGGATGGAATTGTGGGCTGTAGCGTCCTCGGGGCGGATGAGGGCTTCGGGGCTGTCGTAGTTGGCGTGCCTGACCTTCGGCCGGAGACGAGCCGCTGCGCCCGGAGCTTCGAAGTCAGAGATGACATCGGTCGCTTTTGCGGGCTTGGTCGCGGGATCGTTTGGATCCGGGCCGAGGGGATCGATCATGCAGCCACCATTTAAGTAACAACTATAGGGGATGCCGAAGCGAAGCTAGTTCTGAAAAACCGGGATCGATTCCGTATTCTGATTTTCAAGGAGCACAGATTGAAATCCGTACTTGTCCATCCATTGCGGAGTCTGCAGCGCAACATTCTCGCGGGACTGATCACGGTGGGCCCGCTGTTTGTGACGTGGCTGGTGTTCAGTTTTTTGCTGGACAAGCTGGTGCGCGCAGGTCAGCCGCTCGTTTACGGATTGCAGACGATGTATCCGGAGGCGTGGCTAAGACGGCCATGGATGCAGTCGGTCCTGGCTGTCGTCTTGACGCTGCTGGTATTGTTTGTATTGGGAAGGCTGACCTCACTGGTCATCGGGCGGCAGGTGTTTGGGTTGTTCGAGTCGGTGCTGGAGCGGCTACCGATTGTGGCGAAGGTGTACTCGTCGGTGCGGCAACTGCTGGACACAATGATGGCGAAGAAGGATTCGAACCAGCGGGTGGTGCTGGTTGATTTTCCGATAGCGGGGCAGAAGAGCATCGGGTTTTTGACGCGGACGATTTTGGATTCGAATACCGGTGAAGAGCTGGCTGCAGTGCTGTTGCCGAATGCGATCAATCCGACGTCGGCGTTTCTGCAGTTGCTGCCGATGAGCCGTGTGACACTGACGGACCTGAATATGGAGCAGGCGATGAGCATGCTGCTGACCGGTGGTGCGGTGGCACCGGAGAGGATTGTGTTTTCGCGGGAGCAAGGCGTGGTGCAGGCGAGCGAGATGTAGAGGGTTCTGTCGGAGCTGTCATGATGAGGTTGCCCAGGACTGCGCGCTGACACGCTTGTCCTTGGCTATTTCCAGTGCTCCTACGGGGCATGGTGCTCGTATCCACCCATTCGATAAGAGCAGCCGAATGGATGGGGCACCCGTTCACTGGAGGTCGAGAACGGCTTGGGGCAGGACACTGGCGATGACTTCGGCGGCGGCGGTGTAGCGACCGAAGGGGGCGCTGACCTGGACGCCTTGTACCATGCCGCGAACGGACTCGAGCATTTCCTGGGCGATGCGGATGCCTTCTTTGCGGGC
>DATJEO010000238.1:0-4989 GCA_035496515.1 Occallatibacter sp.
TGTGCCGATTTCCACGGTGACAATGGTCGACTCGAATCGGCAGTGGTTCAAGTCGTGCGGGGGAGTGGACGTGCGTGAAACTCCGCGAGAGATTTCGTTCTGTGCCCACGCAATTCTGTACGACGACTTGTTCGTGGTGGAAAATGCTGCGAAGGATGAGCGGTTCAAGGACAATCCGTTCGTGACGGAGCATCCGAAGATTCGCTTCTATGCCGGATGTCCACTGGTGGTCAACGGCTACAGGATTGGAACGATTTGCGTAATTGACATGAAGCCGAGGGTATTCACCGATGAAGACGGGCAGCTTCTGAGAGATCTCGCCAGATTAGCCGAGCAGGAAATTGGCTTGTCAGAGTCGGCGACGGCCGCCGGGCTGCAGCGCTGATTTCGTCAGGCTGGTGAGGCGGGTTCGCAGCAGCGCCTTGTTCGTTTTCTGCTGATTTCGCTGTGTTAGCGTAGGGAACGGGAGTAAGAAACAGCGAAAATGCCAGAGATTAGTTCCTTTATCAAGCATCATTATCGTCATTTCAATGCCGCGGCTCTTGTGGACGCGGCGGAAGCGTACAAAGCTCATCTCGCATCGGGCGGGAAGATGTTCATGACCATCGCGGGGGCGATGAGCACGGCGGAGCTGGGGCTGTCGCTCGCGGAGATGATCCGGCAGAACAAGGTGCACGGAATCTGCTGCACCGGAGCAAACCTTGAAGAAGATGTGTTCAACTTGGTCGCGCATGATTTCTACGAGCGCGTGCCGCATTATCGCGATCTGACGCCGGCCGATGAGGCAGCCCTGCTTTCCCGACATATGAATCGGGTGACCGATACGTGCATCCCCGAGATGGAGGCGATGCGGCGGATCGAGAACGAGGTTCTTGCGGAATGGGTCAAGGCCGATCAGGCGAATGAGCGGTTTTTCCCGCACCAGTTTATGTACAAGATCTTGTTGTCGGGTGTGTTGAAGGGCTCGTATCAGATCGATCCGAAGAACAGCTGGCTGCTTGCGGCGGCGGAGAAGAATCTGCCGATGTTCGTGCCGGGCTGGGAAGATGCGACCCTGGGAAACATGTACGCGGGGCATTGCATTTCGGGAGACGTGAAAAAGGTGCACACCGTACGCACTGGCATCGAGTACATGATGGAACTCGCTGAATGGTACACGGAGACGACGAAGACAGCGCCGCTTGGGTTTTTCCAGATTGGCGGCGGAATCGCGGGCGACTTCCCAATCTGCGTTGTTCCGATGCTGCACCAGGATTTGCAACGAGAGCATGTGCCGCTGTGGGCGTACTTCTGCCAGATTTCTGACTCGACAACCAGCTATGGGTCGTATTCGGGTGCGGTGCCGAACGAGAAGATCACGTGGGGCAAGCTTGGCGAGAAGACGCCGAAGTTCATCGTGGAGTCGGATGCATCGATCGTGGCTCCGCTGATGTTCGCGTATGTTCTTGGGTGGTAATCGGAGGAGACAGAGAAGGTAGGAAAGCAAGCGGCGCGAGGTTCAAGTGATGGCTCAGAACTTCGCGCCGCTTCTACCACCCAGGCCCCCGGCAAAGGTGGGGCCAGGCGCGTACTGACTTGCTAATCCACTAAACGTTCGAGGTTAGAGTCGAGGCGATTCCGGAAAACGCGTTGTTAAGCCCGGTGGCGAGGTAGCCCATTCCGGTGATGGCGCCGAATGCGATCAGAGCAACAACCAGCGCATATTCGACCAAATCCTGACCTTCTTCACGATCAATGATGTTGCGAAGGGCCAGATACAGAGTGCCTAACGATTGCATAACACCTCCAGCGAGAAATGGTCTGCCATTTCGGTAGAAGTGCATCATGCATGAGGCGCGCGCTGAACGTCTATCCATCCTAAGTAACCCAAGTGGAGTTACAACGATGAGGCTTCAGGGTACTTACGGACGGACTAATGTCGCGTGACCTGGGCGAGGATCTATCAAAACAGGGATCTTAGGAATGCAATTGGGGTATGTAGCTGCGAGTTACCGTCATTCGGACGACGAAAGCTACTCGAGGTTATAAATGCCGCGTTCAATGTCCGTCGAAGCGGCAGCGACGTGTTGCGGGCGGCCCATGTCGCGCCAGTAGTACTTGTCCGCGGAGAACGACATGACGGATTCGCCGGCGGCAGCTAGACGCAAGTAAACCGGAATGATCGAGAAGGCGCCGTTTTCACGGATCAGCTCGAAAATGCGCGGAGAGATGATGTGAATTCCAGAGAAGGCGCGAGGCCGCAGTTCGCGAGCTTCACGGACCTGTTCGACGGGGCCGTCGATGCCAGCGCGACGCCCGCAGAGGCGATCCAGTTCATCGAAGAGAAGGTAGCGCGACGTGGGGCGATCCTGCACGGCTATCGTTGCGAGGGCGTTGTGGTCACGGTGATGGCGCAGCATCGAAGCAACGTCGAGGGTGCTGAGGACGTCGACGTTGTGGAGTAGGAAGGGCTCGTTGTCGTTGCCGGCGAGGAAGAAATGGGCCGCATGTTTGAGGCCGCCTCCGGTGTCGAGAAGAATTTCTTCGTGGGAGATCTCGATGTGCATGCCGAAGTTTTGATGTGCAAATAGATAGTCGGCCACCATGTCGGCGAAGTGATGAGTGTTGATGATGACATCGAGGATCCCGCAGGATTTGAGGCGGGCGAGCGTGAGTTCGAGGAGCGTGTGTCCGGCAACTTCAACGAGCGCTTTAGGCCGGTTATCGGTGAGGGGACGCAGCCGCGTGCCCAGGCCCGCTGCGAGGACCATCGCTCTCACGATGCGACCTTCTCCGGGAACTTCGATTCCATTTCGATATGGCGGATGACCACCTCGACGTCGGGGCGATTGCGAAGGTGCGCCGCCAATTGTTCCGCGAGGAAGACAGAGCGATGCTGACCGCCTGTACACCCGAAAGAGACCATAAGATTGGCGAAGCCGCGGCTGCGGTATGCCGTTACTGTCGAGTCAACGAGTGCAGTGACGTGTTCGAAGTAGCGATGAACCGAGCCTTGCTGATTCAGGTAGTCGATCACGGGAGCGTCTCTGCCTGTGAGTTGTTTGAAGCGTTCTTCGCGGCCGGGATTGGGAAGGCTGCGCGCGTCGAAGACGAAGCCGCCGCCGTTGCCGGATTCATCGACGGGCGTCTGGTGGTGAAAGGAGAAGCTGAAGATGCGGACGGTGAGCTTCTCGGTGCCGGTGGCGATGTGCATCAGCTTCTCTGAAGCGAGCATGCCCTGGAAGCACTCCATCAGCGCGGGCAGAGCGACGGGGAGCTTCACGTTGTGCGCGAGCCAGCGGAGGTTCTTCAGAGCGTAAGGAACGGACTGAAGGAAGTGTGCTTTGCGTTCGTAGAAGCCACGGAAGCCGTAGGCGCCGAGAGCCTGCATGATACGTACATAGACGTAGGCGTAGTAATACTCCATGAAAGCTGCGCGATCGACGGGGATGAATTCGGCGAGGCGATCAAGGTAATGGTCGAGCAGTTCCTGCCGCGCGGCTGGAGGCAGATCAGCCTTGCCGTCGTACAGCAGAGAAGCGATATCGTACTGGAGCGCGCCTTTTCGTCCTCCCTGATAATCGAGGAAGTAAGGCTGGCCATTGCGGAGCATCACATTGCGTGATTGGAAATCGCGATAAAGGAAGTAGTCGTGCGGCGCGGCGAGCAAGAGCTTGGTGAGGCGTGTGAAGTCGTTTTCGAGCGCCTGTTCGCTGAAGGGAATGCCGGCGAGGCGCAGAAAGTAGTATTTGAAGTAGTTGAGATCCCAGGCGATGGACTGGCGATCGAAGCTTGAACGCGGGTAGCAGACCTTGTAGTTGATGTTGCGGCCAGCGTCGATCTGGAAGCGCGGTAAAACCGCCACAACTTTTTTGTAGACCTCGATCGCCGGCGAGGAAATGTCTTCACCGGACCTGTTGGCGCTGAGGTATTCGAATAGCGTGGTATCGCCGAGATCCTCTTCGAGATAGGCGTTATTAAGCAGATCCTCTTTGTAGATTTCGGGGACGGGAAGTCCGTGGCGGCGGAAGTGGCGGGAGAACTCGAGGAAGGCGACATTCTCTTCGCGAATGGGATAGACGATTCCGATGGCGCTCCCTGCTGGGCCGGAGAGACGGATGATGGCGCGCCCGGAGCCGCCGAGCTGGCCTTGAAGGGGTTTCGCCGTTTCAGGTGAGGAGCGGAAATGTTGTTCGTACAGTTGCTTCAGTACATCCATGTATTTTGTTCGCGCCTGGCGCAGGTTGCTTTCTAAAGATAACTCACTGAGTTAAAGGCAGGTTCCAGCGACGTTCCAGCGCTGGACGCGGATATCTCAAGGACAAGCCCGGAGCAGAGTACAACGCATTTCGCAGTCGGATGCTCCAAGTAGCAGCGTGACCGAACAAGGGCCTGATCGATTTCCCGACGAATAGCAGAGGTCATGCTCCTGCCATTAGAGATCGCATATTTAGAGCGGCGGGCGCGACGGAGGAGGTTCTCCCATGAATGCAATCAGGATTGTGCGCTGGATTCTGCCGGCATTGTTGCTGATGTTTGTATCCACAGTCGGGCCGACACTCACACAGGCTCAGATTGCGATTACCGTTACGGTGGCACCGCCGGCTCTTCCAGTTTATGAGCAGCCTCCGTGCCCTGAAGAGGGATGGATGTGGGTCCCTGGGTACTGGGCGTGGGGAGAAGAGGATGGATACTACTGGGTTCCCGGCGAGTGGGTGCCCGCGCCCTACACGGGCGCCTTGTGGACGCCTCCGTGGTGGGGATGGGAGGACGGCCGGTATAGATTCCATGAAGGGTATTGGGGAGATGACGTCGGGTACTATGGCGGCATCGATTATGGATACGGCTACATGGGAGAGGGATTCGTCGGGGGCGAGTGGCGAGACGGAAGATTCGCTTATAACACCGCAGTGATGAGGGTGAATCCGACCGTGGTTCGCAATGTGTATGTGAACCAGACGATTGTGCGGGAAAGAACGATCGCTAATGACGGGCGCATTGCATACAACG
>DATJEO010000239.1:0-10297 GCA_035496515.1 Occallatibacter sp.
TCCACCACGAACAAGTCGTCGTACAGAATTGCGTGGGCACAGAACGAAATCTCTCGCGGAGTTTCACGCACGTCCACTCCCCCGCACGACTTGAACCACTGCCGATTCGAGTCGACCATTGTCACCGTGGAAATCGGCACACCGAAAACGCGCCGCGCCAGCCTCGTAAGCCGGTCGAACCGCTCCTCCGGTGGCGTGTCCAGGATATTTAGCGCGCGTAGAACTTCGAGTCTTGCGTTCTCATCCGGCGGAATGGGCGGCGTCAGCATAGAAGTCTCCCGAATCTCTGCGTCAGTACCCGGAGCATACCAAACCCTGAGCGCGCCACATCTACTTCAACAATCGGCGTCCACGTTTCAAGTTATGCCGGGTGTCTAGCCGAAGTTCTCCGCAGTGAGGGTGGGAAGCGAGTACGAGTCTTCAGCCGTGCCGCAAATACAACTCGAAATCGACTCGGGCCCGTGCGACCTCACTTGCCCCTGCATGCCGAGTTCTTCGCAGAAGGAACCGCCAGGAACACGACACTCACCGGATCCATCTCAATCGTCCCAGCCTCAGCGCGCTGACCTTTTATCTCCGGCAGCGACCCATCCGCGTTCGCCCGCAAAACAGTCCCATTCAACGACACCGCATTGCTCGTCAGCGAATCCGAGGTAAGCGTGTAGCGCTCCGCAGGCGTCGAAATCGCGATGGAGTGCTTCGTCTTAGCATCCGTGTTCATCGCAACGAGCGCCACGCCTCCCGGCACTCCCCGCATGCACTGCGCATAAACCCGAACCGCCGGATCAGCCTGAGCCTCCGGATTCAGCACCGTTGTGCCCATCAAACGTTTCCACAATACCCCAGCCCAGTAATCAGGCCGCGGCTCCAGCGTGCTCTCATCCACTAGTCCGTAGTCGCTCGCCGCAAGCGTATTGTGCATTACGACCTTTACTCCCTTTTGCGCCAGCGTTCCCAGCTGATTGACAAATCGGAACGTATCCACAAACTGCGCCGCCAGCCGGTCCCCCCCGCATGCCGCTTCCGCGGTCTCGTTCAACCACATCGGCTTCGCCGGCAAATACTTGTCACGAAGCTCCGCGTAGAATTGCTCGGTTGAATCAGTGCTGTTGAGCCACTCAGACGTCAGCGCCCTATCAACCGTCATCTTCCCACCGCAACGCTTCGAAACCGACCCGTAAAAGTGATAAGAAAATCCATCGAAGATTGGCCCTGTGCTCTTCAGAATGTCATCGCTCTTGATCAAGTTCATCCTGAATGCGGAAGAAATCAGCCCTGCCGCGCCCTCGCCCACGCCTCCCGGTCCCAGGTAAACCGTCTTCGGAGATTCCTTCTTCAAAAACGCGCCAAACAGCTTCGCATCCCGCCCAAAAGCTGCGGCATCGTATCCCTTCGGAGCAGCGCCCGGCCCAGGAATCGTCGGCTCATTCATGAATTCAGTCGCAGCAATCGTCCCGCCCGCCTTGCGCGTGTAGTCCCACAGCGCCTTCGCCTGCTCCTGAGTCCACACGCCCTCTTTATTGCGCACACCCGCACTGATCGCAACCGATGTTACGATCGGCGCATCTGCGGCAAGAGAAAAGTCGATCACGCCTTTCCATTGCGCGCGCGTCAGCACTCCCCGAAAACCCTCCGGCGGCTGAGCCGGAGCCGGCGCATCGCTGTCCTGGAAATACGTGCTGTTCGCCCACGTGCCGCTAACACGAACGTAGGCGGGGCTCAGCGCCTTCGCAAGCTTTAGCAGCCGCGCATTGGACAGATCGATCGGCTTCCTCTGTTCAAAGAGATTTGGGTCGAGCCCTGCGGGCTGGTTTGGATCGGGTGGCTTCGGCGCAGCGGCACTGCTGTCGTCTTTATAGGGCGCCCAGAATCTGCCGCCGATCACCTCCACCATCTCCACGTTGTACGAGAGGTATCGAGGATCCACCGTGGCCGTTTTCGGCATCTTGCCTGGGATCAGCTTATGTGGAACCTCGTTCTGTGCCCGACAAACCGCGCCCGCCGCCAGCCCTGCCATCACAAGGGCACAGCACGTTCTTCCGCGCATCTGTATCTCCGTGCTCCGCTGATTCGAGACGCAACGCGTCCCCGCGGATCTCCACCGGAAATCCTAAACCCTCGTCAGAGGACAGCTATGTGATTTTGATTTGTTTGCTCGAGTGCGCTCACTCAGACCCGGCTGCACTCTTCCACTGGAATCGGAACCTGCTCCACGATCTCCAGTCCGAATCCTTCCAGCGCCGGAATGTGCATCGGCGTATTCGACAGCAGCCGAATCCGCTGTATGCCTAGATCCGACAGAATCTGCCCTCCCAGCCCGATCGCCCGCAATATCCGTCCCGTCCGCGCCTGCGAGCCCTCCCGCGTGCGCAGCTCCTGGTGAAGAATGAGCCGATCCGACGGTGCAGACGCCGCCTTCCCGGCAATCTCAAATGTCGAGCCCGCCGCGGGTAGCTTATCGATTTCAAAACCCCGCGACGTGTTGTGCAGATACAGAATCGCGCCGCAGCCCTCTTCCGCAATCATCCGCATCGACTGGTCCAGAACTTCGCGGCACTTGCAATCCGCGGCGAACACATCGCCCGCCGTACACCGCGTATGCACCCGCACCAGCACAGCATGAGAACACGGCGGCCGATTCGTCCGCGGATCCCCCGGAACGTTCGCCGACCCTTCCGTACACGCCGGGCAACTCGGGCAAAGGTCCCCGCGAACAAGCGCAATATGGCTCTCGCCTCCGTTGACCTCGCTCTCGTATGCGATCATCCGGAACTCGCCATACTTCGTCTGAATCCGCGTCTCGCCGGCGCGCACAATGTAACGCTCGTTGCGCAGCCGGTACCGGATCAACTCAGCCACCGTCAGAATCCGCAGCTTGTGCTCCGTGCAGAACGGGATCAGGTCCGGAACCCGCGCCATTTCCCCGTCGTCCCGCATAATCTAGCAGATCACGCCCGAGGGAGTCAGCCCCGCCAGCCTCGCCAGGTCAACCGATGCCTCCGTCTGCCCGGCGCGGACCAGCACCCCTCCCTGCCGCGCGCGCAACGGAAAAATATGCCCGGGCCGAGCCAGGTCTGCCGCCGTAGACTTCGCATCGATCGCCGTCCTGATCGTATGCGCCCTGTCAGCCGCCGAAATCCCCGTCGTCACCCCCTCGCGCGCCTCGATCGTCTCCGTAAAAGCTGTTCCAAAGCGCGACGAGTTCTGCTGGGTCATCGGAAAAAGCCGCAGATAATCAGCCCGCTCTTCCGTCAATGTCAGGCAGATCAGCCCCCGCCCATAGCGAGCCATGAAGTTGATCGATTCCGGCGTCACATGCTCCGCCGCAAGTGTCAGATCGCCCTCGTTCTCGCGATCCTCGTCATCTACAACAACCACCATCCGTCCGGCCCTAATCTCCGCAACGGCTCCGGGGACGTCAATAAACGGTGGTTCGAAAGTGCGCTGGCTCTCAGGCATGGGATCAACTTTCATTCTCTCCGATTGCAAGCATCACGGCAAAGACCGTTACTTCCGGGCAACAAAAACGCCGCCCGGAGGCGGCGTTTCGTTGACAGAGATTGAACCTGAGATCTACAACGTAGACTCGATCTCAAAGCCCCATGCTTCAAGGAGCGCCTCAGGAATGTACTTGGAGTTTTTGTTCCGGCGGGCCCACTCACGAAGTCGGGTGGACCGGATGTACTGATCCGGGGTCAGCTTGAACTCCTTGACGATCTGTTCGAAGGAGGTCACGGTGGGTACAACTGGGCCGATGGGCTCAGGCTTGCCCCAATTCGGATTTCCTCTACGTTTTGCCATTTGTGTTTTTGTTCCTCAGAAAGGAGTGGGATTGCTTTCCAACTACCTCGGGCGACTGGCTGGGGGTCCTTGCGGCCCTGAGGCGACTCTATGTGTTCTATTTTAGGTAGAATTCCTATAAAAATCAATAGCTAACGCTCAAAAAGTTAAGCGTTTTCACAGTTGAAACTGCCCACCTTATCCACAGCTCCAGGTAACTCATAACGCATGACTTGCCCTGGGTAACGTCCCTCCAGGTCTCACCTAAAATCCTTCATTTCTTCCACTTCCCACTCTTGAAATGACTCGCCCACTCTGTTGATGGCACTATAAAGGTATGAACAAAGTGTGGCTGTCCATTGCCTGCAGTTTCCTACTGCTTGCCGCTGGAGCTTTGCCCTCACGCGCCGTAGAGCTGCGGATAGGTCGCGACGCCCTGGAACGAACCCTGAAGCAGCAGCTTTTCGCCGGTCCGAACGGACGCTTCTACCTCAAGGGCACACCCAGCTCCGCCTGTGCAGTCTACGCCGACGACGCCCGCGTCACCTTCATCCAGGATCGCATCCTCGTCAAAGTAAAAACCCGCGCCCGCATGGGCAAGTCCGTCGGCGGAGCCTGCATCGGAATCTCCCTCTCTCCCCAGGCCGAAGTCTCCATGGCTCCCTATGGGGAGGGTGAATCGATCGGCTTCCGCGATGCCCAACTTGTCAAAGTCAGCGATCAGCGCGAACTGAACTTCTTGCTAACGCCTTTCCTGAGCCGACAAGTTCCATCCAGCATGAAAGTCGATGCAGCAGATTTATTGCGCAAAGCGCTCGAGAGCTCCACCGTTTCATCAAACTATAAGGTCACGCTCGATCGGCTAAAAGTCCACTCCATGCAGATCAAAGGCAACACACTCATCGTAGATGTAGACGGCGACATCAGCGTTAAGTGACCGCTTACTCACTTGAGCATCGGCGCATCGCGCCCACCGTCAGGCTGAGTGTTACCGTAGTCCTTGCATGGACTCACCCACAGCCGCAGTTCTCGGCGAAATCGGCCTGCCCGTCCCCATTCGCGAACTCTCCTCCAAATCCTGGGACGTCCTCATCGTGGGTGCCGGACACAACGGTCTCGCCTGTGCCGCCTATCTTGCTCGCGCTGGCAAGCGCGTACTCGTTATAGAGAGCCGCCCGCGCGTCGGTGGCGCATGCACTATCGAGGAGCCCTTTCCCGGCGTCCGCATGTCTCCATGCGCCTATCTCGCTGGCCTTCTTCATCCCCTCGTGATCGAAGAACTCGATCTGCCTCGCCGCGGCTTCCGGTGGACACCCGCCGTCAATGGCCTCTTCGTTCCGTTCCTCGATGAAACCAGCATTCAACTCTGGGACGACGACGAGCACTGCGCCGAAGCCGTCCGCAAGCTTTCACCAGACGACGTCGACGGCTGGACCGCCATGTGCCACGTTATCCGCCGCCTCCGCGACGCTCTCCGCCCCGCAGGCCCGAAGGATACTTGGCTTGGCGACGCTCCCACCCGCGACGAAATAGAAGATCGCCTCGGCAACGACTCCGAAGCCCGCTCTGTCCTCTTCGACTGGTCCATGGCCCAAATGGTCGAGCATTACCTCGCCGACGAGCGCCTACAGATCGCGCTGCTCGGCCAGGGCGTTATCGGAACAAACGCCAGCCCCTTCGATCCCGGTACGGCCTCTATCCGATTCCACCACTCTTCAGGCCGCCTCGGCGGCATACCCGGCATGTGGGGATACATCAAAGGCGGCATGGGCATGGTCTCGTTCTACTTCTGCGATGCAGCTCGCGAAGCCGGAGCTACCGTCATCTCCGGAGTTCCCGTCGCCGAGATGATACCCGGAGTAGGCATCCTCCTCGAAAGCGGCGAACGCATCTCCGCACCTGTGATCATCTCCAATGCCGACCCGCGCCGCACTCTCACCATGCTCGGCGCCTCCGCTGACGCTGCATGGAAACAGCGCATTGAAGAGATTCCTATAGAAGGCTGCACCGTCAAGCTCAACGTCCACCTTCGCGAACTCCCCAACTTCATCGCGCGTCCCGGAACCAACCAGGCCCACCACTACGGTCAGGTCAATACGCCGCTCACCAAAGACGAATGGAAGGCCGGCTACGCCGCAGCGCGCCGTGGTGAACTTCCCGACTACCTCTGGTGCGAACTCTACTTCCAGAGCGTTCACGATCCCTCCGTCGTTCCGCATGGCGAGCACACCATGAGTGTCTTCGCCCAGTACGTTCCTTACTCCTTCGCCCGCGGCACATGGGACCAACGGCGCGATGAAGTTCGCGCCCTCGCTTTGAAATCCCTCGGCCGCTTCTGCAGCAACATCGGCGAAGGGACAATTGACTCCGCCGTCCTCGACGCGCAGGTACTCGGCCCACCCGACATCGAACAGAAAGTCGGCCTCACCGGCGGACACATCTTCCAGGGCGAGTGCCTACCCCCTTACATGTGGGACAAACGCCTCTCCGCCCGCACTCCAATGAATGGTATTTATCTCTGCGGAGCCTGTACCCACCCCGGCGGCTCTGTCATCGGTATCAACGGCCGCAACGCCGCCATGGCCGTCCTCAAAGACATGGGTGAAATGAAGTGAGATCGCCGTATTCTCTCTAAAGCCGAGTACGGGTGCCCCCGGTCCCTCTCATTTGCGGACCGGGGATTAACAAATCACCTCCCAACAAGACGGCGTGGGTGCCCCATTCATCGCGCGTTCTTTGCGCGATGAGTGGGAGGTAATCTTCGCGCGGAATAAGTGGAAGCGAGTTCAATGAATCCAGCCCCGTAGGGGCGACAGAACCGTTTGCATCCGTCACGACAGTTTAGGGTAACGACAGGACATCTCATGCCCCCTCCATTCGCCGCAATCATCCTCGGTGGCACAGGACAGGTCGGCAGCGCGGCCGTCACCGCACTCCTCGCCCTGCCGGAATGCTGCGAAGTCGTGATGGTCACCCGCAAGCCCATCGCGCAGCGATCACGTGTTCGCAACATCGTGCTCGACACAGCCGCCTTCGACTTCACCGACCGCACCACCGCCCTCGCCCGCGAAGTATTGAGCCATGGTCCGGCCAGCGCCATAAGCTGCGTCGGTGTCGGCTCCGGATCTATGCGCTGGACCGAAGAAGAATTGAAACGCCTCGAGCTCGGCGTTGTCGGCGCATTCGCGCGCGGCTGCCACGCTGGCGGAATCACCCAGTTCTGTCTTCTTTCTGCCGTAGGCAGCACAGCTCGCAGCCGCTTCCGCTATGTCCGCGTAATGGGCATGAAAGAAGACACTGTCCGCAGTGTCGGTTTCACGCGCCTCGCCATCTTCCGCCCCGGAATCATAGTTGGCAACGCACACACTCCCGCCTACGCTGGCTGGATAGGAAGTCTGGTGCCTGGCAAGTTCGGCAACATTGACCAGCATATTCTCGGACGCTCCATCGCCGCGGAAATAGCTCTGCACAGCGCAGAATCCGGTGAGGTCATATTCGAAAATTCCGCGATGAGAAGACTCGCGGCCAAGCTCCAGCAGCACAATTCGCAGTTGACCTAGCAAGCGGAGGTGTCATGCACGACCACACATCTGGGACCTCGCGCAGAAGCTTCCTCCTCGGCGGCCTCTCTTCACTCGCAGCCGGCGCATTTGCTGACATCTTCCCTCCAGGCGCGCTCTCGGCTGCTCAGCTGCCCGACACACGCATTTCGAAGACACTTCTCATCGACCACGGCTTTGCCTCCGTTCGCCAAATCGGAGCCGGCGTATACGCCACCATCTCAGATCCATCCAAAGGTGCACAGACCACCTGCAACGGCGGGTTCCTCGTCGGCAAAGACTCCGCCTTCCTCATCGAGGGCTTTAACTCGCCCGCTGGCGCATTCTTCCAGTTCGATGCCCTGCGCCTCGCAACCGAAGTTCCCATCAAAGCCGCCCTCGACACCCACTTCCACTACGACCATTCAATGGGCAACGAATTCTACATCGGGCACAACATCTCACTTTGGGCGCACAGGGACACAGCGCGACGCATCACCGAGACCTACGGGGCCATGCAGACCAAACCAAGCGAAGAAACTCTCGGCCCGTTTGAGAAACGATTGAAGGATGCGAAGACCCATCTCGCGCGCGCACACGCTCAGAGCGATCTCAATGCCATGTCTGAGATTCTCGCCTCCGCAAAAGCCAGCAGACTGGGCCTGCCCAACCGTCCGCTCGATCCCGCTGAGATGCCGCTCACCCTGGACATCGGGGGTCTCTCAGCAATCCTTGAACATCAGCCCGGCCACTCAGGAACCGACATCATCGTGCGGGTCCCCGATCAGAACATCGTTTTCACCGGCGATCTGCTCTTCCAAGGCAAGTACCCCGTCACCTTCGACCCACAAGCCTCGATATCTGCATGGCGAAAAACCCTCGATCATTTCGCATCCTTCGACAAAGACACAATCTTCGTTCCCGGACACGGCCAACTCTGTGGCCAGGAGGCCATCGCAACAACGCTGGCGATCTTCGACGACATCGCCGAGCAGGCGGACAAACTCTTCCATGCAGGCACGTCTCTCGCCGAAGCTAAAGACCTCTACGTAGTCCCCGCCAGATTCAAGCACTACCCAATCTGGTCCTGGGGCTTCGTCATCGGCTCTGCCATCGAACTCCTCTACGCAGAGTGGCGTCCCTAGTCCCACCAACGAATTGGGCACGTCGTTATCAGGAACGCTATTTTGGTTGTGCCGCGAACGACCACAAAATGTTCCGGGCTTCAGCCCCGAGGGAATCTTTCCGAGTGCACCCGCAACTCGCCATTAGCTGCCAATCGCACAAACATCGAGGCGAATGCCGTCTTCATACCTCGCGGCCGCTGAAACGATTCCCATACGCCGAACACTATTCCCGATAGAAAGGCGCTGCTTCAGTCACTGACGCGCCGCTCCTTTCCCACCCTCTCAGAATCTGGCTGGAACAACATCCCCGAGGAGGACATATGAATCTCAAAGACGATTTCGTGTTCAGACCTTTGCCGCCTGTAAAGGACACCATCCACTTTCCCTTTCCGATTCCCAATCCGCTCGGCCCCCTTGCCGTCCTCAGCGGAGAGTGGGGAGGGAAAGGCTTCAACATGATCTGGCGTCCCAACCACACCCCGGGCCAGGACCGATTCCTGCAACTCAACTTGACGCTCGACTCCATCACCTTCGACGCCATCAGCGGAGCCATTCCCAACCGGGGCCTGCTTCAGCCCGACATCAATATGTTCGGTCTCACCTACATGCAACAGATCTCCGATGCCAACGTAACAGCAGGCCTGCACATCGAGCCCGGAATCTGGGCCGTTGTCCCCGCGACCTCTGATCCCGCGGAACCGCGAACCGTTGTGCGCATGGCCTCAATTCCCCACGGCACCACCATCCTCGCCCAGGGCACTGCAACCTCCGCGGCAGGGCCTCCGGTAATTCCAAACAACAACATCCTGCCGTTCATCATCAACAGCCCGGGCTCCGTATTCCACTTCCCCGAGCAGAACCTCGCCATACCTACGGCATTTCGCTCGCCGGCTGCGCAGATCGCAGGCATCACGCAGACGATGGTCGATAATCCAAACTCCGTTCTTCAGGCAGCCATCGCAGGTCAGACCATTCTTTCCACCACCACCCTGCAGATCTCCACGAAACCCACAGCCGCAATCGTGGGAGGAGGTACGGCGAACACAGCCTTCCTCGCCGGAGGCCCCCACGGGCCGAATGCGGTTTCAGCCGAGGTCTTCGCTACGTTCTGGATTGAGACAGTGAAAGGCACTCCGAATTTTCTGCAGCTTCAGTATTCGCAAACCGTGATGCTCAATTTCAACGGACTGAGCTGGCCGCACATCACCGTAGCCACTCTCAGGAAGAACGTGCCGGTCGTCCCGCCCATCTGGAAGGTCGATCCCGACATTCCGCTGAAGGTCCTGAGTGAAATTCACCCGCCTGTTCCGCCGGAAGTGGGCGCGCCCATCCGCACTCTCGAACCGGAAAAACCCACTCGGAAGTTCGAAGAGGAATTCGAAAAAGAGGAGCGGGAACGCATGAAGCCACCCGCGCACACTCCGAAACCCAGAACCAAAACTCAAGACTGACAGATCGCTCCGTGAGCGGGGTAGCTCGTGCCCCGCTCAACGGTTTGCTACTGTTTCCGAGCGGGTTATCGCCAAACAGCTAAACGATCGACACGCAAGCGAATCCAAGGGACCTTTGTCGCTTCTGCAAAGTCAAGCACCAAGAATTCCTCACCCGCTACGCCCCTGATTCGAAACACAGATATCCCGTCCTCCACTTTGCAGACGATATCCTCGATCGGCGCATAATGAAATCAAAGAAGAGGACACGCATTCCAACCGCATCTGGCTGCATGGAGGATATTGCCCCTGTCTTTTGGGAAATCACATTTCAAATGCCTTCGCAATCGCCGCAAGTCTTTATATAAGAAATATCTACAGCTAAGTTAAATGCGCAGAGATATTTGGCGACACCCCCTCT
>DATJEO010000240.1:0-5840 GCA_035496515.1 Occallatibacter sp.
TGGTGGCAAACTACGTCTAACTGCCAAGGAGAATACCTCCTTGAGATGACGCATCCGCCGCCGAATGTGTGGCGGATGCACCCTCAGGTGTACCTGGTCGAGCGGCCTGATGAGACGTTCGGGCTGGTGCACCGATTTCCCTCGTGGGTGAATGGATGCGCCATAATTCTCTTCTCATTGCAGCGGCTTTTGCCGCGCTTATTCCCATTGCGGCTGGAGCACAAACCCCAGTGACGAGCGCAGGCAACATGAGCCTGGGTGCAGGATTAACTGCGAACCCGTCCCCAACTGAGTCTGCAACCCTGCCCTCCGCACCGGATGCGGGACCTGCTGAACTTAATGGAACTGTAACGGACGCCAATGGCGATCTTATACCGGGAGCTACTGTGGCGGTGGACGGACCAGATCCCTCCGGTCATCAGACGCAGGTTGCAAATGAGTCAGGGTTCTTCCAGTTTGCAGGACTGAAGCCCGGCGGTCCTTATCGTGTTACAGTGACGGCGAATGGATTTCAGAGCTGGAACTCGCAGCCGATTATGCTGGCTTCGGGCCAGTTCTTCGGAGTCACGGATATCAAGCTGAAGTTCGACGCGGGTGTGTCGTCTGTAACGGTGTACTCGTCGACGGAACAGATTGCGGCACAACAGGTGCGGCTGGAAGAACAGCAGCGCGTGCTGGGATTCATTCCGAATTTCTACGTAGTATATGACTCGAAGAATGCTGTTCCGTTGACGACAAAGCTGAAGTTCCAGATGGCGTATAAGGCGGCAACGGATCCGGTAAGCATTATCGGTGCAGCGACACTGGCAGGCATGAATCAGGCTGGTGATACGCCGAATTATCGGCAGGGTGCGGTGGGATATGGAGAACGGTTCGGCGCGGTGTATGCGGACGGCGTGACAGATATCATGTTCGGCGGCGCTATTTTGCCGGCTCTGCTACACCAGGATCCTCGCTACTTTTATCAGGGAACGGGATCGAACAAGTCGCGGTTGATGCATGCGATCTCAGCGCCGTTCGTTTGCAGGGGAGACAGCGGGAAGCGAGAGATCAACTTTTCCAGCCTGGGTGGAGATTTGATTTCGGGCGCGATTTCGAATGCGTACTATCCGGAATCAAATCGCGGAGCGAGCCTGGTATTCACTGGATTTGCTCTGGACACGGGCGAGCGGATTGTGAGCACGGTGGTGCAGGAGTTCATTCTGAAGAAGCTAACTCCAACCGCGAAGGGTCAGTTCTGAGGTAAGGCTCGCTGTTTACAGCAGTTTCAAGTAGCCTGTTCGAAGCACAACTTATTACATATAGGTTGGTGCTCCGCGGTTATCCCCCGAAGGCTAGTGCGCATAGAGCGTTCAACTAAGCCCTCGGCAACTTAGAGCAAACAGCATGCGCTGGAATTGGTGACTGGATGCATTTTTGCCTTAAGGCAGTTTTGTGCGGCTTCGGATTGGCCGCAAGCACACTGGCGTTTTCACAGAAGGTTGTGGCTGCGCCGGAGTTCCCTGTTTCCTCGACTAGCATTGAAGCGAGTTTTTCGAGCCTTCCGGATGCGCCGGAGCCGCAGCAGACGCAGGTGAAAGATCCCAACTCGAAGCAAGCTCCAGCGAACGAAGGCGCGCCGAAGCGAAAGCAGCAACCGAAGCGCATTCTGGGCATCATGCCGAATTACCGCGCCGTAAGTGCGGGTGCGATTCCGCCGCCGCCTACGGCGAAGCAGGCGTTCAAGATCGCAACGCAGAACAGCTTCGATTATTCGTCGTTCGTATTTGTCGGGTTGACTTCGATGATTGCAGAGGGAGAGGACACACACAAATCGTTCGGCAAAGGTGTGCCGGGATTCTGGAGCTATTACTGGCGCGGCTTTCTGGACAAGACTGACGGGAACTACTGGGTGATTTTTGCGCTACCGACCGTGTTGCACGAGGATGAGCGGTATTATGCGAAGGGCGAGGGTCCGCTCTGGAAGCGAGGGGCGTATTCATCCACCCGGGTGTTCATTACGCCGAACTATCACGGAAAGAATACTGTGAATGCGTCCGAACTGGTGGGGCGCGCCATTGCGCAGGAGATTGGGAGGACGTACTATCCCAGCGCTGATAGCTCTGCTGGAGCGCTGGCGCAGAAATGGGGATACGCAATTCTGCGCGATGCGATGACAAATACGTTCCGCGAGTTCTGGCCGGATGTTGCGGAACATGTGCTGCATCGGAACCCGAGGTCGTGACAGGGGGAGCAGATCTTTCAGCTCTCAGCCTTCAGCTTTTCCCCATCCGCCACCGCCGGGGGATTCGATGCGGATGCGGGCGCCGGATTTCAGTTCGCGGGTGCATTTGCCGGGCAATTGCTGCTCTTCGCTGTTGTCGAAGATGGCAGTCTTGCCCTTTTCTCCCGGGTTTCCGCCGGCGAGTCCCCATGGCGCGGTGACGCGGCGGTCGGCGAGCAGTGTGACCTGCGCGTCGCCGAGCAGTTCGATCTCGCGGATCAGACCATCGCCGCCACGGTGCTTCCCTGCCCCTCCGGAGTTGCGACGGATGGCGTAACGAACCATGCGGAAGGGATAGGCATATTCGAGGGCTTCGATGGGAGTGTTAAGCGAGTTTGTCATGTGTGCGTGATGACCGCTGGCGCCGACAGATTGCGGCGACGCTCCATGGCCACCGGCCATAGTTTCGTAGTAGGTGTAAGGCTGGGCCAATTGCGAACCGCGCCTCGGATCGATGCCGCCGATCGTGAGATTGTTCATTGTGCCGGAACTTGCCACCGGAATGCGATCGGGAAGCGCGGAAGCGAGAGCATGCATGAGAGTATCGACGATCCGCTGTGATGTTTCGACGTTGCCTCCGGCGACGGCAGCGGGCGGGCGGGCGTTCACGATGGAGGCTTCAGGCGCGACGACATTAATGGGACGCATCAATCCGGCAGTGGCGATGGCGCCGGGGGGAAGCTGGCAGCGGAAGACGTAAAAGACTGCGGACCATGTGATGGCGTAAACAGCGTTGATGGATCCGGGAACTTGCGGATCTGTTCCGGCGAAGTCGACGACGGCGCGGCGGCGCTTCGGATCGATAGTGATCTTCACACGAATGGCAATCGGGCCCGGAACTACGCCGTCATCGTCGAGGAGGTCCTCGGCTTCCCACTCGCCAGCGGGGAGCGACGCGAGCACGTTTTGCATGAGACGATCAGAGCCGGCGAGCAGCGCTTGCATGCCCTGCAGAAGACGCGTGTAGCTGAAGCGCTCAACGAGCTCGAGCATGCGTGTCGCGCCGATGCGGCATGCGCCGAGTTGCGCGGTGAGGTCGCCTTCGCGCTCGCGTGGCGTGCGCACGTTGGACAAGATGGTGGCGAGAAGTTGGTTGTCCATCTTGCCTGCGCGCATCAGTTTGACAGGCGGAATGCGAATGCCTTCCTGTGAAATTTCCCGGCAAGGTCCCATCGATCCGGGGTACATGCCGCCTACATCCGCGTGGTGCGCGCGGTTTGCCACATAGAAAGCTGCGCGCTTACGGCCGGGATGAAAGACGGGCGCGACCATCGTGATATCGGGTAGATGTGTACCGCCACGATATGGATCGTTGAGGAGAGCGACATCACCCGGTCCGAGTTGGAGACCGGCAAGGACAGCGGCAACGGACATGGGCATAGAGCCGAGGTGAACGGGCATGTCGTCGCCCATGGCGATGAGGTCTCCACGGGCAGAGAAAAGGGCGGACGAGTAGTCGCGACGCTCTTTGATGTTCGGCGAAAAGGCGGTACGACGAAGCGCAGCTCCCATCTCAACGGCAACGGAGTGTAACGCGTGGCCGATGACGGCAATTTCAGCGGGATCGAGTTGGTTGTGGGTGGTCATCTGCGTTCTCTTGGCTGCAGCGTAAGTATCAGGTTACTGAGTGCGTCAACAGAAGCAGCCCAGCCGCTGGGGAGATATGTGGTGGCGGAGAGCTCGATGACGAGGGCGGGGCCGGTGATGCGATTTCCAGCTCTGAGCTGCGATCGATCGTAAAGGAGAGCTTTGCGCCAGCGTCCGTCTTCGAAGATGCGGTGATTGGAGATGATCGCATGGCTAGCCTCTGGATTGCCGAGGCGCACACGGACTACACGAGGCCTGGGTGAGCGAGCGATCGCCTGGATTCGCAGAGTGACGATTTCGACAGAACGCGCGGGATCAGCGTAGCCGTACGCCTGTGCGTGCATTTGATGGAAGCGGGCGACGACATTGCCGGACCAGTTGACCCGGAGTTCATAGCCCTGACCTTGATAGCGGAGGTCCGCGGAGCGATGGAGGATGAGCTGGGTACGTTCCGAAGCGAACGCGGCGCGGGCGTCGGACTCCAGTGCAGTGAAAGCTTCGTCGATCGATGGGGAACCGGGAGGGAGCATGACGGTGCGGGAGAACTCACGGCGGAGATCTGCGTCGAGAATGCCCAACGCGGAGAGTGCACCAGGAGCAATAGGTATGAGAACGCGACCGATGCCGAGCGATTGTGCGAGTGCGCATCCATGAAGCGGACCGGCTCCGCCGAACGCCAGCAGCGTGAAGGTTCGTGGAGCAAATCCGCGCTCGACGGAGACGCGTCGTAACGCTGATTCCATGCGGGCGTTAGCGACGCGGATGATGCCCTCTGCGAGATGTTCGGGGCCCGCGAACGCGCTAGTAGGAATGGCAGAAAGCGCTTGGCGTGCGCGAGGTTCATCGAGGGACATGGTTCCGCCCAGGAAGTGATCTGGATGAAGCCGGCCGAGAAGAAGATTCGCGTCGGTGACTGCGGCCTGATCGCCACGGCCATAGCATGCGGGACCGGGGTCTGCTCCGGCCGATTGCGGACCGACCTGTAATGCGCCGGCAGAATCCATCCATGCGAGTGAACCTCCGCCGGCACCGGCGGTGTGGATGTCGAGCATGGGGACGCTGACGGGAAGTCCTTCCACCTGACCTTCGCTGGTTGTGGGTGGTTCGCTACCGGAGTCTAGGAGAGCAACATCTGTTGATGTGCCTCCCATGTCGAATGTGAGGATGCGATCGATGCCAGCGGTTCGGGCGACGCTGAGCGCTCCAATGACACCACCGGCGGGACCGGAGAGAATGGTGCGCACGGGCTCAGAGGCGGCCGACGCAGCGGAGAGAATTCCTCCTGACGACTGCATGATGCTGAGGGTTGCGTTGCGTCGGGACAGGCCGCGTTCCAGCGAGCGGATGTAGCTCTGCATTCGCGGAGCGATATAGGCATTGAGAGCCACTGTGCTGCCGCGTTCGTATTCGCGGAACTCCGGGAGGATCTTGTGGGAGAGCGAGATGGGCAAGCCGAGTGACAGAAGGGCTTTGCGGACGGCCTGTTCGTTAGCAGGATTTGCGAAGGAGAAGAGAAGCGAGACGCCGATGGATTCGGCCCGGCTGTCGCGAATCCGGCAGCATAGATCGTCGAGGTCGGATTTTTGGGGGGCGAGGAGCACCGAGCCGTCGGGCGCAACGCGCTCGGGAATGCCAAAGCAGAGATCGGTGATGGGTGCGGGCCGATGCTCGTTCCAGTCGTAGAGGTTGGGGCGAGCCTGGCGGGCGATGGCGAGGGTGTCTTCAAAACCGGCGGTTGTGACGAAGGCGACGCGGGCGCCTTTCCGTTCGAGGAGCGCATTGGTCGCGACGGTGGTACCGTGGCGAACTTCGAGCTTTCCGGCTGAGTGCGAGGTGCAGATCCTGCGAACTGCGTCTAGGATGGCGCGGCTCGGGTCATTGGGCGTTGAGGGGATCTTGAGGACTTCGGTGCGGCCTGCGACTCGGTAGACACAGTCGGTGAAGGTGCCGCCGGTGTCGATGGCGATGGTGATGCGGGGAGTCACTGGAG
>DATJEO010000241.1:0-27722 GCA_035496515.1 Occallatibacter sp.
CGAACGCATCCTGAAGTCCTGCGGCATGTAGCGCCACGCCTGGGCGCCGTAGCTCAGCGTCCCTCCGCCCACGCACGCTGCATTGTTCTGGTACGACCCTTCGCTCGGCATCGCAACGTGCGCAGTGCCCAGTTTGTCGACCCACAGCCGGGGATTTCCCGCATCCTCCGGCCCAAACGCATTGCCCAGCACAGTAGTTCGCTGGTTGCGAAGATCGTCCTTCCGGCAGTCGGCCGCCGTATACCACTTGCCTCGTTCCAGCAGGACCACACTCAGACCTGCTGTCGACAGTTCCTTCGCAACGATCCCACCCGCCGCCCCAGCGCCTATCACCACGGCATTCACGCGCTTCATCCGTCGCTTCCCTTCTGAAGGTCGTATTGCGCGCGGCCCCGCAGCGGAGGCTCATCCAATCCCAGCATCCGCCAGCTCACGGCATCTCGATTGCCCCCATGGCGTGGCGAACCGTAGTACCCCTCCATCGTGTGCTCGCGGACAAGTTCGAAGAAGTCCCGTTTCTCTTTCTCGATCGCAATGACAATTTGCAGACGCTGATCCGCACCCGCATCTGCATATGCCACGCCAAACCGCCTCCGGCTCATCTCATCAATCGCGTCGAGGCCCTCACGATATGCCGATTGGTGCCTCTGGTAATGCCGCGCAAGCTGACGATCGATATAGTTCACCACTCCCGCTTGCGACGCACTGGGAAAGTCATCCGCGGGGATGATCTGGTCACATAGCGCACCGAGTGCTCTGGCGTGCGCATCGCTGAGAAACTCCCAATTGTTCGCCTTCGCACCACGGCAAGCGATCATCGCCGCAGCACCGGCCAAAGCCCCGCCGACCGTGAAATGCCGCCGAGTCAACTTGACTTTTAGCCGAGCCTTGCTCATCGGCAACTATCTTCCGGGTCCGTCTAAACTCCGGTCTGTGTTTCGAGTCACAAGCTAGTTTTCTACGCAAAAAACCAAGGCCACCCCGGAAACGGAATGGCCCTTGGGAGCTTATTATTGCTGACCCTAGTGAATAGCCTGGCATGTGGCCAGAGAGCCCTCTGTCCCAGGTCGATAGCAAGGCTGTCCGCCTCCGGGTATCCGGCTATAGATATTCGCGTTGCCTCGTGTTCCGTTCTGGTTCGTGGTTCTGACATCGATCAAGTTCCCCTGAATCAGAACTACCGTATCGACGATGTCCTGATCCGTCCGGAGAATCGTCAGGAACGTGCTGTCTGGCGAGGCAATGTATACCTTGCCGTAGAGCGAGTTTGAGGTGGACACGACGGTGCGGGGATGGCCAGACACCTGAAGAACTTTCTCCACCGTGTGGCTCGTGAGGTTCACGATGTGCACCGTCCCGTCGGTCTGATCCGCCGTATATGCTCTGCTCCCATCCGATAGAGCAGTCACGCTCGCCGGATTGTGTCCCACCGGAATCGTGAATGTCGTGCCGAATGTGGGGCTGTCATTCCCGTATTGATCAAGGCTCACATCGATCAGGCTTACCGTTCCGCCGTCGTAATTCGCAACCACAAGTTGCTGCGTCGCCGCGATGTACTCGGCATACACAGGTCCCGCAACGGCCGGCACATTCGCCCCCGTCAGCCCCGCTGTCGTTGAGAGCGGGAGACTGGGATGACAAGTTACGGGCTGTCCACTCTGATTCGTGAATGGAGTGCACTGGTCGAGTGAATTGTTCTGACTGTTGATGACAGTGATCGTATCGCTGCCGCGATTGAGCACGAACAGCCGCCTGCCATCCGAACTCTCCACGCCGTATACCGGGCACTTACCAAGCGGTATACGCGCCGAAACTGTGAAACTCGTAACCTCCAGCGCATCGGCCTCGCCGTTTGCGGCAACCGACGTGGGTGCAACATTGCAAGTCGTATCAAACGGCACATTCTGGCTGATCGAATACACATGCTGGCCGATCGTTCCCAGGCCTACAACACCGATCGGAGTGGTCGCGACTGGAATTGCCAGCTTGAACGACTGTGCTGCCGTTGCTGGCGCAAGCACGTCGATAACGTTCTGGTTCAAATCGGCAACCCACAGCCCAGCGCTGGGAGAAAACAAACCCACCGTCTGAGCGGCCGGAGGCAGCGTCGAGTAGTGGATATCTTTCACTTGAGGCTGCGTCTGAGATACCTGGAAATTCGTCAGCGTACCATCGCTGTTCACCGTGTATCCATTGGAACCGGTTGAATCAAGTGTGAAGGCGAAGGGGTTCGGCCCGATCGGAGCCTGCACCATGATGGTATCGCCGGAGTAGTCAATCACCGTCGCAACTCCGGCAGCCGAAGACGCCGGTGACGACACCACGACGGCGTAGCCGATCGGCTGCGCGGGCGGACCCGAGGGATTGATTGGCGTGATAACCGGCCGGTACGAGCTCCCGCATCCGGCAAACACGGCGGCAATCCCAAACGCGAGGCCCGCCTGAACCAGCCGCGCACACGGCCGGCTTGAAATTTCGGGAAAAAGACTCATTAAGATCTTTCCTGCTACCTACCCGATTGTAAATCAGCCGATAGCTGCATCCGGAGCTTCGGCGCGGCCCGATTACGCGATCGCAACCGCCTGCTTATCTATCGGATACCAGCAATCGGCTCATTCAAGGAATGGTACTGGCATTTAGACGTATGAATCCCGCAGCTCGGTATCCGAAGCGACCGCCCCTTTTAGGGTTTGGCCACTTCAACGATTGTCGAATCTGGTCCGCTCCACGCCGAAGCTCCCTCATGCGTGAGCTGCCGTTTCGCGTCATCCCAATGCACACGCGTCACCGACCCCGCTCCCTTCTCATATGCATAGGTCGTCCCATCGTCGGAGAACAGCGTGAAGTCGGCATCCGCTCCCGGATACACCCGCACCCTGGCAATCGACTGCTTGTCGTGCGTGCTCTCCACCTGTGACCCGAGCGGAACAATCGAACCTGCCCGCACAAACACCGGGATCGTCTCAATCGGCGCCGCTACTTCAACCGTCTGCCCGCCCTTCACGCGCTGGTTCGTCCAGTAGTTGTACCAGTCCGCGCCCGCCGGCAGATACACCTTGCGCGTCGTCGCTCCCTGCTCCGTCACTGGCGCAACCAGAAACGCCGGCCCAAACATATACTCATCGCGCAGGTCCGCGACATTCGGATCATCCGGGAAATCCAGCGGCAGCGCGCGCATGAACGGCGCACCTGTGTCCCACGTGTGATAGCCGAGCGAGTAGATATAGGGCATCAGTTCGTAACGCAAGCGTAAATACTTCTCCAGAATCGGCTCCGCCTGCTTCCCGTACGACCACACTTCATTGGTCTTCCTGCTTCCATGCGATCGCATGATCGGCAGGAATGTCGCGTACTGGAACCACCGCGTATATAACTCTGGATAATCGTCGTACCCGCCCACGTTATCCCGCGCGTCGCTCGGATCGAGCAGCGGCGGATGCTCGGGATGGTGCTCCGCCGGAAGATATTGCCATCCTCCCGTATCGTTCGACCAGTACGTCACCCCCGATGCCGTAAAGTTCAGTCCTGTCGGAATCTGCCTTCTGTACGTATCCCACGTTGGATAAATATCCGACGACCACACAATCGCGCCCTTGCGCTGCATTCCAGTGAACGCATCCCGCGACAGAATCAGCCCGCGCTTCTGCGGCAGATCGCGCCTGAACCCGTCATAGATCGCACCCACATGCAGTAGCGGATACACGTTGTAGTACTGCGTTCCCGGCCCGATCTTGTAATACGCGCCGTTCGGCGGCAGATCCGGCTCAGTCTCATCCGCCCAAATCGAATCGAATCCCTTGCTGACGATGTTGTCGCGAATTATGTTCCAGTACCACTTCGCTGCATCCGGATTCGTCGTGTCGATATCCGACCCTGCTCGATCGTACGGTAATCCATTCACTGGCTTCCCATCCGCCGTGTGAATGAACCAGCCGTTCTTTTGGATCTCGGCGAAGTAGCGCGACTCTGGTGTGAACCGCGGCCACACGCTGATCATCGTCTCGAAACCCATGTCATGCAGCTGTTTGTTCATCGCCACTGGATCAGGCCAGAATTTCGGATCCATGTCCATCTGGCCCATCTTGGTGTAATAGAACCAGTCCACCACCATCACATCCGCCGGAAGATGCCGATCGCGATAGCCCTTTGCAACCGACAGGACCTCCTCCTGGCTCGTGTACCGCTGCTTGCACTGGATGTACCCGTAAGCAGCCTTTGGCAGAAGCGGCGTAGGACCGGTCAGCAGCTTGTATCCCGCGTAGATCTCGTCGGCCGTCTTCCCCGCGATCACGAAGAACGAAACGCGATCGCCCACCTCCGATTTCCATTTCGTCTGCTCGTTGAATCCCGGCTCAATCGTCGTCTTCGACGGATTGTCCCAGATCATCCCGTACCCTTTGTTCGTCAATACGAACGGAATGCAAGTGCTCGGCGCAGCCGCAGCCAGATAGTCATTCCAGCAGCGCACCACGTGATGCCGATGATCCAGAAAACCCTCGTGATTGTCCCCCAGCCCGTAGTAGTGTTCATCATCCGGCGACACAAACGTGGCGCGCACCGTGAAGAACGGCGGATCGCTCGGCCTGCGATCATTATTCAAATCCGCCGTTCCATCCTTATGGTTCGGAACCGCCTGGTCCCACCCCGTCATCTCCAGCAGCTTCTTTCCATCCGGGGTCGCAAACGTAATATGTGCTCCCGGCGTCGATCCGTTGAAGAACTTGGCAATGTCAATTTGCGTCGACAGCGGCGGCTGCCCCGACGGATGCGGCCGCTCCACCGTCACGATCATCCGCGACGACTTGTAGACGTCATCCGTGTCGGTCTGGCTTCTCGTCCACTCCTTTTCATCAGGGCTCCCGACGAATCCATACCCCGGTTTACCGAGCGCATTCTCCCGCTGCAGGCTAAGCGTCACTCGCACGATATTCGGCGCGTAAGGTTCGAGCACGATCGTCTCGCCCTTGCGAACGAGAACAACTTGATTGGAATTCTGCCCGGAACAAACTGCCCCAACTGCCATCATGAAGCCGAACAACCCGACGAACGTCCACGATCTCTTCATCACAAACTCCGGAACCGAGATGAGTTTAAATGAAAGACCTCTTCCGCATCAGTGCTGAATCGTTTGATCTAGTCAGGTGCCCCACATCCCTGATGTGGGGATGTGGGAGAGAACTGTGTCACCCGGTACGATAAATCCGTGGCCCGCAAAAACCTCCTGTGGCAATCCAAAACCGTGCTGCTCCTCGTCTTTCCCGCAATCGGGGCAGATATCGTACTCGAATCCCGCTGGTGGTTGACGCACACACCACAAGTCGCCATCTGGACCCTCGGCCTCAGCACTCTCCTCGGACTCATCGCCTACAAAGTACGTTCCGCGACTGCCGGAGCAGCCCTCGCAGGAATGGCCATCACCGCCAGCATGATGTTCGGAACCACCGGCTTCCCTTACCTGCCATGGAAGACCGCTCTCATCCCCATCCTTACCGTCCTCCTCCTTACTTCCCTCGCCACCCGCATCGGCCACAAACACAAAGAGACTCTTGGCACCGCCGAAAGCCGCACAGGTCGCGAAGCTTCGCAGGTCGCTGCCAACCTCGGCATCGCCGCCCTCGTCTCGAATCCGCTCGTACAGCTCTGGCTGATCGATAACGGTTGGGTCCATACCCGCGGCATCGTGCCCGATGCTGTACCGGCTCTCGCTCTCGGCCTTGCCGCACTCGCCGAAGCTGCAGCCGACACCGTCTCCTCTGAACTCGGCCAAGTCCTCAGCGGCCATCCGCGCATGATCACAAATTTCCGCAAAGCAAAGCCCGGAACCGACGGAGCCATCTCGCTCGGTGGCACCGCGATGGGCATCATTGGGGCCGGTGCGGTGGCAGCTGCCGGAAGCTGGGCCTTCGGCGGAGGCACCCCGATTTTCATGATCAGTTGGGCGAGCGGCATCTTCGGCCTCTTCTTCGACAGTCTGCTAGGCGCCACCGCCGAGCGCTGCGGCTGGATCAACAACGACGCGGTAAACTTCCTCTCTACCGCCAGCGCCGCAGGAGCCGCATTGGCACTGCTTGCACTCGCACGTAGCCTGTAGCCATTAGCCCGAAGCTGCCCCCACGGCAGACCGGGCTACCGGCTACCGGTCAAGCCCCGGAGCTAAGAGCTAACAGCTAATGGCTGTCTTTCATGTACACTTCCGCTCAAACCCCACCGGAGGCAATCGCCCATGGCTTCACACGACCCGAAAGTCGACGCGTACATCGAAAAAGCGCAGCCCTTCGCGCAGCCTATTCTCACTCATTTGCGCAAGCTGATGCACAAAGCGAATCCCGACGTCGAAGAAGCCATCAAATGGGGACATCCGTTCTTCCTCCACCGCGGCACCATCCTTGGCCACATGGCGGCATTCAAGCAGCACTGCAGTTTCGGCTTCTGGGGCAAAGAGATCGGAGCCACTCTGCGCGAAGCCAACGTCGTCCAGGACGGCGGCATGGGCAGCCTCGGCAAAATTACATCAGTCAGACACCTGCCTTCGGAAAAACAGATGCTCGGCTGGATCCGCCAATCCTCCGCCCTCATCGACAGCGGCGGGCACACCAGCATTATGGCCGTCCGCAACAAAGTCGTGAAAGCACCCAAGGCCGCGCCGAAAGCCTCACCCGAATTCGCAGCAGCCCTCAAGAAAAACAAGAAGGCCTCCGCCGAATTCGAGGCCTTCAGCCCAAGCTGCAAACGTGAATATGTCGATTGGATTGCCGAAGCCAAGCAAGAAGAAACGCGCGACAAGCGCATCGCACAGGCCATCGAATGGATCGCCGAAGGCAAGCAGCGAAACTGGAAATATCAGAACTGCTGATTAGTCGAACGAACGGATGGTCTTCTCGTTACCCGCGGGATACTTCTCTCCGTTCGAGCCCCACCGCAACAGAGTATTGAAGCGCGCCATCTTCGCAGCCGCTTCGGTGTCAAACAACCCTGCTTCTCGCTGCTGTCCATCTGGGAATACATAGAACGTCCACTGTCCGTTCGGTTTCCTGATCGTCGGGCCCGGCGCTGGATGTCGGTCAGAGTTCATCGTGGTTCCTTGAAGTAAGGATTCTACCGAGCACTTCGCCCGATACCCATCCCCACTCCAGGGCAAACAACGTCCCTGAAAGTTGTACCTGATTTCGAAACTCCCGGATTGATCGGCTCTATGCTTCGTTCTCTGAGAGCCAATAATCGAACCCATCGATGATTGCGTTGAGTGCCGCCTGGTTGAGATCGCTGCTCACGCCCGCCGTCACCCACGGCTCGTGCCCATCCGCATGAAAGCTCACGGTCACGCGCACGTGCGCCGCTGAATCATGCGCAGCCACGTCGAGGGCTGTCACCGTGAACGTCCCCAGCCGCATCTCCGCCAATGCCGGGTACCATTTGTCCAGTTCCTTGCGCATTGCCTTTGTCAGCGCATCCACCGGTCCCGCGCCTTCGGCCCGCGAAGTAGCCAGTTTCGCCTCGCCAACGGACAGGGTCATAAACGCCTGCACGAATCTGTTTCCGATCTCATCCGACTCATCAAAGACCCGCCAACTCCGAACCCCGAATCGATTCTTGTGCTCCCGCAGCGCCTTGATGCACGCCAGCCGGAACGAAACCTCGCTCGCCGTGAATCCCCCGCCCTCGATCATTGCGTCATTCGCATCGATGAGCGCCTGCGCCTGCTCCGAGTTCAGCGTTAGCCCCATAGACTGCGCTAGCAGCATCACATTCGCGCGACCCGACTGCCGGTTGACGCCAATCACCGGACTCGCACCGACGCGCGCCGGATCACACCACAGATATGCCCCCGGATTCTTGCGCTCGCTGCTTCCATGCATTCCAGCCCACGTCCCAAATGCGCCGGTGCCAACGATAGGAGCGCTGTGCGGCGCCTCCAGCCCAAATGATGCGTAAGCCGAATGCGCGAGGCTCGTCAGCCCCGCCAGTCCATCCGGCGAAACGAACTGCGCCTCATCCCGCAACTGCATCCCGCCGATCACGGTCGTAAGGTTCACATTTCCGCAGCGCTCGCCCGTCCCCAGCAGAGTTCCCTGTACCTGCACTGCCCCCGCGAGAACTGCAGCCCGCGTATTCGCAACTCCCAGTCCGCGATCCGTATGCCCATGGAACCCGAACTTCGCGCCCGGGAATGTCTTTTGCAGCCGCGCAAAGACTTTTGCGACCTCTTCCGGACTCGCTCCACCGTTGGTATCGCAAATCACGATCCGGCTCACGCCTTGCTCCACGCACTGATCCGTGAGCTTCTCGAAATAGTCTTGACTGCGCTTGTTGAACTCTGCATCGCACGCGATCCCTTTCTCGCGTCGTCCGCAACACGCATCCATTGCGTGTTCAAAATCGACAAATACCTCGACCCCATTCTGGTGCAGATAATCGACTGTCTCCTTCGCCATCAGCAGCGACTCTTCGGCAGTTGATTCCAGGGACCTCTCCACGTCCAGCAGGCGCGACTTCACCACGATCACCGCGACCGGAACGCGCTGCTTTCGTTGCACGATGAATTTGAGATCCGGCCACTCCGCGACCTTCGCGCCCTTGCCCCGTGTCCGCCCGAACAACGCCAGCTTCATCGCGCCCGTATCCACGCGTTCCAGCGCCTGCGTCAAATCCACTACAAACTGATTCGCACCCGCGAATCCAATCTCCGCAAAGTGAACGCCAAACGCGCCCATCCGCTGCAGCAGGTGAACTGCGCTGGGTACAGAGATTTCGAGATTCGGCTGCTGCAGGCCGTCACGAAGGCTGGTGTCAAATAACTCCACCTTCGGCGTCTTCACTTGATCCATTTGCCTCTACTGCAATGAAGACACAGAACGAACAGCGCAGTGCTTCATGGTTGGGATTACGTCCATGATACCGTGCTCGATGCGCATACAGAGAATTAGACGGTTTGGCGTCTGTCACTAGGGGCCCATCACGACACTCACCCGTGAATGGCGCTCTTCATTGACCCGACACTGTCTCGAGCCACTTCTCAAACCGTGCCCGTGCCACTTTGACCACACGCACTGCGGGTTCAGATCTGGCATCTTCATCTCGAAACATCCCTCTTACTCGAGCATGCGAATCGATCTTCCCCTTCGGGTTGAGCACCGCATTTGTAACAAATCTAAATTCCATCTGTCTGCGAAAGCGCATCCCAAACAGCAGTTCTCCTTCACTGCGAGCTTCGCTCAGGTCTGAGTGCAGGTAAGTCAATATCCTCGAAAACTCCGCAACCCGAACCGGCGAACGCACCAGGTACCAGGAATCGCCTTCGCTGTTCAGCAGTGTCACTCTTTGGACAACAAACCTGTCAGCCTCGGTTGCATTAACAAATCGGTCTATCTCTTCCCGGACCGTTGACGGTGTCCCAAAGATCGCCAGATGCGGACCAATGATCGCGAGTAGTCTTTCCTGCTGGAAATGGGCACCCTCTCGCCTTAGAGGTGGCACCAGCAAAACAGCCACTCCGCGATAGTCGTGCGCGCCTGACGGATACCCTAGAGATTTGTAGATGCGATCGGACTGTAGGCTTCCGCTCACAATGACGCCGTGTTCTGCCTTTCCAGCGCTGGATACCTCTGAGGCCGTAAAGATGAGCCGATTAACCTGAAGCATCGGATCTGCTGCTGCGATGGATAAGAAATCCTCGTAGTCGATCCTGTTAGCCAGCGTGAATAGAACGACAGTCCCCTGGTGACGCGTTTTTGGCGTCGGAACGATGTCGGCTACGATCTGGCTCTCCGGAGGAACCAGCGAAAGCAACCGAATATCGGCTGGCAGGTTGTGCGCAAGGGCGCTTCCCATAGACATCAGTTGGACAAGCACACTACAGGCCTGAGCCACTATGGCCTTCATGGAACCTCCAATCCCCTCGGATTTCCAGTGAAAAACTCGGCGGAGCCCGCGGCCCTTCTGATCACGCAAGCGCCGGAACGCCCTTGGCTACCTTTTCTGGCCTGCCCTTCAGCGCTACGGATTCGTTACGTCAATCCGGTAGGTGTCGTAATACTGATGCAGGAAACTCAGCTTCGCGGGCTTCGTGGAGTAGTAGTACAGATTTGCCACCTTCGGGTTAGGACTATTCAGATTCGGGGTCACAGTCCACTTGGTGCATTTGCCTGCAGAGATGGCATCGCACTGGACGTACGCCCATCCCGTAGCCGGCCCGGGCGCGGGCTGGACCGGGCCCATATCGAACTTGTACTTGACTCCGCCTGAAGTGAAGTCCACTCCGACGCGACAGTTTCCGTTCGAGGTTGTAATGGTCTGAAACAAGATCAGCGCCCGATTCACGTCATAGCATCCGGTATAGAACTCCACGTTCTGCCAGTATTTGCCCGGAGCAGGCCCGGCAGGGCTACCCGGCAGCGGATCATTCGCGTTGATATAGAGCGTGCGAGTTGATTGGTTGTAGAGATCGAGAAACAGGTTCGTGCCCGACCATATGTTTGTCGTGGTATTTGGGTCCTGGAGGTAGTTGTACGTCGCAAATCCCTGGCCGTTGTAGTCGTCACTGGCAATATTCGTAGCAACGCCGCTTGCATCCGTGTCATATACCGTGATCGTCACATTGAAGGAGCCAGGCGCAATCTTTGCATTCGCCATTCCCGAGATCACCACAGAGCCCGCAACCGCAACACAACACGTAACCAATATCCAAGACTTTCTCATTCTTTCGACCTCCGCCGATTTCAAGAACAGACCGGACGCTGCTACTTCCTTCGGCCGATGCAACTCTGGAATCTCCTTGGGGATGGCCGTGAGTCTCCACAGGTTGTGGGCTGGAGGTCAACACCTCCGCAAATGCTCTTAATATCTCCAGATATCTACTTAAATGTGAGCGATTTACTAGAAAAGATCGCCTTGACCCCGAATCGGTAAAAAGATAATATGCAGCACGCTCTCTTTGCATTCTTATCCGAATCCAAAGGACCTCGGCCTCGAACGGACGAGAATCATGGACACAAGCAGTCCTAACTCGAGGATTCGTTTTGGCAAGTTCGAAGTGAACCTGCACAGCGGCGAGTTGCGCAAACAGGGCCAGAGAATCCGGGTACAGCCCCAGCCTATGAAGGTTCTCGCCGTCCTTTTAGAGCGACCGGGCGAGCTCGTCACGCGCGAAGAACTCCGTAATCGCCTCTGGCCCGGCGAACTCTACGTCGACTTCGAACACGGCCTCAACCGCTCCATTAACAAACTTCGGCGTGCTCTCTTGGATGAAGCCAGTTCGCCCATTTACATCGAGACTCTGTCAACGCGCGGCTACCGGTTCATCGCTGCTGTTGAACGGCTAGAACAAATTGCTGATCTTGCAACTAATCCTCAATCAACAAAAGGTCCTCTACATGCCACCACGGGGGATCAGGAACAAACACGCTCCGACCGATCTCGAATCTGGGGGTTTGCCTTTGTCGTACTCGCGCTCGCAGTGGCTGCAACCCTGTCCTTGCAGCTTTGGAGGAACGTACATCGAAGAGCAAGACGCCCCCCAGTGGGTCACGTAGAGACGCGACGATTCGTATACGTGGCTGACTACAGCGGCAGCTCAATTCTGGCTTACTCGGTAGATCCATCTTCAGGAGTTCTCCGCCCCGCCCCATCGAGTCCATTCAGTTCCGGAGAACATCCCTACTCTCTTTCACTCGTAGGTGACTACCTTTACAGCGCAAATCGAGGCCGTTCCGACGAAGCGTGCGGAAATGGCTGCACCATCTCCGCATACGTTATCGATTCTGTGAGTGGTGGCCTGGAGCAGCTCGATACTTCCCCTTTCCCGGCCGGCAATGGTCCATTGACAGTTCTGGCACACCCTTCGGGAACATTTCTATACAGCGTCAATGTCATTTCTCAAGATCTGTGGACATATTCTCGGTTAGCTGATGGTGAACTTCGGCCTTTGGGCTCTCCACTTCCTCTTGGCAGACATCCGATCAACGCTACTCTCTCCCCATCGGGTCGCTACTTGTACGTTTCCAATCAGGATGATGCCAACATTTCTGCTTTCAGGTTGGGCCTAGATGGTGAACCACGTCCCGTCGCCGGCTCTCCATTCGGCACCGGCCTGCGACCCAGGTCCATCGCGATCGATCCCTCAGAGCGGCATCTTTACGTGCTCAACTATGGAGTGAATCCGCATTTGGATCGCAAAGAAGCATGTATTGGAACCTACGCTGGAATTCGTGGTCGAGGATGCTCTATCTCCGCCTTTTCAATCAAAGAAGACGGTGCTTTGGCAGAATTGCCGGGCTCGCCCATAGAATCCGACGGAATCAATCCTCACGGATCTGTAATCGATTCGGTGGGAAAGTTTCTGTTCGTTGCTAATGTCACTTCTAATGACGTGAGTGTGTTCGAAATCGATCCCACCACAGGTGGTCTGAAACACATTAGAGGATCGCCGTTTCATGCAGGAGAAGGACCAAACGCACTGACTTTAGATTGGTCCGATTCCTACCTCTATGTCCTGAATGCGTTTTCGAGAGACATTACTCAGTTCTCGATCGAGGATAATGGCCAACTTGAACTAATGGGCCCTCCGGTTACTGCAGGCATCGGTCCCGCAGCAATCGTGGCGGTCCGTAAGAGCGACAATTGAATCCACCTCGGGTCCCGAAGACGGGAACCTGCAAGCTGTCTTGCTCTTTCGCGAGCGCTATTCACGATTTAGGCTTTATTTAGCCCTCACTCCCTTAACAATCAGCCAGAATCCAAGTGGAATCTCGAACGCGGCCATAGGTATCCACATATAGTTCACGATCGCGCCGGTTAGGAATCCCGCAAGCTGCAGCGGAAGTCCCACCACCAACAAGACAGACGCAGCCACGCCCAACCACGCCATCCAGGTTGGAATCAATCGTGCCTTCAAAAATAGATAAGAGAACATCAGGCTGCCGACAGCGAAGAAGATCGCTCCCAGGTTCGCTCCAGGAGCATTCAGCAAATACACTCCAAGCGTCTGTACCCCGGTGGCGTCAGGCGCCTTCAATCCTGTGACTTGCGAAAGCCAAAGGGTTTCGATCGTACGTCGTATTCCGAAAGCGGCCATCAGCCCTTCGCCAACTCGACAGACTAGTCCTATGAGAGCGATATCGGCGTCCTCGTCCCGCGTAATGCTGTACAGGGTGGTCCCCAGCACGAATGCACAGAACGCTTGAACTAATCCCAACAAGAGATTGATCCGCACTGGCAGCGCGTGTTGAGCCATGTAGGCTAGCTTTTCCGTCACGCTCGCCGAACCGGGGCTGTGGATGAGTACCATTGTCGCCACCCCAGCCGCGATGTAGATGAGAAAGGTAGATCCTGCAATGCGCGCGTTTGTTGTGCGAGTCATCGACCCTCCGGCTGCAATTCATGCCAATCAGGATTTCTGGCGATGTTCAGCCATACGACAGATATCTGTCCAGAGTTCCGCCGCAACCCGAATGCTGTTTATCACCTTTAACTCAGAACTGCGTTAACAGTTCCTCCTCTGCCCCGTCCTCTATAGAGGAAAAGCTCGCCGGTCCCTGTCGCGTATTCGATGGTCCTCCAGTGTGAGTCAGGTCACCTGGAAAGATTCACTGGAACCAACCGGCTTTCGCCTGCGTATCTGCCTGCAACGGGCGGCAACCGATTCCTGATTCGATTCCGCCTGCCTGGCAATCATTCATTGGGATCTGAAATTGCATCGTCAGTTCTCAGAAACTCATATTCGCCGCAATAGGGCCTCGTTTTCATCGGTTATTCATTCGCTCCTGAGCGGGATAGCTCCACTTAGCTGGGAGGTGCTCCATGGCATCGCGCAAAAGCAAAAAGATCTGGATCTGGCTTGGCTCCGTTGTGCTTCTGGTGATTGTCGTTATCGGCGTGGCAGCCGCCCGGCTCGTCCGCACCGCCAACATCGATCCCAACCGCATCGCCAAGGTGCAGCGCGGAGATGTAGCGCGTTCCGTGGTCGCCACCGGCAAGATCCAGCCCATCACCAAGGTTGAGGTCAAGAGCAAGGCATCCGGCATCGTCGAGAAGCTCTACGTTGACATCAACCACAAGGTCCACAAGGGTGAGCCGCTCGCCCAACTCGATCAGCAGGAGATCCTTGCCCAGGTTGAGGCACAGCGCGCCCAGCTTGCCGCCGCCGAAGCCAACGTCGCGACCTACGAGGCGAACATCGAGCAGGACAAAGTGAACGCAGCCGCGCCCGACCTGCCCATGTACAAGGCAAAGCTTGAGCGCAATCAGCAGATGGCCAAAGAAGGGATTGTGAGCAGGCAGGCTCTCGACGATGCCGACCGCGACTATCTCGCGGCACTGACAAAGCGTGACTCGTCCAAAGCGCAAATCGGCGTTGATACTGCCAAGCTCAAACAGGCTCGCGCGCAAGTCGCGCAGAGCAAAGCCAGCCTCAAACAGCTCGAAGAGCAACTCGCATATACCACCATCATCGCGCCGATGGATGGCGTGATCCTCTCCCGCGACGTGGAAATGGGTGATGCCGTCAGCTCCATCCTCGTGCTTGGCTCCACTGCGACGCTGGTCATGACAGAGGGTGACGTGAACCAGGTCTACGTGCAGGGTAAAGTCGACGAGGCCGACATCGCCCACGTCTACATGAACCAGCCCGCGCGCATCAAGGTCGAAAGCTTCCGCGACCGAGTCTTCCACGGCAAAGTCACCAAGATCGCGCCGCTCGGCGTTGAGAAAGACAACGTCACCACCTTCGAAGTCCGCGTCAGCATCGATAACGCTACGGGCGAACTCAAAGCCAACATGACGGCCAACGCGGAGATCATGCTCGACGAGCATAAAGGTGTTTTGTCGGTCCCAGAAAACGCCGTCAGCTACGACGCGCAGAAGAACGCCTTCGTGCAGGTTCCCGATAAGAGCAAGAAAGAAGGAACGCACAAAGTCGCTGTAGTAGTCGGCCTCTCCAACGGCTCACAAACCGAAATCGTCAAAGGCCTGAAAGAAGGCGACCAGGTCGTCCTCCAGCAGTAAAAACTGTTCGTGTTGCTGAAGGAAATTATCAGGGCATGACTCTACAGCTCTCCACCGCGGGTAATGGGCACCCGGTTGTTTCCCACCCAAGCAGAGCTTGGATGGGGCACCCGGCGGAAGATTCAGCAATCTGAGAAAGTCGTGCAGTTGTCTCCTACCCAAGCAGAGCTTGCATGGGGCAGCCGGCGTTTCCCATGTCTCCAAAAACGGGAGACATGGGGCACCCAACGTCTTTTCATTCATCGTTTGCGCATGATGTGTGTATATGTTTTTGACATATTCTTCAATCGATAGTGGGTTAGAGGTGGATCAACTGCGCGCGTGCAGGCTGACGGCTTGCTGCCTGGGGCGGATTCTTCCGGTTGAGATCCAGTGGTTGACGGCCTGCTCGGCAGTTCCGTTGGGCATGGAGGCGCGGAGGTTCATCATCTCTTCGACGGTGGGCATCTCGACGCCGAGACCTTCGGCGATTTCATCGACTGTCTGCTGGAGGGAGGCGTAATTGTTTTCTGAATCGTCGGATTGGGCTGATTGCATTTCGTAGGATTCGATCGGTTCTTCGTCTGAGGTCTGGTCGAGCTCGGTCATGAGGCGAGCGACGATGTTGAGTCCGTAGATGAGGGTGACGGCCTCAGAGCGCTTGATGCGGCGCATGGCGAGCCGAGAGAGGACCTGGGAGATGGCAACCATTACGGAATTCTTGTTCTTAAGCGGGGGCAGTTCGAAGGGCTCGTACTCGCAGGGACGCCGCCGCTTGAGGGTCTCGTGCGGAGTGTGATGGAAGCAGAGGCTGGTGCCGCGGACGGCGGGTGATTTGCATGTGCTGCCGGACTCGAGCGTGTGGGTGCATTTTTCAGACATGAAGGCTCCTGCGACCAGTGATCAGGGATCATTGGCCAGAATGAGATGGAATTTTGAGTACAAGATAAGTTTGCGCCGAATGGGGTAATTAACATGCAAAACGGGTGCGGGGAATTTTCGGAGTGGAATGAGGAAGTTAGGCGAGAGGTGAAGTTGAAGAGACATTGACCTGTAACGAAGCGAGCGAGGATTTTGGGCGACTTGGCGGCAAAATGGTCCGGGGCTTTGAAAATCCCAGAAGACTCGTTAACATTCACCAGCCCTCATCCGTCATCGTTACAGGCCACCAGGAGAATAAGTGCGGAAGCTGGTTCTCATCACGTTCACGAATTCGAACCGCACTGGCTGTTCGTACCCGCACAAGTGTGTTCGCAAACGAACAAGCGGCTTTCGCGCGCCGTCCCCTCGCACGGCTACGGATCACACAAAGCAATGAAGTTGCGATGGAGGCTGCCTTTGGCATCGCGCATGCTTTTCCCTCAAACGTGGAAGTTTGTTCAGCCCTCCCCCATCAACGTCGTAACTGAAGCACTTGCTTAATCAGGTCAGGACAAAATAATCCGGGAACCATAACAAGCAGAATCCCGTACCTGACCGCAGACACAAGTTGAATCGAGGAACAGATGAGACACTTTGCGTTAGCAGCAGCAGCCCTGGCCTTCGCAGCCCTCCCCGTTTTCGCCAGCGAGGCCACCTTCGAGCGCAACCTGACGGTCAATGGCCACGTGGAGCTCGCAGTTTCCACCGGCTCCGGACACATTCACATTACCCGCGGCTCGGGCGATCGCGTTCACATCTTCGGCCGGGTCAAGTCCAACTGGGGCAGCGGCGGCGATGCCAAGGTCCAGGAGATCGCGAAGAATCCTCCGATCGACCAGACAGGAAACATCATCCGCATTGGCCAGCGTCACGAGAACTATCACAACATCAGTATCGATTACGACATCGAAGCTCCCGCTAATTCCTTCCTCGAAGCCAATTCCGGCTCCGGTGACATCAAGGATGACGGGGTCGGCCAGAACGCGAAGCTGGGCACAGGCTCTGGAAGCATTTTTGCCACCGGCCTTCAGAACGGTTTCACCGCCAACACCGGCTCCGGCGACATCCACGTTGAACAGGCCGAGGGCCAGGGCGACGTGAGAGTCCAGACCGGATCGGGCAGTGTCGAACTCAAAAACGTAAAGGGCGGCCTTCGTGCAGGTACCGGTTCAGGCGACATCAAGGTACAGGGATCGCCAACCTCTGATTGGAAGCTCGAAACCGGCTCCGGCTCGATTGAGTTCACGGCTGGCAATACCGGATTCAACCTCGACGCTTCTACTGGCTCCGGCTCAGTGCATAGCGATCAGGAGATGGCTGTTCAAGGTTCGTTTGATCGTCACCACATCACCGGCAAAGTCCGCGGCGGCGGTCCCACTGTCCGCATGCAAACCGGCTCCGGCGACGTACGCATTCACTGAGTTGGTATCAGTCCTGACTCTGGTCAGGCCGCAAAGCTCAACGCCTCGATCTGGAGCGTCAGCCCCGGATCAACCAGTTCGCAGCAGGTCTAGGTGGCCATTCCTTCTGCGAAGAAGCAGTAACGTTTCGTTCCTCAGGCGAGACCTCAATGTTGTCGTGGATTAGCCTCCTGGGAAGGCCTCGCCTGTCTTTTTCCCTCCCCCACCACAAGGGCCTCACCGGCCAGACAATCAACGGCCTTCGTTCAACACGATCAAATCAAGCTCTCCCCTTCAGAATCTTTTCCGCGTATCCGGTGTCTAAATAACCAAGGATTGATCGATGTTCTGGCACGACACACATCCCGAAGAGGCACAGCTCGCGCGCAGCCTGCAGCGGATGTGGTCAGATGCCGAGCGCGTTCCCAATCCTCTGCGCGCCTTGATGTGCTGGCTGGGCCTCCATCTCTGGCTACAGCCCGACTACACGGCGTTCACGCGTCGCAACTCCATCCGCTTCTGCCCGGCCTGCTCCAGCGTCCAGATCAACGGGCGCATCTACCGCTGAGCTTCATCGCATTGCAGTCCCATTACACTTGATCTCATGATCCGCATCCTCCGTCCTGTGCCCGTGGACCGTCTCAAACTTCTCGTCTTCGACCTCGACGGCACCCTGATCGACTCCGCGCAGGACCTTTGCAACTCGGTCAACGCCACACTCGAAAACTTCAACCGCCCGCATCTCTCCGATGAACTCATCGCCGCATACATCGGCAATGGTGCGCTCACCCTCGTTCGCCGCGCCTTCGCCGCCGACGATGGGATCGAGCCCAGCGAAGAACTTCTGGGCGAAGCCTACAAGTACTTCCTCGACTACTACCGCGAGCACAAGCTCGACTACACCTACGCCTACGAAGGCGTCCTTGAAGCGCTTGATGCGCTGCACAAAGTGCACGACCAGCTCGACGTCCCACCGCGTAAAATGGCGGTCCTCACCAACAAGCCCGTCCGACCGGCCCAGGCCATCTGCGAAGCCCTCGGCCTTGCCCCCTACTTTCTAAACATTTACGGCGGCAACAGCTTCGCTACCAAAAAGCCCGATCCCGAAGGCCTCCTCGCGCTGATGAAAGAAGCCGACGCCAAACCTGAAGAAACCGTCATGATCGGGGACAGCCAGGTCGACGTTCAGACCGCGCGTAACGCCGGAGCCTGGTGCATCGGCTGCACCTTCGGCCTCGCGCCCGGAAGTCTCGAAGTGATTCCGCCGGATATTCTCGTCGATTCTCCCATTGACTGGACAGCCGCTTTGTCCCCTGCGAAAATCGATTTATAGCGGGTTTTTTGTTAAAAGACTGTTAGCGCAAGGAGTGTACTTACACGCGGCGCGTAGCATATTCGCAGTCTTAAAAATTCCTTCTCGCAAGTGGCAAGTTTCTCCCCCAAAAGTTTGGGGTCAAGTCCATCTGCTGGAGACTTTTGCATGTTGCGTTTTCCTGCCTTGGCTGTTGCACTGCTGTCCTGCGCCGCTGTCGTCTTCGCCGCGACGAACGAATCTGACGCGAAGTCCCAGCCCAGTAACACCGTTCACGGTGTGGTAGCCGATCCCACTGGCGCGATCGTACCGAATGCCCAGGTGAGTCTCGTTGACCCCGACGGAGCAGTTGCAGGGACCACCACTTCCGATGGAGTCGGCAATTTCCAGATGGCCGCGCCGCACGCGGGCAGCTTCATCCTCGTCATCTCCGAGCCCGGCTTTGAGACGGTTCACTTCCCCGTCACCGTCACGCCAAACGTCGTGCTTGCTGCGCCCGCCGCGCACGTCCTGGCCGCGCCACTTCACATCACACTTCCTATCGCTGCGGTCGCCACTAATATCCGCGTCAACGGCGACACCAACGAAGACCTCACCGCATCCGAAGAGAACCACGACTCCTCTGTCCTTACTTCGAACGAACTCAAAGAGCTTCCCATCTTTGACAACGACTACATCGGAGCCATGAGCGCCTTCCTCGACGACAGCGCTTCCGGCACCGGGGGCTCAGGGCTCATGGTCGATGGCGTCGAAGCTAATCGCTCGCCCGTCTCCGCTTCCGCCGTGCAGGAGGTCCGCATCAACCAGGATCCCTACTCTGCGCGCTACTACTGGCCGGGACGCGGACAGATGGAAGTCATCACGAAATCAGCCGCCGACAAATATCACGGCCAATTCAACTTTTCATTCCGTGATAACACCCTCAATGCGCAGAACGCTCTCGCACCCTCCAAACCCTATGAGCAGCGGCGTATCTTCGAGGGCCACATCACGGGCCCCGTCCTCTCCTCGAAAAGGAGCAGCTTTCTGGCCAGTTTCAATCGTGCTGAAGAGGACCTGAACTCCGTAGTCAACGCCGTAGTCGTGCCCACGCCTGACAATCCCACCGGGGTCCTTCAGGCCAACGTTCCAACTCCGAACCGGGACACCGAATTCAGCGCGCGCCTTGCCCATCAGTTCGGCGACAAGCACTCCGCATACGCGCAATACAGCTACGAAGAATGGACAGGACAGAACCAGGGTGTCGGAGGTCAGACACTCGCCAGCGCCGCCTACAACGGCCTCTGGCATGAAGATGACACAGTCGTCCATGTCGACTCCACGCTTTCGCCTATTCTGCTGAATCAGTTCTCGGTCGTCGGCGAGCACACGCAGAACCGCCACACCAACGTCGTTGAGGCTCCCCGCGTCTACGTCTCAGGTGATTTCAGCGGCGGCTCCGCACAGAGCGATTACCTCAGCACCGAATACAACTTCCGCATCAACGATATGGTCACCTGGACCCGGGGCCGTCACACCTTAAAGTTTGGTGCCGGTGCGCCCCACCTCAGCCGGCGCGCCTACAACGACAACACCAACGCCCTCGGCTCTTATACATTCGGTCCTACGCTCAACGACGATGGCTCGATCGCTGCCAGCGCGCTCGAAAACTACATCAATGATCGTCCTTCCGCCTTCTCGCAGAACACTGGCGATACTCACTTCATCTACCACCAGCAGGAGATGGGTGCTTTCATTCAGGATCAGTGGAAGATTAACGAACGCTTCTCCATCACGCCCGGCATTCGCTACGACTGGCAGAACTTTCTGGCTGAAAAACGCCTGGGCTTCGCTCCGCGTGTCTCCTTCGCATACGTGATCGACGAGGACTCCAAGACTGTCGTTCGCGGCGGCGGGGGAATCTACTATGATCGCTTCGGTTCAGGCCCGATCCTCGATCTCGTCCGTTACGAAGGCGCTCGTCGTCGCGCCATTCACGTGTCTCTCGATCCAGCAAGCGAGCCCGCCACTGGATGCGTTCCTGTCAGCGATTGCACCGAATTGTCGGAGCAGCCTGCAAACCTTGCTCAGCTCGCACCCAATGCAGCGATCCCCTACCAGATGCAGTACGGGCTCTCCATCGAGCGTCAGATCGGCGAGAAAGCGACAGCCGTCGTGAGTGCTTACTCCGCGCGGGGCATCCACGAGTTCCGCTCTATCGATATCAATGCGCCCACGCCCGAGTCGGGCTACACCGAGCGCCCTGACCCGAAATACGGCATCATCCGCCAGATGCAGCCAGAAGGATTCTTTGAAGGCAACGGCCTCGACGTCTCTTTCCGTGGCCGCGTGAACAGATACTTCACCGGCTTCGGCCGCTATACCTTTTCCCATTACAACTCAAACACCAACGGGATCGGGTGGTTTCCGCAAAACCAGTACGCGGCGAACGATGAGTGGGGCCGCTCCAGCTGGGATCGCCGTAATCGCGTGAGCATGTATGCCATGGTCAACCCCAAGAGCATTTACAACATTGCTGCCGGGATCTTCGCCAACACAGGCCGCCCATACACCATCACGACCGGCACAGACGCTTACGGCGACGGGTTCTTCAACACCCGTCCCGACGGCGTTCCGCGCAACTCCGAAACAATGCCATCCTACGTCGACTTCGACCTGCGCTGGGGACACGAATTCCCAATCACCGCGAACCATGACGAGGAAGCCCCGCGCGTCGGCTTCTCCGCCGGTGCATTCAATCTTCTCAATCACGAAAATCCCTACAGCGTCGACACCGTAGAGACCTCACCCACCTTCGGCGAGGTCACCTCCGTCGGCCCCCCGCGTCGCATCCAGCTAGGCATGCGCTTGGAGTTTTAGCATCTGCAGCAAAGACGTCCCGCAGCAGCCCGACCAAGCAAAGACGGCTGTCATCTCGACCGAAGGCCGTTCGCAAAGCGAACGGCCGGAGCGGAGAGACCCGCATTACCTCCTGCGTTTCAGAGGATCGTAAGCATGAAATTGCAGCGACTCATCCCATCACCAGATGCCTGCTGCACACAAGGCACTCCGAAATATGCTCCGCATACGCACGGCGTGCATTGACGTGCGCCGCATCTGTTTTTCTTGCAGCCTGCGAAATCTCCTTGAGCTTGATCGGACCCAGCGGAAGCATCTCAACCGCCTGTCGGTCCGCTTCCGCCAGCCCCCATTCTTTAAGGACCTTCATAAATGAGTTGTGTAGACGCAATCCTTCCTTGCAATGCTTTCTCACATTGACTCCTGACTAGCCAGAGCCGCGGCTGCAGGAAGGAACTAAGAATGGGGCTCTGGCGGGCTAAGTTTATCTACGTTCTATAACTTGCATTTAATTCAATCTACGATCGCAGCCATTCACGCTGCATCCTGTATTGGATGCAAACCTGCACCCAGTGCGCTCGCAAAATCGCAAACAGAAGGACCGGGCCGACAATCAGTCAACCCGGCTATGAATTGGGGAGATTGCTCCTATCGCCGTGCCGAAGGCGTAACATTCGCCTTCTCCCTGCCCCACTGCAGCTTCAGCCCGACGCGGACACTCGTCGGCAGACTCACAAACCCGATGGGCGCGATGTGCCGATTGTTCGTCAGGTTCTCCGCCTGCACATACGCACTTACCCAGTCGCGTAATCGAACGCTACCTCCCAAATCGACTTTTGCGAACCCGTGATCGAGATTACGATTTGGCAGCAGCAGGCTGTTTCCGCCGTTCTGATCTTCGCCGCCTAGAAATGTCGAGTCGTCTGCCCGGCTCGCATATGCCGAGTTGAACAACATCGTCACGCGATTCCGCGAGTAGCTCGCTGAAAAAAAACCTGTATGCGGAGGCCGTCGAAAAGGACGCGCACCCACGAGCGGCGAATACGTTCCAACCGGCATACCGTTGTACGTCGGCACAGGGCCAAGCAGATCGACATCGTCGTTCGTGTAAGACCGCTGAATTACAGCGTCAAGATAGGTGTAACCACCGCGGAGAAACAGATACCGCCCAATCCCGCTCTCCATCGTCGCCTCCACACCCATGGCGCGAAACGCTTCCGTGTTCAACGTCAGTTCGTATGCCCCGTCGGCTTGCAACTGCTGCTCCAGGGCGTTCTGTTGCGCCGCAGAGAGATTCGGCAGAAGCGCCGGAATCAGATTCCATCCCACATACTCGATCTGCCGCCCAAACTCGTTGTGAAAGAAGCTCGCTTTGAAGATCAGGTGCTCACTCGCCAGCGACTGCTCGAATCCGCCCTCATAGGTCCGCGCCGTCGGAGCCTGGATAGGCGCGATGTGCATCTGCGCAATCGTGTCCTGCCCACCATAGGTCTGAAGGAAGTTGTAGAGAGAATAAAACTGATCCGTCAGCGAAGGCTCGCGCACCGCATCGCCGAAATTGAACAGTATCCGCGTTCCGCTGAAGACGCCTCTCCGCGGCTTCAGGGCATAGAATGAAACACCCGCCCGCGGCGTCGTCTGTACGCCAAAGAGCGAGTAGTGCTCGAGATCGCCGCCAAGCGTGTAGAACAGCCGGCTCTTGAAGTCTCCGTGGACGGCCGCGCGGTAGTCGTAGTTCGTTCGCTCTACAGGTGGGTAATATGAACTTCCCGGTTCCGACCCGCGCTCATCTTCAAACTGGAAACCAACCTGCGCCACCAGGTGCGGTGTCACGGTGTAGTTTCCCTGATAAATGAGCGCGTCTCTGTTCGACACGAGCTGATATCCCTGCGGATAGAATCCAGGGAAATCCAGAATTGCCTGCCCCGTCGCTGAGTATCCGTTTGCTCCCTTGATGGTCACGTTCTGGCCAAAGTACGCCTGATCGCCATAGATGTCGTAGGTCTGCAGCGTCCCGCTCGGCTCCCATAGGTGAAACTGTTCGCGCTTGCGCGTTGCGCCGTACCGCACCATGTTGTGAAAATCAGGCGTGGTCTGGTTATCGATCGACGCGCTGATGTAGAGATCCTGATCCTTTTCCGTCGCGTTGTCCGCAACCTGGTGGAACTCCCACGTTCCCGGCACTCCAGTTGCATCCACGCCGTATAGCAGCGTTCCGCGCAACTGTGTCGAACCCGTCAGCGCCAGGCCAACATTCGCCGCCACAGTTCCCACGTGAAATTGATTGTGCGGCAGATCATTATCCGTCTGCAGCCAGCTGTACGCGCCGAGATAATCCAGCTTGCCGAACGTTCCCGCCGCAGTCAGATCCTCATGCGACGTTTGGAAATTACCCCAGTCTCCATGGAAAATCAGAGATGGAAAACTCGTCGTGCCGTATTGGGTCGCCACATTGACGACGCCGCTCTCTGCATCCGCACCATACAGGCTTGAATTCGGCCCGCGGTAAACTTCGCTCCGCTCCATCGCCGTCGTCGTCAGCGGCCCGAAATCAAATCGCCCGCCCAGGTCGCCCGCATTCACCCCATTCACCAGCACAAGGTTCGAGTCAGAATCTCCCCCGCGGACAAACAGCGAGGTCTGGCTTCCACGTTGCCCCGCCTGCACCACGGACGTTCCCGGCATGTGCCGCAGCGCGCTCGCAAGATCCGTATTCAACTCAAGCTGCTGCGGACCAATGACGCTTGTGGCCGCGCCAGTCTGTCGCTGAGGCGTCGGAGTTCCGGTCGCCGTCACCACGATGGACTCATGCACCCACTCCGGCTCCAGCACGATGTTTCGCTCGATATTGTCCAACTGCCCTGCGTAGAACCCCGGCGTCTCCATCTGCCTGAATCTCGTCGCTGACACAACGAGGTAGAACCTGCCCTTGTGTCCAGTCAGAATCTGGAAACTGCCGTCAGCCCCCGAAACGGCTGAACCAACCACCGATCCGTTCATAATCAACTGCACAGCTGCGCCAGTTACGCGCGCTCCCGACGCATCCGTAACCACACCACGGATCGAGGCGGCTTCAACAACAGCCGCACTCATCAACAACAGAATTGCCGCAAATAGCCGCGCCCTTAAGCCTCGGCCGAAAATGAGACGCTCGAATCTGTGCAACAGGCGAAATAGCATGAAACGCTCCTCCGTTCCCCTCGGAACGCAAGCTGGGTTGAGCGTCGAGGACCGGTCTCCTGACTTGCGCCTTTACCTGGGCTGTAACCTTCCCGAAGCCGTGCTCCAGTGGTTGAGCGAAACCGCTCCAGCCGAGTCCCTCTTTCTTCAAACTCGAAAGAGGGAGCGCTTACAGTTGCGGGGCAGTGGCGGATTTTCACCGCCTTCCCGAGCATCCTGACGATTGTGGTTGTACCCTGACCCGCGGAAATGCGAGCACAAGGCTGTCATGAAATGAGTTTCGATGACATCCACATTTATAAAAGCCATGGCCTGCTAAGTCAAAATTGGCTGCTTAGCGCAGCAGGCGAACCATCAGATAAGTTCAGAACAAGCAAAGCCGGCAATGTAGCCGGCTTACTTAAAACTTTCGAAAGAGAATCGTGTCCGTCCCTTTTTCTTTGTTGCGCTAGACAGTTTGCTATTTCTCAATGACTCCGCAAGCGATCCGATCGCCCGAGTTCCCCGAAGGATCCGACATCAAATCATCAGCCTTTGCGTGGATTACGAGCGCGGTTCCGCCCTCATGAAAGAGCGAGTTCTGCCCGTCCGCCAGCGTTGCTCCATTGATGGTGAATGTTGCGCTCGCCTTGCCGTTCTGGCCCACGTTCAGATTGTCCAGGTCCCCAACGTGCGGATGCGGTTCCTGGGAATTCTTCGCACCATGATGCGCTCCTGTTGGATTGAAGTGTCCTCCCGCAGTTGTAAACGCCGGTGCTTCGCACTTCCCAACCGTATGGATGTGAATCCCATGCTCTCCTGGCGTCATTTGCGAAACCTTCACGCTCACCTTCACGCCGTTCGCCGTCGAAGAGAACTTCGCTGTTCCGACATTCGCTCCCTGCGCATTCTTCAGTTCGGCATGAGCCGCCTTCGGCCCTGCCGCATTTGCCGCCACTCCGGCCCCAAACAACGCGCAGCCCACAAGCATCACGACAACTCGCATTACGCAACCTCCAGTTAGATTCGGCTCAACACCATCAGCGTGGACCATCTTACACGAGCTTCACAAGCTCGATCCGAACGCCAGCAACCGTCCATCGCAGTCCTTCACCACGAACTCCCGCGTGTTCCATGGCATGTTGCCCAGCCCCCGCACAAACTCCACGCCCTTCGCTGCATACTCGGAATGAAGCGAATCCGCATCCTCGATGTGCAGGTATGCGTCTAGCAGCTCCTCTGCATACTTGTCCGGATTCGGAGTAGGGGGCGCGGCGCACCGAAAATGTATCGCTTGCTGATCCCGCGCCACAATCGCGTAAACCGGTGGGTCCTGCCACGTCCCCAGGCACTCAAATCCCAGCTTCTCTCGGTAATACGCCAGTGTCTCCGGGATTCTTGTTGTGAAAAACAACGGCACAATCTGTCGAATCATGGCGCAAGTCTACCGTAATCTCTCGCCCGATCCGGTCTCCTCTCCCCGCTGCCAGGTTCAGGTGTATTGCAGGTCCTTCGACCACCCGCCCTCTCCGGCAATATCCCCCAATCGGCGAGCGACGGATCGGCATCATATCGTGAAGGGTATCTGAACCCTAGTGAGGTCCCCATGAGACAAATTCCTGCAGTTCTCCTGCTTGCCCTTCTCACTCCAACCGTAGCCGCGGTCGCGCAGCGCTCGGCGATTCCCAGCGGAACCGAAATCACCGTTCGCACTGACGAGCCCATCGACGCCGATGTCCAGAACGCCGACACTTCGCACATGTACCGCGGCACCGTGAGCAAAGACGTGGTCGGCGCAGATGGCAGGGTGCTTATCCCGCGCGGATCTCCCGCGTCGCTCGCCGCCATGCGCGACAACAATGCCCTTTCTATCGATCTTCGTTCTGTCCGTGTCCGCGGCGTCCGCTACACCGTGGACAGCGAGGATGTTCAGGCCGGGGATCAGAAGGAAGGTGTTGGCAAAAATAAGCGTACCGGCAAGTACGTAGGCGGAGGCGCTGCTGCCGGAGCCCTGATCGGCGCACTCGCCGGAGGCGGCAAAGGTGCAGCCATCGGCGCTCTCGCCGGGGGCGCAGCCGGTGCTGGCGCGCAGACTCTAACCCGAGGCAAAAAGCTCAGCGTCCCGGCCGAAAGCAATCTGACCTTCCGCCTCCAGCACGGCCTGAGAATGGAACGCTCTTCCCGATAACAGCTCTGAGGCGACTTAGATCCGGACCAGATCGGGGGGGCCTCCGAAACGGCTGGTAATCCATCGTTTGCGAGAGCGAATCGCAAGGGTCGCTCTCGGCGAACGATGAAGAAACCGATTCTGAACCAGGAACTTTGAACTGCCAACTCAAAGCCTAATTCCTGTGCAAATCTTCGCCTTTTATTCGCCTATACTGGGCCAGTGTGGCAGCTGCCTCAATCCCACATTTGCGACTACACGGTCCGCTGTAAAGGATGTGGCGAGAACATTCCCGCTCCCGTCATGACCATGCCTGATACTTGGATTGTGGCTGACTGCCCCCTCTGTCACCAGCGCCGATCCTATCTACCACCCGAAATCTTCCGTGGACGTCTCTCTCATCTTCTCTTCACCCGCAAACTCCCGAATTTCGCTGAAAAGGAATGAAGCGGGAACTCGACGCCAGATTGGAAGCACAGCTCCATTGATCCTGTGGGACGTTGGGAACTGAAGGTCAAGGGTATTGTGCGACACAGTTCCCGGTCTGCAGATGCTTACGACGAAGAGGGATTCCTGAAATACTGCTCGCTGATTAAAAAGTGGAGATGGTGACCCCGGGAAGATTCGAACTTCCGACACGCAGTTTAGGAAACTGCTGCTCTATCCACCTGAGCTACGGGGCCACTTTTAAAATCAGCGAGTTGGACGAAACACTCTTCATCTTAGGTCACTTTAGGTCACAGTGCTACAATTTGGCTTTCCCGAACAGCCAAGAGGTCAGAAGGACGGCACGAATTGAAGCAAGCCAAGCCACGCTATCAACAGGGTAGCATTCAGAAGGTCCAACGAAAGGTGGGGTTCGTCTGGAGAGTCCGTTTCAGCGATTGGCGCAATGGGCGAAGGCACCAAAGAACAATCACACTCAGCGGGGTGAAATTCCCGACCGAAG
>DATJEO010000242.1:0-2942 GCA_035496515.1 Occallatibacter sp.
TGTGCTCTTGCTCCCATTCGTAGTCGCCCTTTCGGGGGGCTGCGCCGGGCTGGAAAAGCGTCAGGCTGTACCCATAGTCGTGCTGAATACTGTCCATGAAGCGCAAAACCGTCAACATCAACATGTACGCAACGGCGTACATGAGCGCAACCCGTGGGAAGAAAAGGATGAGTGTGGCAAACACACCGCCTCGAATCAGAATGACCGCAACATTGCGACGCCGCTGCTTCCTGCGTTCGGGAATGATAAACGCGGTAAACGCCATGATCGTGTGCATGATCAGCTCGTGAGCCGGGATGTAGAACCACTCGAGAAATCGTGTCGTTTTGAGAATGTAGGGATGCTCCTCAAAGAATCTCTCGTAATCGAACCAGGCGACATCGGCGACATCGACATGATGACGGAAGTGTTTGTAGCGCATGTCCTCGAACGTTCCATAGGCGGCGCCGCACAGCCAGGCCAGAAACCGCCCCAACGCCGCATTGTGGCGGGCGTTGCGGAAAACCAGGTTGTGGGCGCATTCATGAATCAGGTACGCCGCAATCGTCATCGCGTGCGCCAGCAGAACCGTCGCAACGAGGTTGACAGCCCAGGCGCTGTGAAACAGACCCGCGAAACCCGCGGCATAGCCAATCACGGCATAGGCCAGAGCGCCGCCGTTGTAACGAAGACCTTCGGGTTCGGCCAGAAATCTCGTGGTGGAATGCACGCTGAAAACCCTGCTCCTTTTCAAAGAGGATAGTCGAAACCCGCAGTGCGTCACAAGGACGACGACGGCGGACTGTCGTTATCACATCAATTGTCCGCATGAATTAGCACATCAATTGTCCGCTTTTGACCGCAGCTACTGAAGGCTTCTGAAGCCACCGGAGGTGGTGGTGGAAAGCTATATCGGGCAGCCGCAGTGCAGCGGGCAATGAAAGTACAGGAAGTGATGATGAGGGCGATGGCGAAGCAGATGACGTGGTGGCAGGCCGACGAGATTCTAAGAGTGACCACGCGCACGATTCGGCGGTTGAGACGTCGATGGGAGAGGGAGGGATTCGAAGGCTTATACGAGCTTGCGTCTACCGGCCGGGCAATCGACCTGGCACGGCATTCGGCAATGTGTTCGCGATTGCCAATGACGCCCAACCTGCACCGGCCGCCGAAATCCATTGATTGCGTCCGAAAGGATAGCCGCTCTCGAAATAGAGCTGTACCGGATACGCACGCGTCTTCACGAACCATGCACCATTCTGATATTGGTTTCTCAAGAGGAACGCGACGCCCTTGCGATAGACATCGCCGGTTACAGAAGTGCCGGCCTCATGCAAAGCAAATAGAGACATGCCGGTTGCGTAGGCATCCGGGGAGTCCTGATCGCGCTGCGGCCATCCGCCATCAGGCGCTTGCCGGGACAACACCTGGCGCATCGCTGCATTGATGTTCTCCTGGGACGCTTTGGACCAAACCAAACCCATCAAACGCATGTTGCGTTCCTCAGCCGTAGTCGCGGGCGCTGTGAGCAGCCAGCGTTGTGCTCGACGAAGCTTCTCCTCCAGTTCCCTGCTCTGCCCCGCAATAGGATAGAGAGTCAGGGCGCGCACCGCCAAAGCTGTCTGACTCACGATACTGTCCTCCAACGGCGGTCGCGAGACACCGTTTCCCAGCCAGGATCCATCGGGCATCTGCAGGCCGGCCACCAAATGGGTGAACGCGGCCGTGATGTTGTCGAGCGGATACGGTTCCGCGGCCAAACCAGACACGGCATAGCCCACTGCAATGAAGTTCCCCGCAGGCTGGTCGCCTTGCATTGCTCTTTCGGAGGCAGTCTTCATGAAGGAGAGTATTTCGGTGAGATTTTGGGCCGCGAGTTCCTCGTTCACCGCAACACCCTTCGCTCGCGCGACGGCAGCGGCCTGTTCCACCAGGGATTGGCTATGACAAGTCGCGCATCCACCCTGCTTGTAGACCAGCGGAGCAGTAGGCAGCAGCAAGCCGACGGCGCGGCTCAAGGAAGTCCGAGCGTCTGCAATACCTCCCGGCTCCGGCCCTGGATATGTTTCCTGCCGCGGACCTTTACCTCGCATGGCGCCAAATTCTCGAAGCACGTCGATCTTGCCCTGGTCGGCACGGTAGATGGCCCAATCCAGTGGCCGCTCGCCTTCCGTGTCTTCGGCATTCGGATCGGCTCTCTTTTCGAGCAGCAGTCTGAGAGTGGCCGGCGTCGCCTGCTCCGAAGCAGCCGCCGTCATCAACGCGGAACCCTGGTAACGCGCTGACCGCGCGTTGACGTTCGCGCCCATAGCAATCCACTTTTCCAGCAACTGCGGCGGATGCCAGTGGACTGCGGCAGGCAGGACGCCGGGATTCATCTTCAACCCTTTGGATTGCAGGTACTCGATGGACGGCAGGTAATGCCGCGCATAAAGCCGCGACAGGTTGTTTCCATAGCCCTCTTCGTTGGGGTCGCTTCCGCTCTCGACCAGGAATCTCACCACACTAATGTCAGAAGAAACTACCGCCCTTCCCAAAGCGTGCATGCCGCCGGCGTCTTTCGCGTGGAGGTCCGCTCCTTTACCAAGCAGCAGCTTCAGCACTTCGACTGAACCCGGATAGCTGGCGGCCACCAATAGCGGCGTCCGTTGCAAGTTTTTCGATCTCGCGTTAACGTCGGCGCCGTGTTCCAGCAGCGTTTTCACTTTAGCGAGGTCGGGGATCGCCCACATCAAGGGCGTCGCACCCGCGGCGTTGGTGACGTTCGGACTCGCCCCACGGTCGAGGAGCAGCTTGACAAGGTCGGCACTCGAATAAAGAGTCGCAGCCATCAAGGCAGGAGTGCCTTCGCTGTCCTTCGAGTCTACCTGCAGTCCCTGATCCAAGAGACGTTTCGCCGCAGCGGTATCTGCCTTCCGAATAGCGAGGAATAGAGGGGTTTCTCCAGGAGTTTGTGCAACCGA
>DATJEO010000243.1:0-12478 GCA_035496515.1 Occallatibacter sp.
CGAGGGTGCGTTGCTAGAGGACATGGGGCTGGGATGGAAGAACACGTTCGAGACCGGCGTGGGCGCGCACGCGATCACGAGCGGACTGGAAGGCATCTGGACGCCGACTCCAACGAAGTGGGACAACAGCTTCTTTGAAACACTGTTCAAGTATGAGTGGGAGCTCTACAAGAGCCCTGCCGGCGCAAATCAATGGAAGCCGAAGGGCGACGCTGGCAAAGACACCGTACCTGACGCGCACGATCCGAAGAAGAGGCATCACCCGACGATGCTGACTTCGGACCTTGCACTTCGCGTCGATCCGGCATACGAGAAGATTTCGCGGCACTTCCTCGAAAACCCTGACGAGTTGGCCGATGCCTTTGCGCGTGCGTGGTTCAAGCTTACGCACCGCGACATGGGCCCAATCACTCGCTACCTCGGCCCACTGGTTCCGAAGGAGCAGTTAATGTGGCAGGATCCTGTGCCGGCTGCTGATTATGAGCTGGTCAGCGACAAGGATGTCGCGACGCTGAAGGCCAAGGTGCTGGCTTCTGGACTTTCTGTCGCACAGCTTGTTTCGACAGCGTGGGCATCCGCGGTAACTTTCCGTGGTAGCGATAAGCGCGGAGGTGCGAACGGTGCACGTATACGCCTGGAGCCGCAAAAGAACTGGGAAGTGAACCAACCTGCCGAACTCGCCAAGGTGCTCTCGAAGCTGGAGAGCATCCAGAAGGAGTTCAACTCGGCTCAGGCCGGCGGGAACGGGAAGTCGGGTGGAAAGAAGATTTCGCTCGCCGATCTGATCGTGCTCGCAGGCAATGCGGCAGTAGAGGCGGCCGCCAAGAAGGCTGGACATGACGTGAAGGTTCCTTTTTCGCCGGGCCGCACGGATGCCACGCAGGAGCAGACCGACGTTGAGTCGTTCGCGGTGCTTGAGCCGAAGGCCGACGGGTTCCGCAACTATGTCGCTAAAGGGCTGGAGAAGTACGCAGCGAATCTGTTCCTGGATAAAGCGCAGTTACTGACGCTCACGGCTCCGCAAATGACGGTGCTGGTCGGCGGTCTGCGGGTTCTGGGTGCGAACTACGGAGCCTCGAAGCATGGAGTATTCACGAAGCGGCCCGGAACTCTGACCAACGATTTTTGTATCAACCTGCTCGACATGGGCACGAAATGGCAAAGGACCAAAGGCTCGGAGCATGTGCTGGAAGGACACGACCGGAAGACGGGTGAGCCGAAATGGACCGGCACGGTGATCGATCTGATCTTCGGCTCGAATGCTCAGCTTCGCGGCATCTCCGAGGTGTACGCAAGCAGAGACTCGGAAGCGGACTTCGTAAAGGACTTCGTGAAGTCATGGACGAAGGTGATGAATCTCGACCGCTATGACCTCATCCAGGAAGGCGTAAAACCACCGGCCGCTGAGACACATACTATCGCTGAACCTGTTGCCGGAAATTAGCCACCAATAAATCCGCTGTCAAGTTCGGGCTGGAGCGCTTACCGTTCCAGCCCGTTTCCTTGCAGTCGTTGAATCTTTCAATCCGAAAGTTCGGATAATCACCCAAAATGTCTGATTCGCCTGCTCGGGTCATGCCGGACCACCCCTCTGCGGCGACAGCGCATCCCACCATTACCCGAGGTGAACCGATGAGCATTCTCAACACCGTTGCATTTATGGCAAAGGGACCGGCAGCTCCTGAACACGCACAGGTAGCGGGAGGCCTAATGGACGAGCTTGCAGCGCGGGGCGGAGTTGGCTCTCTTATTCAGGCGTTTCAGCGTAATGGCATGGGCAGCGCCGTTGAGCAGTGGTCGCAGGGCAATACTCAACCGAATCCCACCGCGATAGAGAACGGGATTCACGGGACGGGTCTGATCGACGGCATTGCGCAGCGCACAGGGCTTGCTCCGGGCGTGGTTCGGGGCGGACTTGCGATCGTATTGCCGCTTCTTATCCACCATATGATTTCGAACAACCACGTCACGCCCTCGGGCGTCCCGACCGGCAATCAACCCGAGCCGACGAGCGTCCTGCAGTCCATGCTGCAGAAAATCATCTGAATGGGATACCTTGATCGAGGTACAAACACCTCAGCAAGTTCGAGCTGAACTATTGGCCAATTGCATCCTCAAGTTGCGGGGCAGCGGTTGCCTGGGCTGCTACCGCGCGGCTTCGGACGGTGGACAGCGCGTGCGAGACTTGCAGGCGGGCAGATCTGACCTCAGCGGCGAGGATCTCCAGCACTCTGAATGACAGCCGCGGATTCTTTCCGACAATTTCTCGGAATGTCCAAACCGGGATTGAGTACAACTCTGAATACCTTCTGACGGTGGCAGTCATCGCGTAGGGCTGGTTACCCGCGATCGCGGGCAGGCCGATGAGAGAGCCGGCAAGTGCCCTGAAACCGAGGACCGAACCGTCAGCCTGCCGTGATGTCAGCACGACTTCGCCGGCATGCAGAAGGAACAACTTGTCCGGGGATTGCCCCTGCCGGAAGAGATGGCGCTTGTTGGAGATGCAATGAAGCTGGGAGCGAGCTTCGATAGCGGCTGCGAGTTCGCAGTCGGCCACACATTCAGAAAGGGGTTGATTCAATGCAAGCCGTCCTTGGGGAGTCAGGGATTCGCTTGCAGCCTACTCCGATTTATCTGAAATATAGCTGATGTTCCCATCCAGCGGAGCCAGTGCATGTGATCTACGTCACACGGTCGTAACCCCCTATGCACTCCGGCGCTCTGCTGAATCGAAGTTCCCGCTTTCGATCCGAAGCGGACCCTCGACGCGAATTGGCGGAAATCCGACCACGTCGTAGGTGCTGGACGCGATACCAATCTTTGCCACATCAAGCTCGTCCATGATCTGTCGGCTGATCTGATCCTTCAATCCGCGGACCTGGTGTGTCCCGCAAAGAAAGCGCACCGCAAGCTCGATCCAGTTATCAGTGATCCGCAGGTAGACCTTGGGTTCGATGTCGGCCTGCTCAACGAAGAACCGCTCTTTGAGCCGATCTAGTTCGGGCTGCGCCAGATTAGCAATATCCTGTGTGTGATCGCGTACCGCCTTCACGATGATTTCCTCTGCCCGCCGGCGGTCGTCCTTGAAAGAGATCGGAAAATGCATCTCTTCCCAGATGTATGGGAAGTCGCGCGAGTAGTTGAAGACCGGCTGCTCGAAGATCTCAGCATTTGAAATGGTGACGATACGGCCGGAGTACTGGCGACTATGCACCCACATTCCCGGATCTTCTTCCTGTACCGCAGGCGGCTCGCCCATCTCCATGATGACGGTCTGGATGAAGTTGAGCGATATCACGTCGCCACGCACGCCGCCCATTTTGATCCGGTCGCCAATGTTAAAGGTCTTTCCGCGCAAGATGACGAAGTACCCGGCAAAACTCGTGACCACCTTTTGCATGGCGAACGCCAGCCCTGCACCCACCAGCCCTGCGCCAGTTGCCAGGCGTGAAGGATTATCGAACCAGATTGAGACCAGACCCAGGACCGCGATGCCGAACACGATAAGGCTGACGCCCTGCCGAGTCCAGAAAGCAATACGCTTTCGATCGCCACCCAATTTGCTGGAGATCATGCAGAGCATTCTGTGCAGGAGGTACAGAATGATAAGGAAAACGATGGTGAAGAGTAATTTGCGGCCGTTCTCCGCATTCACGCCCAGCAGGCGCACCCCGGCAATCTGTAAAGTATGTTCGTTGCCCGCAAGGGAAAAGATCGGCGCAGCCATGCGCCTTTGGATGCGCTTACCTGCAAGTTGGTCCGATGCCGCTTTGGCTACCCCGGCTCCATGACCGTTTGTCTGCCCGCGCAATGTGATCTCCAACGTTGCTGTCTTCGCCTCTGTAGTACCAGACCTATTACGAAGCCTTGAGCCTTCTTGAGACGCCGTTGCAGTTGCTTGAGTAAAGTTGAAGAGAGATCGTATCCACAGTTGGCTACTCATTCCAAACTCGACAACCTTGCCCAGCTTCTCCATTCGGTGTTCGGATTCAATCGATTTCGAACCAATCAGGAGGCTGTCTGCCGAGCCGCGATCGATGGACGGGATCTGTTGCTGGTGATGCCCACCGGAGCAGGGAAGTCCCTTTGCTATCAACTTCCGGCCATCGCACTTGGCGGAACAGCTCTGGTGATCTCTCCACTGATCGCTCTCATGGAGGATCAATACGCAAAGCTCGCTGCTCTGAACCTTCGCGCAGCGCGCATCCACTCGGGTCTTGATCGCGCGGTTTCGCGACAAGCGTGCGTCGAGTACCTTCGCGGCGAGCTCGATTTCCTGTTCGTCGCGCCTGAGCGGCTTCGCGTGCCTGGATTTCCGGAGATGCTTGCCAAGCGCCCGCCTGCCCTCATTGCGATCGATGAGGCGCACTGCATCTCGCAATGGGGTCACGACTTCCGTCCAGATTACCGGATGATCGGGCAACACCTGCCAGCCCTCCGTAACGGTTCGTCTGTTCCCGTGCTCGCGCTTACTGCTACGGCAACCCCAGCGGTGCAGGCGGATATCGTCGCGCAACTCGGGATGACGAATCCAGCCCGCTTCATTCACGGCTTCCGTCGCGATAACCTTGCGATTGAAGTCGTGGAAGTTCCTACACCGGAGCGCCCTTTCGCAATCTGCAAACTGCTTGCAAAGCGCGCGCATCGTCCGGCGATCGTGTACGCAACGTCGCGCAAGCAGTCTGAAGCCCTCGCCGGGCAGCTATCGCAAATGATGCCGGCCGCCGCATACCACGCAGGACTGGATGGCGAGACTCGGGAGCGCGTACAGAGGGCCTTTCTGTCCGGGCAACTCGAAGTGGTCGTTGCCACCATTGCTTTCGGAATGGGAATCGACAAGCCCGACATTCGCACCATCATCCATGCGGGTTTGCCTGGGACAGTAGAGGGCTACTACCAGGAGATTGGTCGCGCGGGACGCGACGGTGTGCCGAGCAGGACATTTCTCATGCACTCCTATGCTGACCAGCGCACGCATGACTTTTTTCTGAACCGCGACTACCCGCCGACGGAGAATTTGCACGAAGTCTTCCGGATGCTGAACGAACAACCGCGGCCGATCGATGATCTGCGTACTGCATCGAAGCTTGGAGAAGAAGAGTTCGACAAAGCGCTGGAGAAGCTGGAAATTCATGGCGGCGCGCGGGTCGACTATGCCGGAAACGTCACGGTCGGGACGCCGGGGTGGAAGAAGACCTATTCAATTCAAGCGCAATACAGAGCCGAGCAGATCGACAAGGTTTTGCGCTTCACTGAATCTAGCGATTGTCGGATGTGCGCACTCGTGCGTCATTTCGGTGATGAGGACGATTCGGCGCAGCCGTGTGGCCAGTGCGATGTGTGTGATCCTGCGGGGGCGGTGCTTCGGATGTTCCGCCGTGCCACCAACGCTGAACGCGCAACCGCCGAACTGATCATCGACGAACTGCGATCCGTCGATCACAAAGGCGCGGGCGCTCTGCAGAAAACGATTGATCCCTCTGGCCGAATCAGGCGAGATCATTTTGATGCTGTACTAGACGCGTTGGCGCGTGCTCGTCTGATCACCGTCGAAGACGCTGTGTACGAGAAGGACGGGGAGGTACGGCGCTACAAGAAGGTGAGCCTCAGCGAGAACCTGAAGGCTTCGCGCTCGGCGTCGCACGTGGATCTGCTGATCAGCGATGGCATTGCGGAGGAATTCGCGACACTAACCTTGCCAAAGGGTTCCCGAAAACTTCCGAAGGTTCCGAAAGACTCACCCAACGCTGCTCCGGCCAGCTTGTCTTCTGACGGAGAGGCCCTCGCAACTCGGCTAAGAGAGTGGCGAATGAGCGAGGCGAAGCGCTTGCGCGTGCCGTCCTACTGCGTACTTCACGATCGCACTCTGATCTCTCTTGCAATTAGCTGTCCGACAAATCTCCGCGAACTACTTGCCATCGACGGAATCGGTCCCCGCAAGGTCGAAAAGTTTGGCCCCGCAATCCTGAAGATCTGCGGAGCCAAGTAGTCGGTGTAACGGATTAGTCGAAATCAGGCGACGCGCTCTATTGTCACTGACTCGAGCACGACGGGCTTGTTCGGCTTGTCCTGTGCGCCGCGCGGAAGCTTGGAGATCTTGTCCGCAATATCCTGGCCCTCAACGACCTCGCCAAAGATGGTGTGATTCCCGGTGAGCCAGGGTGTAGCTGCGACCGTGATGAAGAACTGGCATCCGTTTGTGTTCGGACCGGAGTTGGCCATCGCGAGTTTGCCTGGCTTATCGAAGCGATGCGGCGAGCCCTTGGTCTCGTCTTGGAAGCGATAGCCGGGGCCACCCATACCTGTGCCTGTGGGATCGCCGCCCTGGATCATGAAGTCGGGAATTACGCGGTGAAAGATCGTACCGTCGAAGAGCTTGTTGGATGATTTCTGGCGCGTGCCTGGGTGAGTCCACTCCTTCGAGCCTTCAGCTAGTTCGATAAAGTTCTTTGTCGTGATCGGTGCGTCGGCCTCAAAGAGGCGGGTAACAATCTTGCCTTCGCTTGTATTGAAGGTTGCGTAGGTGCCCGGTGCGAGTGCCATAGATACTCCTGTCTGTTGATGGGAATCCTGAAATGAGTCAGCCTCACAACTCGAGGCAAGTTCGATCATTGCTGTGGCGTGGAAGGTGGCTGTGCTGGAGCAGCAGGAGCGGCGGGTGGCGCTTGGCCCTCGGGGACGATCGTCACCTTTTGCAGCACCACCGGCGTGACCGGCTTATCGTTCGGATCGCGCTCCACGCGGGCGATCGCCTTTACAAGATTGAGGCTCGGCTCATCGCACTGGCCGAATATGGTGTGATGCTGATTCAGATGTTCGGTGGGAGCTTCCGTTATGAAGAACTGGCTTCCGTTAGTGTTGGGACCTGAGTTTGCCATCGCCAGCCGCCCGGGAACGTCGAAGTTCAGATCTGGATTGAACTCATCCTCGAAGGTATAGCCGGGGTCGCCCATTCCTGTGCCTGTAGGATCGCCGCCCTGAATCATGAACTCAGGGATGACGCGATGAAAGATAGTGCCATCGTAGAGCGGCTTGTTGTGCATCTTCTTCTGGCTCTGCGGATCGGTCCAGTCCTTTGTGCCTTGAGCGAGCTCGATGAAGTTGGCAACTGTTTTCGGCGCCTCCTTCTGGAAGAACTGACAGGTGATGCGCCCCATCGAAGTGTCCATCACGACTGTCGGCCCGTTGGGATGAATCTGCGCAGCAGCCGTTGCCTGCGGAGCATCGGGCAGGGGCGGTTCAGCAGGTTTCGTGCTCTCCTGTGCAATCGCGCCTGCGGCAAGCGCTGTAATCGCGAGAGGTGCTATCAAGAAGACCTTGATTCTCATACCAAATTCGAGGTTAAACCATGCCGCATACCCCTTGCCAGCGGCTGCAATTGGGCATGTATGTTAAACGCATGACTTCTACGAAGATCTTCCCTTTACGCCAGGCCGCGATGGCATGCGTTCTTTGCTGCATTGCCTCCGTTCCCGTGAGCGGGTTGGCACAAAACGACAAAGCTCAGGCTGGCACTGACAAGAGCAAGCCTGCCGATAAAGGCACATCTGACAAGTCCGCACTGCCGCCGCTTCCAGCAGAAGCCCACGTGCAGCAGACGATCCAGCTTGATGGCAGAGCGCTGAAGTATACCGTAACCGTTGGGGCGCTCCCGGTGCGCGATGGCGAGGGCAAGATTGCTGGAGAAGTCGTGGTGACCGCGTACACGGTGGAAGGCCCTAATCGCCCAGTGACCTTCGCATTCAACGGTGGTCCCGGAGCGTCGTCTGTCTACCTCAACCTTGGCGCAATTGGTCCTAAGCATCTCGATGCCGGCAACGAAGGTGACAGTCCTTCTGACCCTACAAATCTTGTGGACAATCCGGGCACGTGGCTCGACTTCACCGACCTCGTTTTCATCGATCCCGTCGGTACGGGATTCAGCCGTTCGCTGGTGCCTGAGGCAGAGACCAAGAAGCTGTTTTACAGTACTCAGCCCGACATCGAATACCTTTCTCGGATTCTCTACGACTGGCTCGTCAAGAACGATCGACTCAGTTCACGCAAGTACCTTGTGGGCGAGAGCTACGGCGGCTTTCGCGGGCCGCGCATCACGCATTATCTACAATCACAACTCGGCGTGGCGCTGAACGGCATCGTTCTTGTATCGCCTTATCTCAACCCGACGATTGAAAACGATGGCGACCTATCCCCTCTGCCGTGGATGATGACACTGCCTTCGATCACGGCTGCACACCTGGAACGCCAGAAGAAGCTGACAGCTGAAACGATGGCTGAGGTCATCGCCTACACCCAGGGCGAGTACGCAACAACGTTGCTGAAGGGACGTTCAGATGAAGCGGCCATGCAGAAGATGATTGCGAAGGTCACAGAGATGACGGGCCTTGATCCGGCATTTGTGAAGTTCTCAGGCGGCCGCATCGAGACGGGTGCATACCTGCGCGAAGTTCATCGCGAAGAGGGCAAGCTCGGTTCAGTCTACGATTCCAACGTAACATCCTTCGATCCGTTTCCGTTTGCGCCGGAGCAGCGCGCGCCGGATCCGATTCTCGCCAGCATCGTTGCGCCGCTCACAACGGCTATGGTCGACTTCGTGACCCGTACTGTGGGGTGGAAGGTTGATGCGCGCTACAACGCTCTTTCGTACGAGGTGAACCGCCAGTGGGATCGCGATGCCGAGCTGCGGCGTGGGTCCGTTCCGGATCTGCGCGAGGCCGTCGCCGCGGATCCGAAGCTGCGGGTCATGATCGTGCACGGCTGGAACGATCTTTCCTGCCCGTTTATGGGGTCGGTGGTTACCGTGAATCAGATGCCGGTGATGGGCGACGCCACGCGTGTCTCAGTGCATGAGTTTCCGGGGGGCCATATGTTCTACACACGCAATGAGAGCCGTTTGGCGTTGCGTAAGGACGTGATGGAGATGTTCGCTAAGCACTGAGAATCAGTGAGAAGTAACAGATATCGCCAGCGATCCGGATCTCCCGCTTGTTACTTCTCAATTCCTTCGTCTACACACGAATCCTCCGGTTCGTCACACTTCCTTTGACTCTCTATACCTAGATAGCCTATACATAGGTGAATGAAACGACCGGAACTGCTACCCGGCACGCTCGACATGCTCATTCTCAAGACGCTCACACGTTCGCCACTGCATGGCTACGGAATTGCGCAATCCATCAAGCGATTGTCAGACGACGTGCTCACGGTTGAAGAAGGTTCGCTTTATCCGGCGCTCCAACGGCTTCTGCTGCAGGGATGGGTGAAAGCCGAGTGGAAGATCACCGAGACAAATCGGCGTGCCCGTTTTTACACGCTGACTGCTGCGGGACGCAAACAGTTGGGTCTCGAGGTCACCCAATTCGAGCAGATAATTACGGCGATTGGACGCGTTCTGAGCGAAGCATAGGTGCTTTGTCGCAGAAATAGAGTCGACGCGAAAACCGTGGAGGGCAAATGAACCCGCTCGCATATATCGCCAGAAAAACCGGCCTGCTCTTCAGCCGCGATCGGTTTCGCTCTGATCTCGATGAGGAAATGGCGTTCCATCGCGAGCAGGTAGAGAAAGAGTTGATTGCCGACGGCATGGTGCCCGCGTCCGCCCGCACCGCTGCGGCACGTCAGTTCGGCAACCCAACCCACCTTCGCGATGAGAGCCAGCGCGTTGTTGCGTTCCAGTGGGAAACGGTCGGCCAGGATCTTCGGTTCGCGTTCCGCCAGTTCCGGCAGAATCCGGGCTTCGCTTTAACAGCGATTTTCATCCTCGCCGTCGGTATGGGCGTCAGCGTTGCAATTTTTGCGTTTGCTGATGCCGCAGTCATTCAGCCTTTGCCCTACTTTGCGCCCAACCGTTTGATGGACGTGGCAGAAAATGGAGCAATGCTCCAGCGTTCGAATCTGTCCCGGGAAGACTACGAAGACTGGAAACGCCTGAATCACTCGTTCAGCTCTCTTGATGTGTACGGCGGATCGGGATACCTGCTGCGTATTCCATCAGGATCCGAGCCGGTCCCGGCTGCCCGGGTCAGTGACGGCTTCTTCCGTACCCTGGGAGTGAAGCCGATGCTCGGTCGTGACTTTCTTCCCGGCGAAGATCGTCCCGGCGGTGCGAAGCTGGTCATGCTCACATACGGAATGTGGGTGAAACGATTCGGCTCGCGAACCGACATGGTTGGACAGGCCATCACTCTGGACGCCACTGCCTATACGGTCGTCGGCGTCTTGCCGCGGGAGTTCGAATTCGCACCTCGAGCCAACGCAGAGTTCTTCGTTCCCCTGCTCGACAAGAACCAGTGCGAGCAAAGACGGAGCTGTCATAACCTCTTTGGCGTCGGCCGCCTTCGCGATGGGGTCACCTCCAAAGCCGCGCTCGATGAGATGAAAGCGATTGCAGCGCAACTGGAGATTCAGTATCCCGGCTCGAACAAGGGACAGGGCGCAGTCGTCCAACCGCTTTCGGAAATCATCACGGGACCGATGAAGCCCATCATGTTCACGCTGCTGGCAGCATCGGGCCTGCTGCTGCTCATCGCGTCCGTCAATGTGGCAAGCCTGCTGCTTGTTCGCTCGGAATCGCGCAGACGCGAGATTGCTGTGCGTGGTGCCCTCGGCGCGACTCCAGCACGCATCTCCAGACAATTCATCACGGAAGCTCTCTTACTCGGTGTATTTGGGTGTATCGCTGGAATCCTCGTGGCGAATGGAACGATCACTGGTCTGATGAGTCTCATCCCCAAGACGATGGCAGGATACCTTCCGTTTCTGTCGCGAGTTGGTATCCATTGGCACGAGGGCATGTTCAGTCTCTGCATTGCATTGCTTGCAAGTGGGTTGCTGGCGGCCACTCCTATCCTGCGCCTTTCCTTCCTCGACGTTCGGGATGCTCTGAGCGACGGCAATCGCTCGGTTGCGGGGCGGTTCTGGCGTCGTATGGGAGCCAATCTCGTCGTGGTGGAGCTTTGTATCGCGGTGATTCTCCTGGTAGGCGCGGGATTGCTGAGCAAGAGCCTTTATCGTCTGTTGCATGTTGATGTTGGGTTTGACAGCGCGCATCTCGCCACTGTTCAGATGGTCGCGCCTCCAGCCGGCTACGCGAAGCCGGAGCAGCAGGTAACACTGTTTCGCGAAGTGAGCCGGCGGCTTTCCGCTCTTCCTGGTGTGGAATCTGTCGGAATCACGACAGATCTGCCGATCCAGTGCAATTGCAATACAGACTGGATTCGAATCGTTGGCAAGCCGTTTCATGGCGAGCACAACGAGGTCAACGAGCGTGATGTCAGCCCGAGTTATCTACCTACTTTGAAGGCGAAGCTGATCCGAGGACGATTCTTTACGGAAGATGACGATGCTTCGAAAGGCAACAAGATCATCATCAACGAGAAGCTCGCCGAGAAATACTTCCCGGGGGAAGATCCAATCGGGAAGAAGATTGCGAACGGCAGTCTTGATCCGAAGTCGATGAGGGAGATCATCGGGGTGGTCAGCAACGTACGCGAGGGAGGGCTCGACGATGAACTGTGGCCGACCGAATATGAGGCGCTCTATCAGAGTCCGGCAAATTTCGTAGCCGTTGCAGTTCGAACTCAAGGAGATGAGAAGGCACTTCTGCCCTCGCTGGTAAAAGCGATTCACGAAGTCGACCCCAACCTGGGCACCTACGGCGAGATCACGATGGAAGACCAGGTGAACACCACGCAGTCAGCGCTGATTCATCGCACGGCGATGTGGCTGGTGGATGGGTTTGCGGTCATCGCTCTGGTTCTTGCTGTGATTGGGTTGTACGGTGTGGTGGCCTACTCCGTTGGGCAGCGCACACGCGAGATCGGTGTTCGTATGGCTCTTGGAGCCCAGCGGAGCGCGGTTTACAGCATGGTGATGCGGCAGGCGGGATGGTTGACGGCTGCGGGCGTGGGTATCGGCGTAGGATGCGCGGTCGGCGCGGCCATGCTCGGCAGGAAACTACTTTTCGGAGTGGCGGCCTGGGATATATCGACGCTGGCGATCGTAGCCGTAGTGCTTGCCGCGGCATCTCTCGCAGCAAGCTTCCTGCCGGCCCGTCGCGCAGCTTCGGTCAACCCGGTTGAGGCGTTACGGACAGAGTAGGAAGCAGGGGACGAGGTTCGATCGTTTCGGAGCGAGAACGGTTGCCGAACTTCAACATACTTGGCTTTTTACGAAATCTAGAGTGTGTTGAAGTTATTGGGTGATCAGGTGCATGCTATCAGCAGCGAGCTGCCAAGCAAGCGCTTCATCCCCTACTTTTTGCATAATCTAGATTTTGTTTAACTTAGCTGGTAATCCCCCTCTTGATCCCATCCCGGACGCTTAGAAATCTCACCCTGAGAGAGGGCTGCCGCAGATCCCCGGTGTTTTTTGCAAAATCTAGATCTTGTTTGGCTTACCTGGTGATGCGATCAGCTGATACGTTTCGGCAGGGCTCGGGGCCCAACGTGGCGCCGCGTCCGGCCTTGGCCGCGGGCCG
>DATJEO010000244.1:0-5285 GCA_035496515.1 Occallatibacter sp.
TCTTCGCCACAATGGAAGCTGGCGCTCCAACGCGGTTCTGCAGCCCGCTTATCTTGCGGTCGGCGATCCCGCAGCGGCGACGCAATGGCTGATTAGCCTGTCGTCATCTGCAACCAATCCCGCGCAGGTTCTCTCCGACGTCGCGGATGCGAACTGGATACCGCTCGCGCAGCGTGCGCCAATCTATCAACGGGTTCTGGATCTCAAAACCGCTGCCACCGCCGGACTCGCAGGGGCACAGCGCGATGCCGCGCAACAGGAACTCGAAAACTGGCAGGTTCGGTGGATCGCTTATCTCGTTAAGACGAAGCAGTACTCGCAGGCGGCGGACGCCCTTGCTGCACTCCCGACCGAAACTCGCGCGGCGCAGAGCGCAACACTGGTTCCGCTCGATCTTCGGATTGCTGCGCAGCTTGGGACTTTGGATGCGAGGATCGCGCAATATCGCGCTGTCCCGGAGGATGTCCCTCCATCAGGCCTGCTGCGTGCTTCGGCGAAACAGATTTTCGACGCGGGTGACAAACAATCTGCGCGCAAGATTCTCGAGTTCGTCTTCGCACGCGAGATCGATGAGCACCAGCTGGTTGCCCCAAACTTCCTCGGCCTCGCCGAAATCCGGATTGCTTCCGGGGATATGCCGGGAGGGCTTGACTTGCTACGTCGGCTGGTGTCCGTAGTTGGCAAACCCTTCGAGAACCTCGATCCCGCGGCGGCGCTGCTGGAAAAAACTGGCCACAATGCTGAAGCGATCGAGTTCCTCAATCAACTGGTGAAGTCGGCCCCTTGGGACGCGTCCTACCAGCTTCGCCTGGCAAGAGCGAATGCCGCCGCGGGCCAGGAACCCGCCGCTGCTGAAGCCGCGCTCACCGCGATTTCATCAGGTTCAGACAATGCCTACAGTTTACGATCGCAGGCCGCACTCTCCCTGGCGGGCAAGGCGCACTCCGATCTGGGTAGCGGTGAACTGAACCTTCTCGCCGGAGATGTCGCAGGACCCCCTGCCGGCGCCGACAAGTTCTACTTCTATGAAGCTCGAATTCATGCCGCACAAACGGTCTCCGACCCGCAGCTCAAGCTGCAGCTGCTGAGCCACTGTATTGTTGATTTTCCTCGCCGCGACGAGGCGCGTCTGCCGCTGTTCCAGACCGCGGTCAGCGCTCATCACGATGAGTTGGCACTGGCGGTGATCCAGCCTGTTTTTCATCAATACACTCAGGCTTACACAACTCCGAGTGCAGAAGAACAGATCGTAGGACTCGACGAGAATGACTCTGAAGATGCAGACGACAACCAACCGACCATGCTTTCGTCTGCGAAGCTGACCCGTTCGCAGCAAATCCAGGTCGCTCAGACGTTGGCAGAAATCATGTTGCGTCTGAAGCGTCCAACCGAGGCTCTGCCATACTTCCAAACCGCGCGGCGCTTGGAAACTGCTCCGCTGAACCGCAGAGTGCTCGACAAACAGATTGCCGAACTCAAATCGCTGATCCGCATTCAGCAGCAGAACGCGGCGCGCCAGCCGATCCTGCATCCGGCGCTCGACCAGGACCGTATTGTTCGGCCGCGACTTATTGCCCGTGTTGCTCCAACCGCGCAGCCGTCCCCCAAAGGAGCCGTAAAGCAATGAAACGCTCAACCGTAGCTTGCTTGATTCTTACTGGGGTCATCGGCGCAGCAATTCTTGCGCGCCACGCCGGCGCCACACAAGATGCCTCTTTGTCGAAATATGTTCCGGCGGGCCCCGTGCTTTATCTAGAGACCAAAGATTTCTCCTCGTTGCTTTCGGATTGGAACTCCTCGCCCGAAAAACGAGTGTGGGTGAACAGCGCAAACTACGAAGTCTTCTCGCGCTCGCGCTTATTCCTCCGGCTCAAAGGAGCGGGAGACCAGTTTGCCTCCGCTGCTGGCCTTCCGCCTGACATGAACTTTACCTCGCAGATCGCGGGAACGCACAGCGCGCTAGCGCTTTATGACATCGGAAATCTGCAATTCCTGTACATCACCTACCTGCCATCAGCGAAATCTATGCAGACGCGGCTCTGGCAGACGCGCGCGAAATTTGAGCCTCGCACCGCTGGGGGCGTCGGCTTTTATGTTCGCCGCGACTCGGAATCAGGCAAAGAAGTGGCATTTGCGGTGGCAGGAGACTATCTCCTGCTCGCGACTCGCGCTGACCTGCTGGCGGGTGCATTACAGCTCCTCTCTGGTAGCCAGGACCGCACTGTTGAAACCGAACCGTGGTTTGTGCAGAGCGTGTCGGCAGCCAAGGAACCAGGTGACTTGCGCATGGTGATGAACCTCGACAAGATCGTGCCCAGCCCCTACTTCCGCACTTATTGGTTGCAACAGAACATCACCGATATGAAGCAGTATTCCGCGGCGGTCGCAGACCTCTTCCGGGCTGCCAGACAGTATCGGGAAGAGCGGGTATTGATGGCCAAGGAACCCGCTGCCGCTTCCAACGAGGCGTTTACTGCAGTCGCCGATATCACTCGGTTTGTCCCTGAGGGTGCCGGATTTTATGAGGCCAAGGCTTCCCCGAGCGGGGATGCCAGCTTCCAGTTGCTGGAAACGAAAATTCTCGCGCCACATCTCGGCCCCGCCCCGGCATCCCAATACGCGCCGCAGGTGCAGTTGACTTCTGGCGAAACCGGCCAGAGCACGGACCTCGAGACTCGCATCGATCAAGCCCCAGTTACACGCGCGGCTGCGCAAAATGCGTCGCCATTGCAGCAACTGCTGCGGAAGACTCCGCTGCTGGCGTGCTTGCAAGTGCAATCGACGGAGCGCGATACCGCAGACGTTTTTGTGCGCATTCACTCAGGTGTGTTACTCGCAGCCTCTACTGACTGGAGTGATGCGGACGTACACTCCGCGCTCGCTGATTTCATCGCGCCCAGCTTTACGGCCAGCAGATTAGGAATTTCCTGGCAGCAGAAATCCGGCTACCAGCAACTCGATGGATTGTGGCCACTGTCCCTGTCTATTCATGGCAAGTATCTCGCCGTAGCAGACGACCCTGCATTGCTGGAGAAGATGCTTTCCAGGATGGACATCAAATCTAATGCGCAACCCGCTGCCTTGATCGCCGGCTTTGACCACGCCCGCGAGTCAGGCAATTTCAAACAGTTTTCAAGCATTGTGGATCGCAATGCTCCGCGCGATGGATATCCAAATGCAACGCGTGAGCCGCAGTTCTTCTCGGAAAACATGAGCAGCCTGAGTCATATGTTTGACCGCGTATCGAGCGAGAAAATACTGGAGCGGAAGGATGGCAACAAGGTTCTGCAAACCGTCACTTATGATTGGAGGGAATGAGGAATCTTCGGCTGGCCTTAACAATTGTGGCGGTTCTCTTTTTCAGCCCCATCTCTCATCTCCTGGCCGATGATCCGCAGAGTCCTTCCTCATCCCTTTACTCGCAGTCAGCCGCGCAGGCCGTCACTCATGCCTTGGCAGAATGCGATCAGCGAGGATCGCGAATGGATGAACTGTGCTCCCAGCGGGACAACCTCTCTTATCTCTTGCTCGATGCGCACAGCGGCTCGATTCTGGCGTCCAATTGGCGGGATGCAAACATCCCAATCCCGCTCGGTTCCCTGGTGAAACCCTTTGCCGCACTCGCATACGGCGAGAAGCACCAGTTCAAATATCCCGTGCATCTCTGCCGTGGAACTGCGAGCGGCTGCTGGCTGCCGCGAGGACACGGCCGCATCGGCCTGCAATCAGCCATCGCCAATTCCTGCAACTCTTATTTCCGCATGCTCACTCGCGACATGACTGCGGCGGATGTTCAGCCGATCGTATCCACGTTCGGGCTGCAACCGCCTGATGCTGGGAGTAGCGGCGCGGATCTCGCCGGCCTGGGTGGCCAGTGGTTGATCTCGCCGGTCACGATGGCGCATGCCTACGTGGAACTCAGTCGCCGATTCGATCAGCCCGGAGTGCGCGCAATTCTCGCGGGTATGGCTCAGTCCGCGCGAAGCGGTACTGGCGCGGAAGTCGATCGGCAGCTTCTGCACTCGACAGCGCTGGTGAAGACCGGCACTGCTCCCTGCACCCACGCCAAGCGCGCACCAGGCGACGGTTTCGTGATCACAATGGTGCCGGCTGCTCGCCCGGAAGTTCTATTGATGGTCCGCGTTCACGGGACACCCGGTTCGCACGCCGCGAAAGTTGCCGGAGAACTCCTCCACAGGATTGAACCGTGAGGACGTGCAGCTCATTCTGCGCCGCGCTTCTGGTGCTCGTAACAACCGCCGCCGCCCACGCCGAAGACGTGCGCATTGGCGCCTTCGGCCTGTTTCATCCTTCGCAATTGACGGTCAGCGCCGTCCCCGGAACAGTCGTTATCCTCCACATCGACAGCAAAGAGTTTCCGCTGGACTCCACATCGGCAATTAGCAAGGTCACGATCCACGCACGACAAAAGGAACTCGCCCTGACTTACGGAACCCAACCTTTAACTGCGCACACAATTTTCTTCGCCAGCAGAAATGGCAGTATCGCCGACTTTGTGCTGGCGATCTCAGGAAAGATCTCGAGGCGTTATCGCGGCCGTCTGGAGGTTACCTGTAAGTCCGGCGAAGTGGTGCCGGTAGTCAGCATGGATCTTGAAACCGCCGTCGCCTCGGTGGTTGCCGCGGAAATGCTGCCGGGTGAGCCGGTCGAAGCATTAAAGGCGCAAGCTGTTGCCGCGCGTTCGTATTTCGTCGCAGGAAGAGGCCGGCACCAGAACTTCGACTTTTGTGACACAACCCATTGCCAGTTTCTGCGGTCTCCGCCAGCAGTTGACAGTCTCGCGTTCAAGGCCGCCGAAGCAACTCGTGGCCTCCTACTCGAATTTGACTCTCATGTTTTCGCAGCCATGTACACGCGGAGCTGCAGCGGAAGGACGCACACCCCCGTCGAAGTGGGCCTTCCCGCGAGTGCATACCCGTATTATTGGGTGGACTGCGCTTACTGTCAGCGTCATGCTGCTCGGTGGCAAAGCCGGATCTCGGTGAAGGATGCAGCCGGCCTAATTCCTTTCAATGAACCCTCCCGTCTTAGAGTGGGGAAAAAGCTGGGCTGGCAAACCGTTCCTAGTAACGACTTCACAATGAAAAAAGAAAATGGCGATGTTGTGCTGGACGGTGTGGGTCAAGGACACGGCATCGGCCTATGTCAGGCGGGGGCAAAGGCAATGGCAGAACGCGGCGCAAATTTTCGCGAGATTCTCGCGCATTATTATCCTAATGCGGTGGTGGTGAACTCTCGCGTGGGAACATCCGCGCGATAGTCCC
>DATJEO010000245.1:0-9622 GCA_035496515.1 Occallatibacter sp.
GCCGTCGCGCATGGGCATCATCACGACGCGCTTTTCGAAGTCAGTTTGTTGAGCGGGAGCTTTGAAATCCGGATCGAGCTGGTTACTGGGGAGGTTTTTCTGCTGGGCGGAAGCGGCAATGCTGAACAGGGCGGCGAAGGCAGCAAGAACGCAGGAATGTTTTCTCATTAATCTCTCTTGGACTGGTCCAGATGGAATTTCTGGATGGCACAAGGTTACATCATCGATCGAGTAGTTCGGGACCGGCACGAAATCGAAAGCCCTCACAAACACATTGGCCTGTGAGGGCTTGAGAGCACTCGAAGGGTTTCAGCACCGCACTATGGAACAGCCTGTAGAGGCAGTCCAAAGGGAGCAAGCGCCTCGCGAACGACCTTCTCCTCTCCCACGGCGACAACTGCGGTCTTCGCGGCCGGAAAGTATTTTTTCGCCGCTGCGTCGACATCTTCGGCAGTGGTGGCTGCAACCTTCTTGCCGTAGGTGCCAATCGCATCCGGAGTGAGTCCGTTCACCCAAAGACGGGCCAATTCGCCGGCAACTGAGGCGCGGGACTGCAACTGAATGGCTTCGATGCCCACGAGGAAGCGCTTCGCCGTCCGCAACTCCTCATCGGTCGGCGATGTCGTGACCATGCGATTGAGTTCGTAGAACATTTCATTCAGGCTCGGCCCTGTAACAGCGTTGCGGACGTCGGCACGCGTGATCTGCAGCCCCGCCACCTGGTAGGTCTGCAAGGTTGCAAAGGGGGAGTACGTGTATCCCTTGTCTTCGCGAATATTCCGCGTCAGACGAGAGCCGAAGGTGCCTCCGAATATTGCGTTCGCGACTCGCGCAGCCTCGTAATCTCCCGCGCTGCGTAGCGGACCGAAACTGCCGAGTTCTAAAGTTGTCTGCACCGAACCTGGTCGAGGAACGAGGTAGATGGAGTGCTGCGGCGATGTGGAGTTCTCGGCCGGTATTTTTACAACCGGAGTGGAAGGAGCTTTCCATTCGGAGAAGCGGCTCTTTACGGCGCTTAGCATGCCGTCAGCCTCGAAGTCTCCGACTGCGACCAGCAGGGCCTGATCGGGACGAAAACGCTCCGCGTAGATCTTGCGCAGATCGTCCGGCGTCGATGCGTTGATCGATTGCTCTGTGGCAGAAGTCACATGATACGGATGATCACCAAAGAGGACCTTGGCCATCGCTCGCCCTGCAAGGAAAGAAGGCTGCGATTCCTGCTGCCGGAGTTCGTTTAGCGCGTTGCGTTTCGCCAGAGCGACTTCCTCATCGGGAAACGTGGCGTTGCGAACCAGGTCGGAGAGGATGGTCAGCGCATCATCCCGCTTCGAGCTGAGCACATTGATGGAGAGAATGGTCGAGTCCTTACCGGCGGCGACGCCCAGATCTCCACCGGCTGCCTGCAGCTGCTGCGCAATCTGCTTGGCATTGAGTGTTTTTGTTCCCTGGTCGATCGTGTTCCCCAGCAGCTGTGAGAGCCCGGGGCGATCGGAAGGATCCGCAGCGAGCCCGCCATGCAAAGCGATGCTGAAAGCAACCTTGGGGAAACCGGGCTCCGATACGAGCCAGACCGTCAGGCCGTTGTCGAGTTTGTCGATCTTGACCGATGGAGCCGCGAGCGGCCGCTCTGGCCCGTAGGCGGGCAGATCTTTGGGAAGCACCGTCTCCTTCTGTGCGTGTGACTGAGCGGCAACGATAAGAAAGGCACATGCAATCGTGAGGATCTTCATTGTCCCGCTCCCTTTTCTTTTCCACCAGCAGGGGCTGCCGCTGGTGTGCGATTGATGATGGTGCGATTGGTAATGACGAGATACTTGGCGGCGAATGCTTTTACCTGCGCCGCTGTAACTTTCGAAAGCTCTTCGGGGATCTGATAGACCGAATCGAAGTTACCGTCGAAGAGGACCGCGTGCGAGAGCGCCGACGCGCGGTTAATGGGAATCTCGAGATTGCCATACATGTCGGAGCGCATCTTTGCGACTATTCGATCAAGGTCTTGCTGTGTGGGCCCGTTCTCAGCAAGATCCTTGACAGCACCGTCGTAGGCAGCAAGGACCTGGTCTTCCGTCACGTTAGGCGGGTAGACGATGAACGAGACCATGAGGGTCGGGCCCGCATATTCAAACGGAGTTCCCAGGGGCCAGTTCACACCGCCATCCACCGAGAGAGCCACTTGCTTGTCCTTCACAAGGGCCTGATAGAGGCGAGACGCCTGTCCGTTGTGAAGCAATTCCCCGGTGACCGCCGCGGCAAGTGCGTCGGGAGACTTGTGAGGAGGCATGCGGTATCCGATGGCAAGACCCGGAACCCTGGCGAGTTTGTCAGTCTCTGAGGACCGCCGCTCCGCCTTCTGCGGAGGTTCGTCGACCTTGGGCTTAGGAGGTGTAGAGCGAGAGGGGATCTGGCCGAAATATTTCTCCACCTTTGCGAAGACCTCTTCAGGTTTCACATCGCCCACAATCGCCATGACTGCGTTGCCTGGCGTGTAGTACTTCTCATAGAACGCTTTCACATCTTCGATCTTTGCGGCGTCGAGATCCTTGAAGTCGCCATAGAAGTTGTGTGCGTTGGGATAGGTGTCGAATGCCTTACCCGGCAGATCGATGGCGAAGAACAGCCCGTAGGGCTGGTTCAGCACATTGACGCGAACCTCTTCTTCAACTACGTTGCGCTGGTTGTCGAGATTCTTCGGCGAGAAGTCGAGCGTCTTCATCCGGTCGGCTTCGATCCAGAGAACAGGATCGAGCGCGGAAATCGGCGCCGTCTCGATGTACTCCGTGTAGTCATAGCGCGTGTCGCCATTGTTAGCTCCGCCGCCGCCTTCGATAACGCGGTCCAGAACTCCCTTGGGCGCATTCGGAGTTCCTTCGAACATGAGGTGTTCGAAAAGGTGAGCGAAGCCGGTGCGTCCTTCGGGCTCGAGCCGGAAGCCGATGCCGTAACTCACGCAAACGCCGAAGGTGGGAGCCGAGTGGTCTTCTGACACAACAACTGTCAGCCCGTTCGACAGCTTCTTCATGCTTGTGGGTGCTTTCCACTGCTGGGCAGGAAGTGCCGCGGCAACAAGAAACAGCGCGCCAGCGCAGATTGCAATGGCGCCACGAACAGATCTTGGATAGTTCACCTGGATCTCCAGTTGGAAACAGATGGTCTTCAATGCAGTATTGCGGAAACCGAGTATATACCGGCGGAGTACGCGATGTGCATGGGAAGTGACCGGCAGACGCAGTGCTGCGATGAGCTTCAGAGCAGTCGGTGAAGAATCAAGACTAGCCATTCCTCCAGGAATCTCCGGGCATGATGCGCTTCATGAACTCATCGAAGAGCGGGACAGTGAACGCTGTTTCTCCGTGTGTCTGGCTCCAGATCATGCCTTTCCCAATGAGCCCAGAACGGGTCGGCGCCAGAGAGGTCACGCTGCGGTCGAGCTGGTCAGCGATATCGCCGGATCGCTGCGGTTCGGGACCCAGTTCAGCCATTGCACGCAGATAGCGTTTCTCAGATGGAGTGAGCCGATCGAAGCGCACGCGAAAGAAGCTCTCGTCGAGAGCGGCGACGGCTTCGTCTGAGGCGTTTACGACATCCTCGTAGCGGATCGGGCTGGCGGGGGCGAGATCCCACGTGTGTTTACCCCACTCCTGAAGGAAATAGGGATAGCCTTGCGTCTTGGTGATGATCAGCTCGACGGCGCGGTCGTCAATTTGAGCGCCTTCGTTCTCGGCGGGACGGACGATCGCCTCGCGAGCATAGGGAGGGCTGAGCGGCCCTATCTCGGGGAAGTCGAACAGACGTTCGGCGTAGGATTTTGCTTCGCCCATGCGGCCTCGGAGTTGCGGAAGGCCCGCTCCGACGATGGTGACCGGAAGTTGCTCCTGTGCGCAGCGATGCAACGCGGAGATCAGGGCTGCCATCTGCGGCTCTTCGACATACTGCAGTTCGTCAATGAAAAGTACGACCGCTGTCTCGGCGGCCCTGGCTGCAGCACCGACCTGGGCCAGGAGCGTGCCAAGATCAAGTTCCAGGTCGCCATTATCGGCCAGGCCCGGTTCGGGAGCGTAGTCGATGCCGACCTCGATGTCACGGTAGTGGACTTTGAGTTTGCCGGCGAATCCGGCGAGAGCCTTGAGACCTCGGATGGCGAAGTCCTTGGCGGCTTCCTTTTTGCTGAGGTGGAGAAGGGCGAGGCGGAGGGCTGGGGCCAGGATAGCTGGAAGTGAACGGTATTCGGGAGCTTCGATTCGGACGGTATGGATACCGCCGGCTTCGGCATCGCGGCGCATTTGGTCGAGAAGCACCGTCTTACCGACCCCGCGCAAGCCTATCAGCATCATGCTTTTGGCTGGACGGCCAAGGCGAAGCCGCTCAAGGCGGACCCGAATGTCTTCTCTGATCTCGTTTCGGCCGGCGAGTTCTGGTGGAGGGCTGCCGGCCCCGGGAGCGTAGGGATTGCGAACGGGGTCCATAGTTATAGGGAGTTTAGCAAAGTTATTGCGACTAGATAAACTTTCTAATTTCCGTATGAGTAGGCCAGCTCCGCTTGGAGAGAGAGCCAATCCTCCCAGGTTTTGGGCAAGGAATTGGCCTCAGCATCTGTATGGCCGCTGACTCGCGCAGACCCGTCACCCTTGATCATCCTCTGACTGCGAGTGCAGGTTAATGCACGATCCGAAAGGTGCGTCTCCAGCGCGTGTCTTGAACAATATGGGCGAGGACATGGCCGAACCATGCTAACCGTTGAAGCAAACCTGTCTGTTCAAGTTGCCCCTCGCTGGCCTCAAATGACCAATAGTTGAACAGCGGACGCCCGATTATGTTGGCGCGTGGCACGAATCCCCAGAAGCGCGAGTCCAGGCTGTTGTGCCGGTTGTCGCCCATCATGAAGTACATGCCGGGTGGAACCACGAGGTCGCCGTCATGGAGATAACTTGAGAAGTTCACAGCCCACGACTCTGTTGAGCCAGATGCCTCTGCTGGGGGTACTGCGGGGAAATCATCGAGAAACTCGTTGAAGTTATCCGTCGTGGTCGGCTGCGCAAATCCCACTGGTTGTGCGACGCCATTCACAAACACAATGCCGTTGCGGAGATGAATATGATCGCCCGGCACGCCAATCAATCTCTTCACCAGGGGAGTGTACTGCGGAGTTCCATCGGCGTCAGTCGCATCAATGCCGGGTTGATAAACGGGCTTGATGAACACCACTATGTCGTCGCGCCTCGGCTCGCGATACCTTATAAGCGGCATCCAAGAAGCAGATGGCGCCAGCGTGATCCGGTCGACAAGCAGATGATCGCCCACAAGTAACGTATTCTTCATCGAGCCTGACGGAATCAAGTAGTTCTGAGCTAAGAATGTCAGGATGAATAATCCAACCACCAGAACTGAGCAGATGCTGGCGACTGCCTCAAATGGCGTCTCTTTCCTTTCAATATCGGCAGTAGCTGGGCGCTCCTCCGAGCATCTCTTCTCGTTAATTGTCTTGTTCATGGCGCATGACAAGACTAGCAAATGTCCACCGGACTACCGCTCTGAGTGGTTTGTCTGTCTCATTCGGATCAGCAGACTGGGGAGTTGTACGGACTGAATCAACCGAACATCGATTCACTTGGTCTGAGCGCACTATTCGAGGGACAGTCGTTCTTTCCCGTTGATAAATGGCCGATGCAAGTTCATGTCTACATACCACTCGTTGAGGCACCTGAATTGCGCGATCACATCAACGTTGCGGAGACCAAGAACATCGCACTTGGAGAAATACGCAGACGTTCCGCAGTGCAAAATTAGCCCATCGTTGTTCCGGTTTGGGGGGTTGTCGGCGATGAGGAAATTGACAAGTGTTTTGGCTTCAATCGACGATCGGCCTAACCGCTCGGTACTCTGTGCTGCGTTGGCGATTTGTTTTGAAGTGCGCCGACAGCTTCAATAGATCGACCAAACGCCGGGCGAGGCGATTTCTAGCAAATGGCGGTCGGGATCCCGGAAGTATATGCTTTGGCCACCCAAATCCCACGTGCGCTTCTCCTCGACAGCGATTCCGTTCTCCTCAAGCCACACTTCCCATCGCGCCAACTCGGAAGCCGGAATCGCGAAGGCTATGTGGAGTTCGCCATCTCCATCATGCGGGGAAGGGATACTCAGCGAACCGCCCTTCTTAAACAGCAACAGGACCTGACGTTCGCCAGCTTGCATAGCACAACCGCGCTCCCCAAAGTCGCTGACCATGCGAAAACCGAAAATCCTCTCATAGAAGCGCGCCGATGCGGCTACATCCTGGACATATAGAGAGGACTCAAGGAGTCCATCGGACTTCGGATGCATGACGACATTTTTGCATAGTGACGGACTGCCCAACGTGACCGCTCGACGTAATTTCCGCATTGATAGATGGGTTTGACGCTTTGTGCGCGGGCGTCGGACGTCGGAGACAGATAGGGAGCGGAAATCGAGAAACCGAAGAATACCGTTTGACATCCAACCGCAATCCACTACCATATGGTTGTGGATAGACTGGGTACAACATTCGCGGCTTTGTCCGATCCAACCCGGCGGGCAATGGTCCAGCGGCTCTCTCGCGGGCCAGCTTCAGTGCATGTCTTGACGGAGCCGTTTGCACTCTCGCAGCAGATGATTTCAAAACACATTGCTTACCTTGTGCGGGCGCGGATTGTGATCAAGGCGAAGCGCGGGCGAGAGAGTATTTGCAGGCTCAGGCCTGAAGCGATCAAAACGGTCAGCGATTGGGCGATCAGCTATCGAGAGTTCTGGGAAGAGAGTTTCGACAAGTTGGACGCGGTTGTCATGCGAATGAAAAAGGAGGAGGTCAGAGATGACAAAGAACACGGTGAATGAGACGGAGCGGATGGTTGTGACCAGAGTTTTCGATGCCCCACGCGAACTGGTTTGGAAGGCGTGGACAGACCCGAAATACGTGATGCAGTGGTGGGGACCGACGGGCTTTACTGCGCCTGTTTGCGAGATGGATTTTCGTGTGGGAGGGAAATTCCTCTGCTGCATGAAGGCACCGGATGGGCAAGAGTTCTGGAACGCAGTTGAATACCTCGAGATTGTCCCGTACGAGAAGATCGTCTCGTTGATGTACTTTTCCGATTCGAAGGGAAACAAGATTGATCCTGCTGAGTTAGGAATAGAGCATGAAGCCATAGAAGGTGCGTACGACGTGACCCTCTTCGAAGATCTAGGAAACGGCCAGACGAGACTCACCTTTATCGGAAATGAACCTATGGAGAGCGCGAAGAACAGCGGTCAGCTGGAGGGCTGGAAGCAGATTCTGGATAAGCTTGCCGCAGTTGTTGAGGAGTTGACGCAGGCGAAATGAGAAGGTGGGGCTAAGAGATTGCTACTTTTGGACAAGACAAAGCCCCCGGCACATGGCCGGGGGCTTGTTGTTGAAGACCAGGTTTTTGACTTACGCGCTGTAGAGCAGGATGCCTGCGGCTTTCTCTTCGCTGCCGCCTTCTTCGGAGCTGACGGGGCGATAGAAGAGCTGGTTGGCATCGAGGTAGACCTCGAGGAAGGCGGGGCGCTGCGGAATACCGCCCGCAATGAGAGCCTCCGAGAGAGGATCCTCCACGTACCGCTGAAGTGCGCGGCGCAACGGACGAGCACCGTAGCTGCGGTCGCCGAGGGTCTTGTCGAGAATCCACTTCTTGGCTTCCTCGGTGACGGAGATGGTGATCGACTTCTGCGCCAGGTTCTGGTTGAGCTGCTGCACCAGCAACTCCACGATTTGAATAAGGTCCGCATCGCTGAGCGACTGGAAGAGGATCACTTCGTCGAGGCGGTTGAGGAACTCGGGATTGAAGGTCTTCTTGACCTCATTCTTGACGAGCTCTTCCACCTTCTCGCTGACCAGGTCTTCACGATCGCTCTGGAAGCCGAGGCCCTGCTTCTTCTGCAGGTGGCGTGCACCGATGTTCGACGTCATGATGATGATGGTGTTCTTGAAGTCGACCGTATTGCCGAGGCCGTCGGTCAACTGGCCGTCTTCAAACACCTGCAACAGGATGTTGAAAACATCGGGGTGCGCCTTCTCGATTTCATCCAGCAGGACTACGGAGTACGGCGAGCGCTTGACCCGTTCGGTCAACTGGCCGCCCTCTTCGTAGCCCACGTATCCCGGAGGCGACCCGATCAGCTTCGAGACCGAGTGCTTTTCCATGAACTCCGACATATCGAAGCGAATAAGCGCCTTGTCTGAGCCGAAGAGGAACTGCGCCAAAGTGCGGGCCATCTCCGTTTTGCCGACGCCCGTGGGTCCGAGGAACAGGAAGCTTCCAATTGGCCGATGCGGCGACTTGAGCCCCGCACGCGAACGCCGAATGGCGCGCGCCAGTGCCGAGATCGCCTTCTCCTGCGAGATGATGCGGCGGTGGAGTTCTTCTTCCACGCGCAGCAGTTTCTGCGTCTCCTCTTCCTTGATGCTGGTGACGGGAACGCCGGTCCAGCGGCTCACGACGTCCTCGATGTCTTCGCGGCCGACAATGCCGGCAGCGGAGTCATCGAGGTGGTACTTGTCGCGAAGAGCGCGTAGGTTTTCGCGCTCCTTCCGCTCCTCATCGGAGTAGAACCGGGCCTTCTCGAACTCGTGATTGGCGATGGCCGAATCCATTCGGTGGACGATGAACTTGATCCGCTTCTGGACTTCGGTGATCTCCTCAGGCAGCGAGGTCTGGCGCAGCTTTACGCGTGCGCCGGCCTCGTCGATGAGGTCGATTGCCTTGTCAGGCAGGAAGCGATCAGGAATGTAGCGGTTCGAGTGCGACACGGCAAACTCGATGGCCGCATCGGTGTAACTGACCGCGTGGAACTTCTCATAGCGATCCTTGATGCCGTTGATGATCTTGATAGCATCGGCTTCGCTGGGCGGAGGAACTTTCACTGCCTGGAAGCGGCGCTCAAGCGAGCGGTCCTTTTCAATGGACTTGCGATATTCGGCTGGCGTGGTTGCGCCGATGCACTGAATCTCGCCGCGCGAAAGAGCCGGCTTGAGGATGTTGGCCGCGTCAAGGGAACCCTCGGCGGAACCAGCACCAACCAAGGTGTGCAACTCGTCGATGAAGATGATGGAATTCTGGTTCTCCATCAGTTCCTTCATGATGGTCTTCAGGCGCTCTTCGAACTGGCCGCGGTACTTGGTTCCGGCGACGATGAGCGACAGGTCGAGAGCAAGCACACGCTTGTCGGCGAGAAAGCTGGGGACTTCACCGTCGGCGATGCGTTGGGCGAGGCCTTCGACGATGGCGGTCTTGCCGACGCCGGGTTCGCCGATGAGCACCGGATTGTTCTTCGTACGCCGGCAGAGAATCTGAACAACGCGCTCCAGTTCGCCGTCACGGCCGACCAGGGGATCGAGCTGCCCGTCCATCGCGGCCTGGGTTAGGTCGCGGCTGAACTCGGCCAGCAGGCTTGACTCGCGTTGGCGCTGCTGTGCGGGCGCCTTCTCCTGTGTGACGCGGGCCAGCTCGTCGCGAATCTGCGCGAGCTTGAGGCCGCGCTCCTGCAGGATCTCTGAGGCGAAGCACTTCTCTTCGCGCAGCAAGCCCAGCAGCAGATGCTCTGTTCCTATATGTTTATGACCCAGGCGCTCGGCTTCTTCCGCAGC
>DATJEO010000246.1:0-39698 GCA_035496515.1 Occallatibacter sp.
ATCGTCTCTCTCGCAATGATTGGTCTCCCCATGCTGAACGGCTTCATCGGAGAATTCTTGATCCTCTCCAGCACCTTCTCTGGAGTCAGCCACGGATGGGCAATCGCTGCCACCGTCGGAGTCATCCTCAGCGCCGCATACATGCTCTGGATGATCCAGCGCGTCTTCTACGGCGATGAAAGCAAGCTCGCACTCGACTCACCTCCTCACGACCTCCAGCTGGGCGAGCAACTCGTCCTCTGGCCGATCGCCGTGCTCCTCCTCGTCATGGGTGTCGCTCCCAATCTCTGGCTCCGCACCATCGAAACCGCGCCGAAACCCATCGTGCTCCAACAAGCCCAAACAATGGCTCAGCCCGACGTCACGTCAGTTTCAGGGGAGGCCCAGCGGTGAACTCCGTGCCCGACATCTACCGCATCCTTCCCGAGGTCATCCTCACTGTCACTGGCGTTCTCGTCATGCTCATCGACGCCTCTCTCGCGCCCTTCACCTCGCGCCGCAGCCTCGGATGGCTCGCCGCACTAGGCACCGGCGTTGCCTACCTCAGCAGCGTCTGGCAGCTCTCTCTTCCAATGGGCACCGGCTACTCCGGCACCGTCGAGACCAGCCCCTTCACCGTCTTCTTCCACGTCCTCATCTGCGGCATCGTCATCGTTACGCTGCTTCTCTCGCTCGACGCACTCCCCGAAGACAGCCATCACCAGGGCGAGTACTACGCGCTGATGGTCTTCGGCGCAGTCGGCATGTGTCTCCTCACAGCCGCCACCGAATTGCTCGTCGTCTTCATCGGACTCGAAATCTCCTCCATCTCTACCTACATCCTCGCTGGGTATCGCAAGCAGACCGGCAAAGGCCCCGAAGCCGCTATCAAGTACTTCCTCCTCGGCTCCTTCGCCACGGCATTCCTCCTCTACGGCATCGCCCTCGTCTTCGGCGCCACCGGCACCACGTCCATCTACGACATCGCACGCAGCGCCGCCAACGCGCAGAACCAGCTCCTCGTCGAAAGCGCTCTTGCCATGATGCTCGTTGGCATCCTCTTCAAGGTCTCTGCCGCGCCCTTCCACATCTGGACCCCTGACGTCTACGAAGGCGCACCCTCTCCCGTCGTCGCGCTCATGTCAACTGCGCCCAAGGCCGCGGCCTTCGCCTTCCTCCTTCGTCTCGTCTACGAGATGTTCCCCCACCTGCGCAACATCTGGGCACCCATCTTGTGGGTCGTCGCGGTCCTCTCCATGACGATCGGCAACCTCGCCGCCCTCCGACAGCAGAACGTCAAGCGCATGCTCGCCTACTCCGCCATCGCCCACGCCGGTTATCTCCTCGCGGCCTTTGCCGGATTCGGCGCCACCGGGATCGCCGCCGCTACCTTTTACACCGCAGCCTATGCCGCCATGAACGTCGGCATCTTCGCACTCGTCACCATCGCGGGCGGCTACAACGACGAGCGTCCCCTCATTGCCGACTACAAAGGCCTCATCTACCGCTCGCCGCTCCTCGGCTCCCTGATCATCTTCTTCCTCATCTCTCTCATCGGAATTCCATTCACCGGCGGCTTCTTCGGCAAGTTCTACTCCTTCACCGCCGCCGTCGGCGGAGGCGCGGTCATCCTCGCCATCATTGGTCTTCTCAACTCCGGCCTTGCTGCGGCCTATTACCTGCGCCTCGCTTTCGCAGTTGCCCAGCGTCCCGACGATGAAGCTCAGATTTCCCGCTTGCCCATCACTCGAGCCGGGCTCGGAATCATCACCGCACTCGCATTCGCGACCATCGCGACCTTGGCTCTCGGTATCGTTCCTGGTGGAGCACTGCACGCAGCCGAAACCGGCGCACACACTCTACAACCAATCCCGACCTCACTTGAGGCCCCAGCCGAAATCACGGTTACGCACACCAACCCATGATTCCTTAACTTCCGGAATCCATCTTGCTTTTCCGGCGTTTGAGCAGTTCCTGGTAGAACTGAACAGTCATCGCAAGAACATGCTGTTCATCGAAGTGTTCGACAGCCCATTTGCGTGCTGCTCCTGCCATCCTTCCGCGCAGTTGATCATCACCTAGCAAACGCAACGCGGCCTCAGCAATCGCATCGGGATTCCCGGGCGCAACAAGAACCCCGGTAACCTCAGGCACTACAGCATCACAAGATCCCGTGCACGTTGTCGCTATCACCGGAACCCCCGATGCCGCCGCTTCTAACACTACGTTTGGAAATCCTTCTCGCCACGATGGCAGAACCATCAGATCCATCGCTCGATAGTATGGCGCAGCGTCTGCAACATAACCCGTGCATACAATCTGAGGATGACCTTCGATCCGCTCCCGCAACCCGCGCCCAAGCGCATCGGCCGCCGCATCGAACCATCCAACTAGAACCAGACAGCATTCCGGCCGATGCCTCAACACCTTAACGAAGGCCTCGAGCAATTCGGGCACTCCTTTGTCCGTCGTCAGTCTTCCTACGAACCCGATCACCTGTGCTTTCGCTGGGATCGCCAGCTCATCGCGCACGCTCGAGCTACCAGGAGAGAACCGCACGGCGTCGACGCCATTGCTGCTGCCTTCACCCAGCATCATCGTCTTGTTTCCGTTTGAGATTCCAAGCTCGTGAGCGCGATTTCCAAGGCTTCTGCTGTTTGCGACCACTACATGCGCGCATGCCGCAGCAATCTTCTCTGACCAAAGCAGAACGATCCGCATCAAGCCGGTAGCAGTCTCGAGACGCAATCCGCGCAAGAAGTAGACCCGGACGGGTACGCGGCGGATCCAGGCGGCAATATTTCCCAGCAGGCCAGCTTTAGGTGTACTGAATTCGACAATGTCAGGCCTTAATCTTCTGATCAGCTGCCAAATTCTGCAGAACGCGATGAAGTCTGCAAAAAGTTCTATGCCGCGCGCCATGGGCACAACATGCGCCATAACACCGGATACGCGCTTGGTGCCCGCAGATAGTTCGCCCGGGCCCGACACAATCGACACCCGAAATCCGGCATCTCGCAAGGCCCGGGATCGCGCCGGAAGCAAAATACAAGTCTGAGCGCTTGTCACCCCAACGAGGATGTGGGGGACCTGCTCGCTGTTCTTGAGACGTCCAATTCCTTCAGACCGCGAGTTGTTCATCGGAGAGAGAGTCAGCCGTTCCTCTGAATCAACGCAACTCTAGCAAGCGGCCTTGATTTTGCTTGTGAGAACGGTCACTTACTCTCGGTCAATTCAATAGCTACCTTGTAATCTGATCAGCTATGTCTTCATCGCAAAGGCCAAGAATTCTTCTCCTCATCCCACATTTGGGGGGCGGTGGATCTGAGCGCGTCATCGAGACCCTCGCTCGCTCCCTCAACCCCGCAAAGTATGAGGTTCATCTTGCACTAGTCACGATTTCTCAAAGGGAATCTCAGCGCTTTTCCTCGGCGGTTTCCGTTCACGAACTCCGAGCGACACGGGTCCGAAGTAGTGTTCTTAAATTGCTGCGGCTCATCTGGCGACTCAGGCCCAACCTCATCCTCTCCGGTATCTCTCACCTGAATCTTCTCGTGCTCGCTTTGAGGCCCCTTCTTCCTCGAATGACTAGGATCGTTGTGCGACAGAACGGAGCCCTTGCAGCGACACTCGGTCCTCATTCACGCCTTCTTTCACGTCGTGTGCATTCGCTCAACTACCGCCGTGCCGACCGCGTGATCTGTCAAACCGAATCCATGGCGTCCGAAATGCACGGGAGTCTCGCCATCGAAAAGTCGAAGCTGGTGGTTCTTCCGAATCCAACTAAGCTCGCTCAATTCCGCAGTAGTAATCGGCCGAATACGGAGCGAGACAGCAATGCAGCCACTCTCCTCTCGATAGGTCGCCTAGTACCGGAGAAAGGTTTCGACCTTCTCCTTGATGCTTTCGCATCCCTCTCCATTTCGCGTGACACAGAGCTCATCATCGTCGGGGAAGGCCCGGAGCGATCCCGGCTGCAACTGCAGGCACAAGCTCTCAATATATCGAGAAGAGTCCACTTTCCAGGCCATGTCCCGGATCCAGTAGTCCGTTTCCGCCACGCCTCCTTGTTTGTTCTCTCTTCTCGCACAGAGGGTCTGCCCAATGCCATGCTTGAGGCAGCTGCGGCAGGTCTTCCTTTAGTTGTGACTCCCGCCTTTCCAGGAATGGCTCGCCTTTTCGAGAACAATGAGGGGGTGTGGCTAGCTACCGAAATCTCATCCGCCGCATTGCGCTCCGCATTGCAAGCAGCTCTCAGTTCAATCCAGCCTGGGGCTCGTTATCCACACGCCTGGGTCGAGCCATACGACGTCTCCCGCGCCATCCCTGCCTACGAAGCCGCCATGGATGAGGTTCTTGCAGCGGCTGTCTGACAATGCACATTGCTTATCTGATTCCCACAATCGACCGCATCGGCGGAGCCGAGCGACAGCTGATGCTACTCGCAGCCGGGATGGCACGGCGAGATTGGCGCGTTACGGTGATTGCGCTTGCGGGCGATGGCGGTCAGGCTGCGCAGAATCTTTCCGCCGCCAATGTCTCGTTCCTCAGCCTTGAGATGAGAAGGGGGCTTGTTGATCCCCATGGCTGGAATCGGCTTCGCCGATGGATTGATTCTGCAAAACCAGAAATCTTACATGCTCACCTCGCTCAAGCCGCCCTGATGGCCCGTTGCATCAGGTTATTGGCTCCCGTTCGCGTACTAATCGATACGATTCATTCACCAGCTACTGGATCTGCGACGCGTCGCTTTGGATATCGCATCACGTCTGGTTTGCCAAATGTCATCACCGCGGTCAGCCAGGCATGTGCCAACCCCTGGCTTAGCGCTCGCACGCTTCGCCGTTCAGAATTGGCCGTTATTCCTAATGGTATAGACACTGAGTATTGGAAACCTGCCTCTCCATCACGCGACGATGTCCACCCGTGCTCGACCAAATCCGATGAATTCCACTGGATCGCCGTGGGCCGGCTTAATGCCGTTAAGGACTACCCGACACTTCTTCAGGCTTTCTCCATCCTTCCGCAAACCGCGCGTCTTACGATCGCCGGATCTGGACCCCTCGAGTCCGCTCTTCATCTCCAGGCAACCGAACTGGGCATTGGGGATAGAGTCCGGTTTCTCGGATTTCAGAGTGACATGCGTCGTCTGATGCAGCATTCAGATGGCTTCGTTCTCAGTTCCCGTTGGGAAGGTCATCCCATCGCTCTAATGGAAGCGTCGGCCTGCGAACTCCCCGTCGTCTTCACTGAAACGCCCGGCTCTCGAGAGCTTCTTCCCAGTTCGGCACTTCCTATCGCCCCAGCCGGTGATCCCTCGGCACTCGCCATAGCAATGAAAGCTCTGATGGATTTGCCAAAATGTGAACAGCGTCGACTCGGAAGGATTGGACGACAGCGAATTAGAGCCAGTTTCGAGGCCCAATCGGTTCTCGCGAGATTCGAGTCCTTGTACTGTGGGTTGCTCGCAGCCAATCCTTGCAGGTCCCGCTATCGCGAAAAACCATACACAGTTCTGCCGGCTCGCGTCTGCTCCAGCAGCCCAGAAACATAAGCGTGGTCTTTCGATCTTTACTTTCTTAAGGCGTCCATTGCTGCGCCCATTGCTCCAAGCGGGCAGGAAGCAAAGCACGCTACTGCTTGCTCCAAGAGACTTGTCTCAGGAACCGCCCAACGAGCGTCGAGACTACCTGGGTTTCAATCAGCACCTTCCCCTGCTTCGTTCATAATCCAGCCTGAGTTTCGATTTAGCGTCTCCCTTTCAGTGCATTCGTATTTCGCAAGCCTGGAGCTAACTGCAGCAACGCCAAACAGTAACCAAGTCAAGCGGTTCTCCCACACCGTTCCCGCAATTGACGACACCGCCCATACGATCATCAGCATGGATAGCCCGAACCTCCGTGAACCCTGCAAATTGCAAATCGCCTTCATCGACGAAAAAATGATCGCTGAAGCTAGAGCGAGGCCGCAAAGGCCGCCTTCCACCAGGATCGAAATCACTGTGTTGTGTGCCGTGTCCTCCGGACCCAATTCCGCGGCTGTGACAAAAGAACCTACACCATGTCCAAACAATGGTGCTGTCTGGAAAGCTCGCCATCCCGACGACCAGATGTTCACGCGTTGATTTAGATCACCCAGTTGCCAAAGCTCCGCGATGGTGCCGAGCCTGTGAAACGTGCCGACCGGCGCCACGCCCCAGATCAGAAGCACTGCCGAACCGACCAGAACACTCGTGATAATCACGCCTTTCGCATGCCTGCGAAAGGCGGCGATCCCAGTTCCGGTCAAAGCAACGAGAGCTGCCAGCAATCCGCTTCGTGAAGCTGTCAGCAGCACTGCAGCGAATCCTACCGGGAAATAGAATAGCCACAGCGCGCGCTCAGTTCGGTGCATCGAATCATGGAGCAACAACATCGCTATCGGAAATCCGAAGCTCAGAAATCGCGCCACATCGTTCGGATCCTGCCCGATCGCTGCGAATCTCACCTGATCCACTGTCGACGCACTAGAGAGGACAAAGCCTACAATCGTCAGAATCGCTAGAATCCACGAGCCCGCCAGCCAAGCCCGCAATAGAAGATAGAGATCTTTGGAGAGGTCCACGAACTCCCAAACCAGCCAGACCAGCATCATCTCCTGCGCATACCCGCGAAGATGCGTCAGGGTCTCATGCGCTGTTTCGGTCCAGAAAAAGCTGCAGCAAAACCACAGATAAAGCAGCGACGTCAGCCAATGCATCGAGCTAAACCTTCTGAAACTGCCAGCTTCCAACACTGCAGGCAATGCTGCCAACACGGTCAATAAGCCTAGTACCCTGGCTACGTTTCCGTACGGTGCGCCGAGGTCGAGTGAGTACTCCCACGGGATTGAGAAGACAAACAGGACGAGCAGAATCCAGGCTGTTCTTCGCACGACTAGAACCTCTGCGAATAGACCAGGCCGGAATAGATGCTTACTCCCGCTGCAGACTGAATCACCGACTCCATGCTGCGGTTCAGCAGGTTCTTCGCCATCGAATCTGGCACGAACAGAATGTCCCGATCGCGTACCGGCAGATCCGGATCAAGCCCCCTCAGCATTCGTTTGAGATTCAGGGTTGTCACCGTCCGTCCACCCGCCTGCTCACGAATCAAGACCGCGTTCTTCAGCGCCGCGTTCTGTGCAGGACCCCACGCCAGAGACAAAGCTTGCACGACCGTGATCGCCTGGCTCCGATCGACCGGGAATCCACCAGGACGGATTACGTCGCCTACGACATACACAAGGCCCGCGCGACCAACTTGCACGGTGTCACCCGGCATCAACTCCGGATTGTGGTTCCCCTGTGCGTCTGTTCCGGAAGGATCCAACACGACTGCAAAGGCGCTTTCTGGATCGCTCCGGTGTGAAATTGTGACCAGCCTGCCGGCATTTGGGCTCAATCCTGACGCCGCTGAAATCAGGTCAAGCAGCCGGTGATGCACTGTGTAGCTATACACGCCAGGGCGTGCCACCTCCCCGAGAACAGAAACATCCTTTCCCGCGAACGCGGTAACCAGAACCGTTACCTGCGGATGTAGCAACATGCCCTTCGCCCGCAACGCAGCTTCGATCGCGCGCGCCGCAGACCTCTCGTCCATGCTTTCAAGATTCACTTCCCCCGCGAGGGGCAGAGTCACCGTGCCGGCCCGTGACACGCGAACCACGGCGTGCACCTCCGGCGCGTGTGCTTCTGCCACCTCCAACATGTCTCCCGGGCCGATTGTTACCCCGTCTATCATCTGCCCTGACGATGAGTTTGCCGGAAACGCTCCGGTCCCCTTGCGATCGACTTCGGAATCCCACACAACCGGCGCATCTTCTGAGTTGGGAGTACTCTTAGTCTCGACAGACTGCGGTACGCGCGCCACGCCGGTTGGCAAGCCCGATGTATTGGGCGTGGGAGCCTGGCTGCGACCGGTAACTACACCGAGACTCATCAACGTGATCAGCATTGCAGCATGTAATCTCTTCTTCCGAACGGAATCTTTGAACAGTACCGCCGAAATACTGACCCAGAGCGCAATAAACACTGTGATACCCATATCGACAAGAACGTTCGGCGAAGCAGGCTTTGCTGACTGTCGAGCAGGGTCAATCACAGATATCGACGATCCGCGGCTACCTGCAGCCAAACTCGCCTCTTCTGACTGCTGCATCAATCGCATGTATACCTGGCGGTTCGCGTTCGACTCTTCCCACATTGTCAGGTAGGTCAGAGCGGCGCCGCTCACCTTCAGACCCTCTCGGGCCGCATCATTCAGGCTTTTGCGCACCAACTCCTCTCGATGGTTCGACGTCTTCCACGCGCCCCGAAGAGCTTCGACGAACCTCGTATCCGCTTGCTTCATCTGCGCATCCACATCCTCAATCTGTTTCCCAATCTCGGTAAGGCGGGGAAAATTGGGGCCATGCTCAACTTCCAACTGCGCTTTTTCCAACTCCAGTTCACTCCTTCGAGCATGGAGTTGCTGCAACAGAACCCTCTCTCCGTTTCCTGCATAACCGTTCTTCTGGTCGCTGGTAGTCACAAGTTCCGGGTCGCCCGCTATGGCCGCCCGGTACTCAGCCTCTCGCAACAGACGGTCTGCCGTGGCGTTTGCCGCTTCCCGACTCAAAGTCTCGATCTCCGTGAGTGCTCCGGTTGCAGCAATCGCCAGCGGCCGTTCTCCAGCGCTTGTCTCTGACACGCTCAGAATTCCATTTGTCTTCTGATACTCGGCCAACCTGGCATCGTTCTGATCGATTTTGGCCTTGATTTGACGAAGCTGCGCATTCAGCCATTCCGTTTGCACTCGCGTCGACTGCATACGTGAAGCCACTTCTTGCCTGCCGTACGCCGCTACCAGCTCATTCACGACGTTTGCCGACAACGCAGCATCATGGGAGCGGAAACGAATTGCGATCACAAGTGTGTGCGGCAAGCTCTCGACGGTCAGGCTCTCTCGAAATTCGCGAAGCAGGTGCTCCCTGGCACCCACAGTTGGGAGGTCAGAACTGAAATCTGGAAATTTGTCTTGGAGGCTCCCTGCGAATTCGCGCTCCCTATCCAGTTTCAGCCTCGTGATCACATCCCATGCCAGCCGTTCGCTTCTCAGGATGTTCGCAACGGTCTCAAGCTGAACCTGGCTCGCTGCAAGAGATCCTGATGGAGCAGCCTCTCGTCGATCGATTACTTGCGACTCAGCCGCACCTCTCAGCTCGACTTTAGCGGTGCTCTCGTATTGCTCCGGGGCAAGAAGGCAATAGATCAGGCATGACGACACGAGCGCCCCAAAGATGCTCAGAAATAGATGTCGATTCCCTCGCATCAGGAGCCACAGCTGCTCAAGCGACGTTGTATCCGCCTGCAGCAGCCGGCGCTTTGCCGTTTCCTGCAGCTCATCTTCTGCCGTAACAGTTTCCGCCAACGATCAGCGTCCTCGTCCACGCTCTCCGAGGGCAATCGTCGGAGCTCGGTCCCACGGCCGCTACGGATTTCACCGGCCTCGTAGAGCACCGGCATCGAACGCCAATAGTGTCGTTGATGAATAAGCAAACTGTTAGTGAGACACATCACATATGAATGGGCTGCTAACCCTAGTCGAATATTTCCCTCAACCTACCTCCGTCCCCTCTCGATACCACTTTACTGTCCGCTCAAGACCCTCCCTGAAATCCACAACGGGCGTGTATCCCAGCAACTTCTTCGCAAGCTGAATATCCGCTAGTGAGTCCCGGATGTCGCCCGATCGGGGCTCCACATACTGTGGCTCACCCGCGTATCCAGTCAGATCACGAAGTATGCGGAACGTTTCATTCAGAGTGATCCTAGATCCAGTCGCAAGATTCATCATCTGCCCAGAAACCTTGTCGGCTGGCGCATCTGCAGCCAGGAGGTTCCCATGCACCACATTTTCGACATATGTGAAGTCCCTGCTCTGCTCACCATCCCCGTAGATTGTCGGCTGTTCGCCAGCCAGCATCTTGCGGCAGAAGATAGCCAGTACGCCCGAATAGTGCGAGGTCGGATCCTGAAAGGGCCCGAACACATTGAAGTACCGCAACGTCACGGTCTCAAGTCCATACACGCGCGTAAACGCCTGCATATACTGCTCGCCAGCCAACTTCGCCACCGCATAGGGCGAAATCGGCTTTGGTAGCATTACCTCGTTCTTCGGGAGCGTCGGAGTATCCCCGTATGCCGAAGAAGATCCTGCATACACCACCCGTCGCACGCCGGCTTGCCGTGCAGCCACCAGCACGTTCATAGTTGCCGTTACGCAATGCAAGTTGGTATTCGCGGGATCCGCGACCGACCGTGGAACTGAAGCCAGAGCAGCTTCATGAAACACGACCTCAATACCTTTGCACGCCCGCGCACAGTCAGCTGGATTCGTCAGATCGCCCTCAATGAATTCCATCTCGTCGAGACCTGCGAGGTTGCAGCGCTTGCCTGTGATGAAACTATCGATGCCCCGCACCGACTCTCCACGATCAAGCAGCGCCGCCGCAATCGATCGTCCAATAAAACCAGCCGCTCCTGTCACCAGATACTTCCCCACTAGGCCTCTCCTTCAACAGCCGCAATCACTGCTTGCCGAACTATCTATGGTATTCGATCAGGTCTCCACCTTCTCCTGAGCACGTTCATGCGCCTTTACAATCGGAATATGACCACCACTGCAGGCATTTCTATCGCCGACCTCAAGAACAAAATCGAAACTCGCCAGGCACGTATTGGCATCGTCGGCATGGGATACGTCGGCCTTCCGCTCGCCCTTCTCTTCAGCGATGAGCGATTCCGCGTCACAGGCTTCGATATTGAGCGGCGTAAGGTCGAAACCCTGAACAGCGGCGGCTCCTACATCGTTCGCATCCTTCCTGCTGCAATTCGGCAGGCCCAGAAATCCGGCTTCTGCGCCACTTCTGACTACTCCGAAGTTGCCAACATGGATGCTGTCATCATCTGCGTCCCGACACCGCTCAATGAGTATCACGAGCCCGATCTCAGTTACGTGACCGGCACCGTTGAGTCCATCGCTCCATATCTCCACGACGGCCAGCTTGTTGTCCTTGAGAGCACTACGTACCCTGGCACTACCGAAGAAATAGTGGTCCCCATAATCGAATCAGGAAACCGCCACAAGCTGAAGGTCGCGCGCAACTCTGAGAGGTCTGGAATCCACGTCGCCTTCTCCCCAGAACGCGAGAATCCGGGTGAAGAGACCGTCGCCCGTCATGACATCCCAAAAGTCGTCGGAGGTTGCGGGGCCGTTGCCACCGAGCTTGCCGGCGGCTACTACGGTTCGATCTTCCGGCAAGTCATTCCCGTCAGCACTCCGTCCGTGGCTGAGATGACCAAGTTGCTCGAGAACATCTACCGCTGTGTCAACATTGCTCTCGTCAATGAGCTCAAGCAGCTCTGCATGCGCATGGGGATAGACATTCACGAAGTCATCGACGCAGCCAAAACGAAACCCTTCGGATTCCAGGCCTTTTACCCCGGCCCGGGCCTCGGAGGTCACTGCATCCCGATTGACCCCTTCTATCTCTCGTGGAAAGCGAGACAGTTCGACTTTCGCACCCGGTTCATTGAATTAGCCGGAGAAGTGAACATCAACATGCCCTATTTCGTCATTGACCAACTTGCCAATGGGCTGAACAATCACCGCAAATCCCTCAACGGCTCGAAGATTCTGGTTCTTGGCCTCGCCTACAAGCGCGATATTGACGACCTGCGCGAGTCTCCTTCGCTTACAATCATCGAGCTTCTGCGGGAGAAAGGTGCCATCGTCTCCTACAACGACCCCTACTTCCCTACTGTCGGTCACGGACGCCATTATGCGCTCAATATGACCAACACGCCGCTCGACAACCTGCATCAATACGATGCCATCATTATCGTCACCGATCACTCCAGCTATGACTATCGCGCCATTGTCGACCAGGCACTCCTTGTGGTCGACACCAGGAACGCCACCCGCGGCATTGACTCACCCAAAATCGTACGCTGCTAGCGCCGGCATAGCTTCACAAGTCTTGCCAACGCTGAATTTCCTGTCCTTTTCCTCCGTTGATCAGCTAACATCGGCACTCAAGTCACCCCAATTCCCTTGAGGTCAAAGCCGTGAACGAATGGAAGCTTGTTCAGAGGGACCCGTCCGAGGAGCTCGCACGTCTCCACTTCTTCTCCGTCAAGAAGAAACACGCCGGCGGGGAAATCGAAGCTCGCATTACAGTGAAGGAATTCGTCACCTTCAAAACTACCGATATGGCGTTCTTCGCCTCTGCCGACGTCGAACTAAACCAGAAGGCGATGAGATTCCAGCCGTGCGGCTGGAGCGAGACGCTTGCCGGCGCGCTGAGTGAGTGCCTGCGCAATCTCCGCAAATTCGACTACGAAGCAGAAGAGCAGTCCTCCGCGGTACCATCAGATTGCGGCCGATGACCAATGACCGAGCCTCATCTTATTGCAGCGGAGCAGCTACCCGTGTTCACGCCCACACCCATCGGTTACGTTCGCAGCCCATACATCGACACCAAATCTATACCCAAAGGGCTCGGTGTCAAACACGACCAGGAAGGTATTCTCGAAATCCTTCCTGAATTCGAGCGCGGACTCACCGATATAGAAGGCTTCTCTCACATATTCGTTATCTGGGCATTTGACCGATCCGAAGGCTACGAACTCTTCGGCCCATCTCCTGCAGACGACCGGCCTCATGGCGTCTTTGCAACCCGCTCACCTCGCCGTCCAAACCCGATAGCCCTGACGGTCGTTGAACTTCTTCGTCGCGAAGGACCGAAGCTCCTTGTCCGCGGTCTGGATATGCTCGACGGTACTCCCATCCTCGACATCAAGCCCTACATGTCCAGCATCCCGGCAGACAGCCTCCGTCGGGGCTGGCTCGCCGAAGCCGAAGCCCGGAAGCAGAAGTAGTTTTCGTTCCTAACTGACGGGAGTTTGCTCATGCGACAGGATTTCTGCTGTCCCTCCTCCTACGCTGCAGCCTACTAACTCCCACAATGTGACAGCCGGAGTTCCTGTCTTTTTTCCACCGACAACTGCTTGCCATGTCCCAGCCTCTAATTTCTTAACGGAAGAGAAATCTTCCTCAAAGGAGAGAGTTGGCCTATGGCCTTCACGAAAGTCGGCAACGATGATCGAACAAGGCAATGCGAAAACTCGATCAACAAAGGCTGTACAGGGAAAGGGAGGGAAACTCGGGCTGAGCTCGAATGAACTACCCCATCTCTAAAGCCGAGTTGTGAACTGGATACAATCCAGATCTTCGAAATTCGGTAAGCACTGGGGCGAGGTCTCTCAAGGGATCTCGCCCTTTTGCTGTGTAAAACACACATATGTGCGAAAGAACACGCCAGCAAATAGGAAACTGTCTTCGCAGCATTGGCTCATCACGCACGGGCGCACCGTACCCCTGATCGTGTATCGTGAGTGGGTTTGAGTATGAGCCATCTCTCTTCCACGCTGGCTGAACCCCAGAGCTTCGGGACGTGGGAAAAGCTCCTTCTATTAGTCCTGATCTCCGTCTCGGCAGCAATTTTCTGTCGCCGCTTTGCCCCGATCCTCAGTCGCATTCTCAAATCTCGAAGAGACCCAAATTTCAGCCTTGCTCCCGTGAGCAAACGGCTCTGGGATTTCTTCTGGGAAGTTCTCTGTCAGGCTAAGGTCATTCGCGAGCGCCCCCTTCCCGGTCTTGCCCATGCCTTCGTATTCTGGGGATTCTGCGCCTTCGCTCTTGTCACTCTCAATCACTTCTCTGTCGGTTTCGGACTGGGCTTTCTCGATCCTGCTGGCTTCTTCGGCCGCTTCTACTCCTATCTCGCTGGCACCTTCGCCGCGGCCTGCGCCATCGGAATTTTCGGACTATTCATTCGACGCTTCTTTGTTCGTCCGCGCTGGCTCGGCCAGCGAGTCTCCTACGAATCAGGCATCATCGCCGCGCTTATCTTCATCTTGATGGTCACTTACCTCGCAGCCTTCGCGGTGAAGAGCGCAAGCCCTGCTGCTCTCGCTCTGTGGTGGCTACACAGTCTCTCGATTCTCGTCTTTCTCCCCATCATTCCTCACACCAAGCACCTCCACCTCGTGCTCAGCCCGGCTACCATCTTTCTGTCTCGCGGAGGCTTCAGCAAAATTCCGCCGCTCGTCGGCGATGAAGACTTCGGTCTCGTAACTGGCAAAGACCTCACCCAGCTCACGAGTCTTCAGTCTTACTCATGCGTCGAATGCGGACGCTGTACAGAGCATTGCCCTGCCAACAACACAGGCAAGGAACTCAACCCCAAAGAAATCATCCTCGGCCTCCGCGGATACCTCAACGAACACGGTCCCACATCCGACGAGAACATCATCGGCAAATACAACTCCATCACCGCCGATTTCCAGTGCACCACCTGCGGCGCGTGCGAGTACCAGTGCCCCGTCGGGATCGAACACCTCCCCATCATCATCGGCCTTCGCCGCGGCGCCGTGAACACCGGCGTCTGGGACGATGAGTACGGAGCCAAACTCTTTCTCGCACTCGAGCGAGGCTCAAACGCCCTGGGAATGAGCGCCGCCGAACGAGACAAGTTCATCCAGAAGCAGGCGTTCCCCATCTTCGACGGATCTCAGGAGTATTGTCTGTGGTTAGGCTGCATGGGGGGCTACGATCCCAAGGGCCGGGAAATCATTGCCGATTTTGCCCGTGTGATGAACTACCTCGGCACGAGTTATGGCGTTCTCCGCAAAGAGAAATGCACTGGCGATCCAGTCCGCCGTCTTGGCAACGACCTGCTCTTCCAGCAACTCGCTGAATCCAATCTCGAAACCCTCGCGCAGAACAAAGTCAAGAAGATCGTCACCATCTGCCCCCACTGCGTTCGCACCATCCAGGAAGACTGGAAAGAATTCGGCACCCCACCCGAAATCGAACACCACAGCGAATTTCTCGCCCGATACGCCGACAAACTCCCAGATCACCCGTCAGACTCGACCTCACGAACTTCTAAGGTCGAACCAACGGTATCAGGGCACGAGTTCACTGGTGCCGAAGACAGCCCCAATCCCAACGGGGCTTTAGCCCCTGCCCCGCAAATCAAAAACGACAAGATCGTCTACCACGACCCCTGCTACCTCGGCCGCTACCGCGGCGTCTATGACGAACCGCGCACTGTTGCTTCACTCGCGGGAGAGGTCGTCGAAGCTCCACGCTCGCATCAACGCAGCTTTTGCTGTGGTGCCGGCGGCGGACTCGTCTTCCTCGGCGAAGAAACCGGCGACCGTGTCAGCCACACCCGCGTTAACGAACTCATAGCCACCGGGGCATCCACCATTGGCACTGCTTGTCCTTTCTGCAACAGCATGTTCCGTGACGCCCTCGCCGCAAAAGGCGATTCCGCACCGCAACTACTAGATATCGCCCAGCTCACCGCCCGCAACCTGCCTCTGCCTACCGACAAAGCAACTGCATCGCCCTGAGTCGAGCAACCAATGAAGACTGTCATTCTGAGCGCAGCCGATCCGATAGGACCGGCGAAGTCGAAGAACTGCAGTTCCTCCTGAGTTTTCCAAATCGAATCGGAGTAGCAATCATGAAAATCATCGTCTGCATCAAACAAGTCCCGGAGCGCGATGCCCAGGTTCGCATCTCAAGCTCCGGCAAAGGGATCGAAGAATCCGACATCCAGTTCGCCATGAACGAGTCCGACGCCTACGCCCTGGAAGAAGCCCTTCAACTTAAAGAAAAGCACGGCGGCGAAGTCGTCGTGCTTACTGCCGGACCCGAACGCGCCGGAAGCACGATCCGCGAAGCCCTCGCCAAAGGCGCAGATCGCGCCATCCAGGTCGAGAGCGACAACCTCAATCAACTCGGCGCTCTCGGAGTAGCCCAACTCCTCGCCTCTGCCGCCAAACAGGAGAGCCCTGATCTCGTCCTCACCGGCCTCCAGTCAGATGATTTGGGATACGGCCAGACCGGCGTCATCATGGCCGAGCTCATGGGCCTTCCGCACGCCTCGCTCATCCTCAATGTCGAAAAAACCGACACCGGCATCACAGTGAAACGCGAACTCGAAGAGGGCTGGTTCCAAAACATCGACCTTCCCCTCCCTGCTGTCCTCATGATCCAATCGGGCGGCACCAAGCTCCGCTATGCGACGCTCATGGGCATCAAAAAAGCCAAGACCAAAGAACTTCGCAAGGTATCCGACTCCGATCTCGGCCAATCCGCCACGCCAGCCGCAACGCTCGAGAAGATCGCGCAACCGCAAAAGCAGAAATCCACTCAGATCATTTCCGGCTCTCCAAAGGAGGCCGCAGCTACTCTGGTTGAAAAATTGAAGTTCGAGGTGCGAGTCATATGAGCGGCGTCTACGTAGTTCTTGAAGATCGCAACGGCCGAATTGGCCGCATCAGCTTTGAAGCCATCGCGGCGGCCAACATTCTCGCCGCGCAATCCGGCTCGAAACCCACGGCCATCGTCATCGGAGCGCAAACCGAAGCTCTCGCCGCCGAAGCCGCCACAAAAAGCGTTGGCAAGGTCGTGCGCATCGAGCATGCGCTTCTCTCCCCCTACACGCCCGATGGCTATAACGCCGCACTCAAGCAATTCATCGCCGCCGAATCACCCGACACCATCGTCTTTCCGCACACCTACCAGGTCCGCGACTACGCGCCCGCACTCGCCGCACGCCTCGGCCGCGTGCTCATCGGCGACGTCACTCAAATCGCCGAAGGCCCCGTCTTCATCCGCTCTCTCATGCAGGGCCGCCTCAGCGGCTCCTACAAATCCAGCGGCAGTCCCACCCTCATCTCCGTCCAGTCCGGCGCCTTCCGCGCCGAAGAAGGTCAGTCCGGTCCCGCCGAAATAGCCACCTTCACCCCGTCCATCGAAGCCTCACAGATCCGCACTAAGCCCGGCGAGCCCTTCCGCGGCGCCGCCCAGACCGTGGACCTCAGCTCGGCGCCAATGATCGTCGCCGTCGGCCGAGGCATCCGCGAAGAAGGCAATCTCTCGCTCGTACAGGACCTCGCCGCCTCTCTCGGAGCCGAAATCGCTGCTTCCCGCCCCATCTGCGACAACGGCTGGCTCCCCATTGAACGCCAGGTTGGTTCGTCAGGACAGACAGTGGCACCCAAGCTCTACCTTGCAGTAGGCATCTCCGGAGCCATCCAGCACCTCGTCGGCATGAAGGGCTCGCAGTGCATCGTCGCCATCAATAAGGACGCTGAAGCTCCCATCTTCGAAGTCGCCGACTATGGAATCGTGGGCGACCTCTTCGAAGTAGTTCCGGCTCTAACTGAAGCCATCAAATCTGCCCGGCAATAACTCACAAGCTTCAGAGTTCCCGGGTCTCGGTTCTGAGACCTGGGATACAGGGCTGAATCCGGACCGATTTGCCTCTTCCCGGCCGCTCCGAGTATCGTTCCCAGTTGCACCAAAACCCACTCCGGGGCTCGCAATGTTTCTACCCGAAACGTACCAGCTCACCCTCGCCCTCATGATCCTCAGCATGCTTTGTTGGGGCTCCTGGGCCAACACCCTCAAGCTCTGCCCCAACTTCCGCTTCCAACTCTTCTACTGGGACTACTCTCTCGGTGTCGTCCTCGGCGCTCTGGCCTGGGGCTTTACTGCAGGTTCTCTCGGACGGGGCACTCCTTTTTGGCAAGCCGTCCTGCACACACCAGGAGAAGCCATCGCCTACGCAATCTGTGGCGGAATCATCTTCAACATCGCCAACCTTCTGCTCGTGGCCGCCATCGACATCGCCGGTCTCGCCGTCGCCTTCCCCATCGGCATCGGACTCGCCCTCATCGTCGGCACTGTCTCCAGCTACTTCGTTCATCCCGCGGCCAATCGCCTCCTCCTCTTCGGCGGAGTCGCACTCGTCACCATCGCCATCATTGTCGATGCCATGGCCTATCGCCGACGCGAGAGCACTGCCACAGCTGCTTCTACGAGAGGCATTATCCTAAGCCTCGTCGCCGGACTTCTCATGGGCAGCTTCTATCCGCTGGTCGCTCACGCTATGGCGACTGTTGTTGCCAATCCCGGCGGCCTTGCACCCTCTTATCCGGGCCCCTACGCCATTGCCCTCTACTTTTCTCTCGGCGTTCTACTTTCCACCATCCCAGCCAACTGGCTGCTGATGAAGAAACCACTCGATGGCAAGCCACCGGTCGACGGAGCGGACTACGGGCGCGCTCCCATGAGCTGGCATATCGCCGGACTCCTCGGCGGATTCATCTGGTGCTGCGGCGCGGTCTCGAACTTCATCGCTTCGCAGTCGCATGCCAACGTCGGCCCCGCCGTCTCCTACTCCCTCGGCCAGGGCGCCACCATGATCTCCGCCGCGTGGGGAGTCTTCATCTGGCACGAGTTCGCCGGGGCGCCACCCGCTGCCCGTCAACTCCTCGTCTTTATGTTTATCTTCTTCCTCTTTGGACTTGGTGCTATTGCAGTTGCACCGCTCTACTAACACAGCCATGCCCCAGAATCGAAAACCCATCGTCGTCGTCGGCAGCGTCACCATGGACATGGTCACCTGCACTCCCCAAATCCCGCGCATAGGCGAGACCGTCATCGGGACCAGCTTCTCCACCACGCCGGGCGGCAAGGGTGCCAATCAGGCAGTAGCAATCGCACGGCTTGGCTACCCTGTCCAGTTCCTCGGCCATATTGGCGAGGACGCCTATGGCCCTCAGCTCATCCAGAACCTGAACGACGCCGGCGTGGATACATCGCTCATTACACCGGTTCCCGGATCGTCCGGGCTCGCTCCGATCTTTCTGGCTGAAAACGGCCAGAACGCGATCGTCGTTGTTCCCGGCGCGAACGGCAAAGTTGAACCCGCCTACATCGACCAGCACATCGACACGATCCGAAATGCAGGCATGGTGCTCTGCCAGCTCGAGCTCCCCAGGGCCAGCACCGAGCATACTATTGCCCTCTGCGCTGAGCTGGGAGTTCCTGTCATGCTTGACCCAGCGCCCGCAGCCCCGGTCAGCGACTCTGTCTGGAAGCAGGTGGCATGGTTCACGCCCAACGAGACGGAAGCGGCCTTCTACCTCGATGACCACTCCTCGACAGAGGCCATCGCGCGGCATCTACTGGACCGCGGCGTTGCAGCGGTAGCGCTGAAGCGCGGATCGGACGGGGCATACATCGCCACATCTAGTGGCGAGTCTGGCTGGGCGAAGCCCTTCCCTGTTCAGGCCGTCGACACGGTCGCGGCTGGGGATTGCTTCAACGGTGCTTTTGCGGTCGCCCTGCTCGAAGGTAAGGACCCGCTGGAAGCGGCCCGCTTTGCCTGCGCGGCGTCAGCCATCTCTGTCACTCGGAGTGGAGCGCAAGCCGCGATGCCGACCCGGGCCGATGTTGATGTTTTTCTTGAGCAAAATCGCTAGAGTTATCGGGACTTGGAGCGGTTCGATTTATCCAAGGCTTTGATGCCGATCCGACGCATTCTTTCTCCATTTTACCTAGCTGTTTTTGCAAGTTATTCATTTATCGAAAGTTATCTATAGACATCGTAAGATCTTTAAAAGATAGTCTTTATCGCTCATCAGTCCGCAACGAGCCATCAAGGTTCCGCCAAAGCTGACTCTTCCTGCCCGTTTTTTGCACTTAATAGATATGAAAGCACTTACCTATAGTTAATACATTTCAGGCCACTTACGCCCTCTACTGTCGCGGCGGGCCATTGAAATTGTTATCCGCCGAACCTTATCCGCTATGGATGAGTGAATGTGAGTTCATCTTGGCCCCAGAGTTCGCAGCACATTTCGTATGTACTCATCTACAGCTTCCACGAAGGAGCCAAAGAAGACGCCGACGCAGGCACCGAGGAGCAAGCCAATGATTGCACCCTGGAACGTGGCCATGCTGCGCGAAAGATCGGAGAGAGCGAAGCCAACCAAAGCACCCAGCATTGCGCAGAGCAGAGAGCCTCCCAGGGCAGCGCAGGCGACGTCTTCCGCTGACCTTCCCCGTGGCGAAACTACGCATGCCGCAGTTCTTCCGACCCGCTGCAGTGAGTGGTCGACTGTACCCCAAAAGCCATAGGCAAAGTTGCTCAACTTGCACCTCCTTTTGTTTTGATGACGGGGACCGTGGATGAGTTCGCAACGTGCACTCAGTCGACTCACGTTTTGGCCCGAAGTTGACGCCCCGCCCGGCTCGATATTTCTATTTTGCGCCTTGTTGGGATTCAACCTGCAAAGTTCAGAAAGGTTTCTGATGTTTGGTTTGTTGAGCTTGGGCGGCGCCTCAGAACGACTTCCTGTTGACAGGACAGAAAGAGGAAGGCAAGAGCGGTCTATTGCCGTGCCAAGGTCTCAGAAAGCTGCTCCTTTAGTTGTGGAGTTTTTCTCTCCGTTCCATTCTCGCTACCTGAGTTTCCGCTACATTGGGTGGACCTGCCAGAAGGACATGGTAGGTGCCGTAATCGATTTCCAGCAAAGCGGTGCCGCCGAAACGAGAATTGGATTCACTTCTGTTCTTCGCCGGGAGCCATACTCCATCAGTTTTCACGTATGTGTTCTCAATACGAGTTCCTTTTATCCAGAAGGACGGATTCCGTGCGGGCTCGACGTCGATCTTGACCACTGCGTATTCGTCAGAATCCACCCAGACTCTGCCGCGGTAAAGAAACTTGCTCTTCTTCAACGGATCAACGTTAAGGATGTAGGCCGGCCGCCCATCGACCCGCTCAGTTCCAGAGAGTTGAAACCGGTAATTGGTCGTATTCAAGGCCGTGGACGATCTGTCCTTCGATGCTTCCTGTTCGCTCTCGACAGCTCTTTTGAGCACCTTGTCGCAGAGCAGTTTCGATCCGTTCAGCGAAACGATATGGAAGCTTTTGCCCGTCGCTCTGTTGTAATTGAGTTCCACTTCCATCTTCGCGGCAAGATGTGTGCCAAAACCCTTGTACTGGACCTGGTAATGACGCACCGCCTCGTAGTGCTTCAGTTCTCTCAATTGATTGGCTTCGTGTTGTTGCATGCGCTCGACGATCTGCTCCACAGGCCTGAGTGACTGCGCCTGTGCAGACGACATATCCGGCGCGACGAACCCGATCGTGAAAAACAAGAGTGGGGAGGGAATGAAAGCTGCGGCGCAGCGCCAAGACATGCCACATCATATCGTGGCGGAAAAGCGCCCGAGTGAGCCGGTCAGGGGCAGGACCGGTCTGACGAAGCCACGCCAATTGCAGCATGGCTTTAGTGATCTCGAGACGGCCATCACACGAATCCGTGATTAGCCTCACATACAGGTCTCTTCTAAAACGCACAATCTTAGCGCTAAAAGATGATCTGGGTCACACGGCAGAGGTGTTTGCTGGTGACCCGGCGTCAGGAGAATGCGTGTAGATGAACGCCTTCAAGGATGCAGGGCATCTGTTCCGGTTTGCGGGGCTGTTTGTTCTGGCATTTGTTGTGTTCCTTGTGATTCGGGGCTATGTGGTTCCAAAGAGCTTCGGACAGTATGGCCATTACCGGGGGGCTGCAATGGGTGAGATCGCGGCGCACCCGGTGAAGTTTGCCGGGCACCAGGCCTGCGAGGCGTGCCACACCGATGTGGCCGAGGCGAAGAACAAAGGCAAGCATGCGCACGTGAACTGCGAGGCTTGCCATGGCGCGCTTGCGAAACATGCCGATGATCCTGCGACGGTGACTCCCACGAAGCCTGACCCGGCCGTTCTCTGCGCACGCTGCCACACTGCAACAGCAGCGAAGCCCAAGGGCTTTCCGCAGGTAAATCCGGCAGATCACTCCGGCGGCGTGCCGTGTGAGACGTGCCATCAGCCGCACAGCCCGGCGATTGTGGATGCGGGAGGCGCAAAATGAACCTCTCTCGAAGGCATTTTCTGGTACTTGCGCCTGCCGCGGCGATTGCGTGGAAGGCTTTGCTGGCGGGGACGCCGGAGGAGGCCGCGAACTACAAGATGAGCGAGCACTGGTGGGGGATGCTGATCGACGTTCCGAAGTGCATCGGCTGCGGAAACTGCGTACGAGCATGTGCAACGGAGAACGATGTGCCGGACGGGTACTTCAGGACGTGGGTAGAGCGCTATCACGTGGAAGACGAGAACATGACCAATCCGCAGGTGATTTCGCCTGACGGCGGCAAAGAAGGATTTCCAGTTGCTGCTGAGGATGCTGGGAAGTATTTCTTCGTTCCGAAGATGTGCAATCAATGCGCGGATTCGCCGTGCACGCAAGTATGCCCGGTGGGGGCGACGTTTGTGAGTCCGGATGGCGTGGTGCTGGTGGATCCGAAGTATTGCCTGGGATGCGCCTACTGCGTGCAGGCATGTCCGTATGGATGCCGCTACATTCACCCGGAGAAGAAAACGGCAGACAAGTGCACGCTGTGCTACCACCGCATCACGAAGGGACTGACGACAGCCTGTTGCGAGAGCTGTCCCACCGGGGCGCGGCAACTGGTAGATCTCAAAAATCCGAAAGATCCGATCCACGAGTTTCTGAAGACGCACCCAGTCCAGGTGCTGAAGCCCCAAATGGCGACGGGCGCGAAGGCTTATTACAACGGGCTTGATGGATCAGTGCGATGAGAAAGGCAGCTTCTAGCTTTTAGCCACTAGCTCTCAGCTTTATTGAGCGAAGGCAGCGGGAGACCATGCAGAGTGGCAGGAAATTAGCAGCGAAAGAACATCTAGGAGCTAAGAGCTAGCGCTGGGAGCTTTTGTCATGAATGGTGTTGAAGGTTTTATGTATCCGAACGAGATTGGGCTGCAATGGAGCGTGTTGATTGTGCTCTATCCATTCATCACAGGACTTGTAGCGGGCGCATTCATTCTGGCTTCACTGGAGCGGGTTTTCCATGTGGAAGCGGTTAAGCCGACGTATAGGCTGGCGCTGCTAACGGCGCTCTCGTTCCTGATTGTTGCGCCCCTGCCACTGCAGCTGCACCTTGGGCACCCGGAGCGCTCGCCGGAGATGTATTTCACTCCGCACAGCACTTCGGCGATGGCGATGTTCGGCTATGTGTACCTGTGGTATCTGATGGCGGTGCTGGTTTTTGAAATCTGGCTCGACTATCGCAGAGACATCGTGCTTCTGTCGCAATCGTCAAAGGGCCTGCTGAGGGTGATGTACAAGATCATGTCGCTTGGGTCGAGCAACATCAGCGCGCGGTCTTTGCGCATTGACGAAAAGGTCGGGTGGGTGGTCACGCTGATCGGGATCCCGTCAGCATTTCTCCTGCATGGGTATGTAGGTTTTATTTTTGGATCGATCAAGGCAAATCCATGGTGGTCGTCGCCGTTGATGCCGGTGGTGTTTATTTTCTCAGCGATGGTTTCGGGGATCGCCGGGGTGATGCTGATCTACATGGCAGCGACAAAGCTGCGCAGGCAGAAGATCGACATGCGCTGCGTGGACACGATTGCGATGTACCTTTTCTATATCTTCATCATTGATTTCAGCCTGGAGATGCTGGATCTGATTCACCGCGTGTACGAGGCTGATGAATCATTTCGCAGCCTGGACTTCATGGTGCACACGAGGCTCTATATTCCGCACATCGTGATTCAGATTGTTCTGGGCACGGTTACGCCGCTTGTCCTGCTGTTTATCACTCAGGTGGTAAAGCTGCCTGAGCACGTGCGCAAGCGGATTTATGTCACCTCGGGATGCCTGGCGTTGATGGGCATCTTCGCGATGCGATGGAATGTGGTGATTGGCGGGCAGCTGTTCTCAAAGAGTTTCCTGGGTTATACCACGTACAAAATGGCGCTGGTTACACGGGAAGGATCGCTGGTTGCCTTGGGGCTCTCGATCCTGCCGCTCGTCATTCTGTGGGCCCTGATCAAACTGTTGCCGCCATGGACGCATGAAGGGCCGGCGCAGCCAGCCACGGGCGACTAGATGATACAAGACGGTGCGATTTGCGGCACCGAATCGGGTGAGATATGAATCGTTCTCCCGGTGAACTGGAATTGCTTTCGGAACGCGTGGATGATTTGGAGAGGCGTGTCCTCGCACTGGAGCATCCTGCGGAGATCAAAGCCGCGCAAGTGGATGAACACGAGCAAGAGGTGCTGATCGCCTCCGGCTCGGCTCTCGAAACATTCAGCATATTTCCAATCATCGGGCGCTCGATGCTGGGCGTAGCCGGGGCGTATCTTCTGCGAGCTGTCGCCGAGTCCGGAGTGCTGCCGAGGCTTCCTGTTTCGGTTTTCGCCGTTGCGTATGCGTTCGCGTGGCTGGTGTGGTCGAGCCGAATCTCCAGCAGCCTGCCCCGGGTGATGTATGCGGGAACCGCTGCGCTGATACTGACGCCGATGTTGTGGGAGAGCACGCTCACCTTCCACGTTTTCACGCCGGTTGTAACGGCTGGGGTGCTGGCTGCTTTTCTGACGCTGGCCACTGTGCTCGATTTGCGCAATGGGAAGGCCCGGGGCATGTGGATTGCACAAGGTATCGGGGTGCTGACCACAGCTGCGCTGGGTTTCAGGACGCATGAAGTTTTACCGTTTGTTACAGCGATCCTGCTGGCCTTGTGCGTCACCGAGTTTGCACGATCGCGGGAGTATCAAGAGCCTGTCTGGCCCTTGATCGTAGTTGCTGCCGATATCTCCGTATGGGGCCTGATCTTTATCTACTCCGGAGCGCAAGATACGCGGATGGCATATCCACTCCTGAGTACCGCTGCCCTGATTGCGCCGGCATCGATTCTGTTCGCAATCAATGGAGCCGCTATATCGGCATGGGTCGTGCGTCGCAAACGCGGGATCACGATCTTCGAAGTGATACAGGTCACGATCGCATTTGCGTTGGTTGTAACGGCAGTGTTCTATTTCGCTCCCGAGCATGGTGCGATGATCCTGGGGATCGTCAGCCTGGTCCTTTCCGGGGGCACTTATGCGTGCGCCTCTCTGTATCTGCGAGCCGGGGAAGAGCGACGTAGCTTTCGCGTCTTTGCAGTCTGGAGTGCGGCGCTGCTTGTGGCCGGTTCCCTCTGGGCTCTTCCGCTTCAGGTTGCCGCTATCCTGCTGGCCGTGGCGGCAGGGTTAGCGACGTATCTCTCTCGGCGCTTTGAATCGTCGATGCATGAGTTTCACGCGGTCGTCTTTCTGACCGGCGCTTCCGTGGTTGCAGATCTGCCGCGGTACCTGTATGGCTGCCTGGCAGGAACGCCACCCCGTTCTCCAGGTGCAGCGATATTGATTGTTTCGCTGTGTGCGATGGCTGCGTTGTTTCTGGCCAGGTCCGAAGCGGATAATGCGTGGCAACGATTTCTGCACCTGGTTATGACCTTTATCGCTATCTGCGCTGTAACGGCTCTGCTGGCACAGGCGGTGCTCAGCGGCACCAGGGCGTTGATCGCGCTGGATGCGCATCACGTGGCATTCCTGCGCACTCTTTCGGTTTGCGCTGTGGCACTGGCGATCGGATTTGTAGGATCGCGCTGGGGACGGCGGGAACTCACGCACCTCGCCTATGCTGCGTTGGCACTGCTGGCGGTGAAGCTACTGTTCGAAGATCTTCGGCATGGGCAAATGGGATTCGCCGCGGCATCGATTGCGCTGTTTGCTGTCACGCTGATGGGTGTGCCGCGACTGGTCCGGCTAGGGGCGCAGAGACACGCAAAGGCAGAGCTAAAGGCAGAGTGCGGGCAGGTACCACACGTGCCAGTGTGAGCGTGTTGTTCATAGAGCCAGTGCAGCCCGCAGACCTTCTTCAGCAATCGGAATTGCTGTCAGTCGGCGGGCGCCTGTCTTGTTAGGAAAGAGCCCAGCCGGAACGGTCCTGCCGCTTGATGAACTGCGCGGCCTCTGGAACATTCTTTGCTTCCATCTTGTGTGCGTCCCACTCGATTTTCTTGCCGGTGCGGAGAGCTACGCAACCGAGCAGCATGATCTCGGTGAGCGGAGCTGCTACGTCGAAACGCGAATAGCAGTTCTGCGGCTTGTGCTCCTTGATGGCGACAAGCCACTCCTGCGCATGTGCTGCAACGCCGCCACCGGCGCCCTTCTTGCCTCCGTGTGGATTACGTGGAATGCGCTCAGGATATTGCGCCAGGGCCGGGTGCTTGGTGTAGTGGAGGAACTTTTTGTCGCCCTTTAGCTTCACGAAGAAGCTGGTTCCATAATCGTCTGGCGAAAAGACGGTGCCGCCTTCGCCGATCATCAGACAGGCGCTATTCGGAATCTCACCCAGAAGTGCGGTGATATCGGCGGTCAGTTCAGCAGGTGGCTTGTTGCTGAAGTCATGACCGTCGGGAGCGGAGGGATCTGGCTGTCCACCGTCGTACCAATAGAGAGTCACCGGATCGTGCTCGATCTTCCGGGAACGATGCCACCAATGCGGATGCTCGAGAGGTACGTGGCCAGTGCGCTTGGGGAAGGCATAGCGAATCTTTGAGCCAACCGGAAAAGATTCCTTGTTCATCTTGCCGAAGGGCATAGCCTCGATTTCCGTTGGAATGCCGAGGTCGAGAGCGCGGAACGGCAGGTTGACGGTATGGCATCCCATGTCGCCCAGCGCACCGCAGCCGAAGTCCTGCCAGCCGCGCCAATTGAACGGCTCGTAGACTCCGCCTCTCTTCTCTGGTCCGCGACTCCCCACATAAGGTCGCATCGGAGCTGCTCCTATCCAGACGTCCCAATCCAGCGTTGAAGGAACCGGATCTTCCCCTGCGGGACGCTCCATCGCCTGCGGCCAAACCGGGCGATTCGTCCACACGTGAACCTCATGAACCTGTCCGATGAGTCCGTCCTGGATGGTTTCAACGCCGCGGCGCAACCCGTCGGCCGCGCTTCCCTGGTTGCCCATCTGGGTAACGAGTTTTCTGTCGTGAGCCATCTTCCGCAGATAGCGCGCCTCATAGACGGTTTGCGTGAGCGGCTTCTGAACGAAGACGGCCTTGTTCCGCTTCATCGCCGCCGAAGCGATAATCGCGTGCATGTGGTCTGGAGTGGAAACTGTGACGGCGTCGATCTGATGGTCCATCTGATCGAGCATCTCGCGGAAATCTTTGTAGAACTTCGCGTCTGGATATTTGCCGGTCTGGGTGCGGTAGGCTTCCGAGCCGGCGTCGACATCGCACAGAGCGACGATGTTCTCGCCGGCACACGAATCGGTGTCGCTGCGGCCTTTGCCGCCGATTCCTACGCAAGCGATGTTGAGCTTGCTGTTGAGGTTTTGTCCGCGCAGAAGCGACGGCACGCCGAAGGCGACAGCGCCGGCGGCGAGGGAGGTCGTCTTGATGAATTCGCGGCGATCAACACGAGTGGGACGAGCAGGCATAGGGGTCTCAGGAGTTTTCATTGGACGCTACTTTTTGGAGTGGTTTCGATACCACAACAGCATACTCGTCGGTTGGCAGGTGAGCAACACTGGCGTGTGCCAGCCTTGCCGGAGTCTCAGCGTCGGGGACGGAAGGCCTGAAAGGCCAGAAACCGGTCGCCGGGGAGAAGACTCATTGTTTTCACGCTGCTATAGCCACCCTGGCGCAGTTGGCTGACAAGCTCTTCTTCTGATGGGAGGCGCCCACAGGCTGCGGTGGCTGCTCCCCAAAGGTTCAGCGCCTCCGAACCGAGACTGCCTCCCTGACAGCATGTAGTGAGGAGGAGAAATCCGCCAGGTTTAAGGAAGCCTGCGATGTGCTGGAGCAGTGCGACGCGTTCTTCGACGGGAAAGTAGTAGATGTTGTTGTAGAGAGTGGCGATGTCGAAGAGTTCGGCAGGAGTTCTGGAGCGAATGTCGCCCTCTTCGACTTTGACGCGATCCTGAAGAGCCCAGGCGCGGATGTTGCAACGGGCGGCTTCGGCGACGGCAGGTTGGAGTTCAACCCCTATAGCGGTGAGCGAGAGGTTCGCCGCGGCGGCATGCTTAAGGTAGACGCCGGAGCCGCAGCCGATTTCGAGCAGACGCACTGGACCCTGGGGCGGGAATGTGCGCTGGATGGCTTCGGATTGAAATGCCTCAAGAATGCGAGAGGAGCGGGCGATAAGTTCCCCGTCCTGGTCGGCGAGGGTGAAGAGCTCACCACGGCGGAGTTTTGAAATTGTGTCTGCAATGAGCTTGTGATGGAGGCCAGCGACTTCCTGCACCATGGCGAGTGCGGCGTCGTTTTCAGGGCAGGATAACGATTTTGCGAGTCCGCGGAGCGTGTAGCCGCGAGGTCCAAGACTTAGCAACTTCAGGCGAATGCCCATCTGCAGCCAGGCTTCGAGCGCTTCCCTGCCCTGATCTTTCGCGGCGAAGTACTCGGCGAGTGAGTCCAAAGTGGCCGGGCTGGAGGCGAGCTGAGGGAGAAGTCCGCTCTCTCCGGCGGCAGCAAGCCAGGTGAGTTTGTAGAAGTTTTTCAGGCCAGCGCCGATGCTCAGAAGCGGCCCGAGGCGCCCATCACGATGAAGGCTGAGAAACGGTTTCAGGGACATCGCTACCATTATTCTCCAGAGCTTTGCTCACGCCAACCGACCATGGTTAGCGTTAGATCGGCAATGCTGCTGGATGTGCCGGCGCGTTGTCGTTGGGAACGCCGCGGCTGATACCATGCCTCTCATGAATAAGGTTTCCCCCTTTCTCTGGTTCAACGACAATGCTGAAGAAGCCGCCGAGTTTTATCTGAGTGTTTTTCCACACGCGCGCAAGATTGCCGAAATGCGTTCTAAGGGTGTCGGTCCCTGGCCTGTGGGCAAAATCGCGACGATCACGATCGAGCTGGAGGGTCAGGAGATGGTTTTCCTGAACGGTGGCCTCACATACCAGCTCAATCCTGCTTTCTCGTTCTTTGTGAATTGCGACTCGCAGCAGGAGATCGACAGCTACTGGGACAAGTTGATGGAGGGCGGCAAGCCGATGGCGTGTGGATGGCTGACGGATCGCTTCGGGCTCTGCTGGCAGATTGTGCCGCGCAACATCGGCGAGCTGATCAGCCATCCGAAAGCCATGCAGGCGATGATGGGAATGATCAAGATGGACGTGGCGGCGCTGGAGGCTGCAGCGCGAGAGGATTGACATTCGCGCTCTCGATCAGACTCAGGCCCACCTGACGTGAGCCTCTGCAACCGCGCTGATGAGCTGTGTTCATGAATAGAGCCATCCTGATCCTGTCGCTGATTCTGGGTGCAGTTCCACACACCACTTGTGCTCAACCATCAGCGTCCACATCTGCTCAAAACGCCGTGCCGCTGCCGCCGATGCCGGAAGACGCGGAACCGTCGTTTGACGTGGCGACCATCAAGCCGAGCGACACTTCCGCGCCGCACGGGAGATTCATTCGGATCGACGGACGCCACGTGCTCGCGTTCAACATGTCAGTACGAGATCTCATCGTCTACGCCTATGGTCTTCAAGATCGCGAGATCGCTGCTGGTCCGCCGTCCCTGATGGACCGGCATTTCGATGTCGATGGCGTTCCGGATGTCCTTGGACGTCCAAATCGCAGCCAGTCGCGGTCGATGTTCCAGAAGCTGCTCGTCTCTCGTTTGAAGTTGAGATTCCATCACGAACCTCGATCCCTTCCGGCCTATGCGATCCAGATTGCAAACGGAGGACCTAAACTCGCCCTGACCACACGGAAGTCAGGTGACGGAACTAATTTCTCCTATAGTTGCCCGCCTGCGCTCACGGTTCTCAACTATTCGATGAGCGACTTCGCGAAAGGCATGCAAGACGTGTTCCTGGATAAGCCGGTTGTGGATCAGACCGGCCTGAAGAATCGCTACGACTTCAATCTCAAGTGGACGCCGGATGACTCGCAGTCGTATTGCCCGGCGAATTCGGCCGGACCGAATCAGGATCCCGACTCACCGCCTGGTATGTACACCGCGATCCAGGAGCAACTGGGGCTGAAGCTTGTTCCTACAAAGGCTACCGTTCAGGTGATGGTCATCGACCATATCGAAATGCCTTCAGAGAACTGACGCTCGACAGTAGGCGAGGTCTTACTCAGCGCACAGCTGCTGTCCATTCCATACGTGATCATTTGAGCCGGATGCTTTGCATATCCGCGTGATTTCAGCTTGCGACGGCGCTTTCGGCGATGTACAGACTCTGGGCGCGGTCAAGCGCGGCCTGGATGTTGGGCATGATGTTTTCTCGGCCCACATGGTCGAGGAACCGCGGGTGCTGGAGAAGTTTCGAGGGCTGCTGCATGGCTCCGCATAGCAGCAGCGTGCGTCCGGAGTCGGTGAGGCGCTTCGCGAAGGTCTCGATGGCGTGAGTGCCTGTGGCATCGATTGCAGTCATGTTGCGCAGGCGGAGGATGACGATCGGAGCGAACGACTCAATGTTCGCAGTTGCGTCGGTGAGCTTCTCCGTTGTGCCGAAGAGGAATGGACCGTGTATGCGGAGGAGAGAAACGTAGGGTGGAATGATGCGGCCCTGAAGCGAATGCGCCAGGCCGTCGCGGATGTACTCGTCCGTTACGGGAAGGACGGATGTGGTTTCAGAGATGCGATAGATGTAGAGCAGCGCGGCGAGCGCGAGGCCTACGCCGACGGCGACGGTGAGATCGGCGAAAACGGTAAGCGCGAACGTGACGATCCAGACAGAGATCGCGGTGAAGTCGAGATGGAAGATGGTGCCGATCTCGTGCCACTCGCCCATGTTGTATGCAACGACAAAGAGGACTGCAGCAAGCGTGGAGAGCGGGATGTAGCTCGCCAATGGAGCAGCAACCAGGAGCACAGCAAGCAGCGTGAGAGCGTGGATCATGCCCGAGATGGGAGAGCGTGCGCCAGCTCGAATATTGGTTGCGGTGCGTGCGATGGCGCCGGTGGCAGGAATGCCGCCGAATACCGGAGATGCTACGTTGGCGATTCCCTGCGCCATGAGCTCAACGTTCGGGTTGTGGCGGTCGCCGGTCATGCCGTCAGCTACGACTGCAGAAAGCATGCTTTCAAGCGCGGCGAGCAACGCCACTGTGAATGCCGATGGAATGAGCGGCAGAATGTGCTCAGCGTGGAAGATGGGAATGGCAAAGGGCGGCATGCCGCGCGGGATTCCACCGAAGCGGGTGCCAATGGTTTCCACGTGTAAATGGAAGACGACCGAGACGATGGTGCATACGAGAAGCGCGACGATAGAGGCGGGAATGCGGCGCGTGAATCGCGGGAGGAGAAGAATGATGGCGAGGGTTGCTAGCCCGAGGCCGACTGCTGCCCAGTTGAGTGTGGCGAAATGCGCGATGAGAAGCCGCATGCGAGGGAGGAACTCGCTTGGCACTGAGCCCACTCGCAGTCCGAAGAAGTCCTTAATCTGCGTCGAGGCGATGAGAATGGCGATGCCGTTCGTGAATCCGATGACGACGGTGCGCGGAATGAAGCGTACGGCGGCGCCAAGACCGGTAAGGGCCATGCCGATGAGAATCACGCCGGCCATGAGCGTGACCATTTCGAGGCCGCTTAGGCCGAAACGCGCGACGATGCCTGCCACAATGACGACGAAAGCTCCGGTGGGCCCGCCGATCTGGGTTCTTGAGCCCCCGAGAGCGGAGATCAGGAAGCCGGCGACGACGGCTGTATAGAGGCCAGCCTGCGGAGTCACTCCGGAGGCGATGCCGAAGGCCATGGCGAGAGGCAACGCTACCAGGCCGACGGTGATGCCGGCGAGGAGATCGTGCAGAAACATTTGTGCGGTGTACTGGCGTAGAGACACGACCAGCTTGGGCAGGTTCGGATTACTGAGAGACATCGATGTTGCTTTCTTACGGGAGAGTTAGTTCTATTTTAGGCCGGTTTGATGTGCATTTCTGCGGAATGCGGTATCGGGGCAGCGCTCGAGTAACTGGCTGCTCTGAGAAACTCAAGCCAGATGCTTGATGTACATAGCAGCGGGGCGGTTGCGCGCATAGAAGTGTTCGGCGCGGCCGCTGTTCTGGTAGCCGAGGCGCTCGTATAGGCGAATTGCGGAGGCGTTCTCCATGTCAACGTGAAGCCAGATGGCGATGGCGCGTTCGGCATTGGCGGAGCCCTCGAGCCGCCGGAGGAGTTCGGCGCCCACGCCGTGCTTGCGAAATTCGGGCAACACCTCAATGGTCGCAATGTAGGCGGCGACTCCACTCGTCTGCGGCGCCCACTCAACGATGGCGAAGCCTCTCATATTCCCTTCCTGCTCCGCGACCCATGTCGCGGAGTTTGGAGAGGCGATGAGGTGTCGCATGTAGTGTCGCGTGAATCGGTATGGAGGCTGAAAGCAGACTTCTTCGATGGCGTAAAGATCGTGAAAGTCGGCGGGCTCGAAGAGGCGGTAACGCATAAAGCCAGGGATTTAGGGAACAGGGATTAGGAGATGTATTGCAGGTGCGAGCTTATCGTGAGCGGTGGTAGTGGTCTGATTGACCTTTTAACGAGTTAGCGGCGTTCGCGCCAGAGCGAGTTAGCAGGTTAGCTGGATCGAGCGAGGCAGGCTTTATCGCTTCGCACCCAAGCCGCAAAAGCGGCGGCTTGGATGGAGCACCCGAGTTTCACTCGTTGGTGAGATCGTCACATCCCAGGTGTCAGCGAAAGGGACCTGAGGGCACCTAAACATTATCAAGTTTCGCCTAAACTTTAGCTTCCAGATCTCTGATTACGTTAAAGAAGCGCTGGTCGAGGCGACGATTAGTGGCGATGGCTTCCTTGATGGTGATGTCCGTAACATCGAGGCCTTTGAGAACGGCGATGCGACCCCACTTCTTCTCGTGCACCATGTCGATGGCGTGAAGGCCGTAGCGCTGGCCGAGAAGGCGATCATAGGCTGTCGGAACTCCGCCGCGCTGAGTGTGGCCGAGATTGACGGAACGGGTTTCGAAACCGGTCTTCTTCTCGATGAGGCCAGCGAGGGCCTCGCCAATGCCAGAGAGGCGGGCGTGGCCGAAAGAGTCGACCTCCTTGGAGCCAACGACCTGGCCGACTTCGGGCAGGTGGCAGCCTTCCGCAACAACAACAATGCCGTAGTGCTTGCCGTGATCGTAGTTGTACTTGAGCAGAGCGCAGACATGGTCGATGTCGATCTCCTGCTCGGGAACGAGGACGACGTGGGCGCCGCCCGCGATTCCGGAGGCGTAGGCGATCCAGCCTGCATCGCGACCCATCACTTCACAAACGATGACGCGATTGTGCGAGTCAGCGGTGGTATGGAGACGGTCGATGGCTTCAGTGGCAATCATGACGGCGGTGTCGAAGCCGAAAGTCTGGTCAGTGCCGTTGATGTCGTTGTCGATCGTCTTGGGAACACCGACGGCGTTGATACCGTTGTCAGCGAGATAGAGCGTGACGGACTGGGTATCGTCACCGCCAAGGGCGATGAGGGCGTCGATCTTGTTGGTCTTGAGGACTTCCTGTACCTTTTCGATGCCGCCGGGGATCTTCTTCACATTTGTGCGCGAGGAGTGAAGGATAGTGCCGCCCTTGAGCTGAATGCCATCGATGTTCTCGAGGGTGAGCGGGATGAACTGATTGTCGAGGACGCCGCGCCAGCCGTTGAGGAAGCCGATGAATTCGTCGCCGTAGGTCTGAATTCCCTTGCGCACTGCCGCATAGATGACAGCATTCAAGCCGGGGCAGTCTCCGCCACCGGTCAATAGTGCAACTCGCATCGTGTATTTCTCCTGATCGAAATGAGGCAGCGCCGGATGAAGGCGCACCGGAAGTACCTGGTCGCGCGTGCAGAGCCAGACAGCAATCCGCTGTGACGCTCTCGACGCCATAAACAGTATATGCGCGGCTGTAAAGGGCAATCGTGACAAAGCTCACGCGGGTCTTGGAAGAGTGAATTCATGAACGAGATTCGTCTCCTCCCACCCATCGCAACGATAAGATCGTGTGATGGATGAGGGCACAGGAAAGGATTCGTGTTCTGACCTGCAGCCGCGTGGTTCAATAGGAAGATATGCCGATGCCGGGGACTGGAGCCTTGATCCTGCTCGCCTTTGCGAGCCTGGTGGTCATTCTGCTGCTGGTTCTACTGCAGCTGACACGGCTTGGGTTCATCGTTCGGTCGACGATTCCGGACCGGCCGCGGCGGCGTATGTTCATAGCGTCGGTTTCATTTCTATTTACGTTCGCCGGCGTGCGGCTTTTGGTGAGCCTCGTGATTCACAATCATGGGCCATTTGGGTGGGTGATGGTGCGTGGACATCACATTCATCATCTCGTCTGGGGCATTCTTATTCTCCTTCTGGTGGGCTATGGCTGGCTGCTGGATCTGGGACGAAGTCATTCGCCGTTATCGATCTTTCTGAGCCGGCTAATGGCAGTGAGCTACGGCGCGGGCGCGGCGCTGACTTTGGATGAGTTCGCGCTATGGCTGAATCTGGATCCAAATGAATACTGGTCGCGCGAGGGACGGATCAGTATCGACGCGGTGATCCTTTTTGGGAGCATCCTGGCTGTAGGAGCGTGGGGCGCGCCGTTTTTCCGCGGGCTGCAGACGATGTGGAGCAAGCGGCCGATCTTCCGACGGCCACTGGCGCCGGGCGAAACGGCTATTCGGCGCGTGCGGTTGCTTCGTCCGCGTAAAGCTCGTCGATCTGGGCCGCATATTTCTCATTGATGACACGGCGTTTGAGCTTCATGGATGGCGTGAGCTCGCCGGAATCCTGCGACCACTCGTCGGAAACGAGACAAAAACGCTTGATGGTCTCGAAATTAGCGAGGCCGGAGTTTGCTTCGCGGACGATTTCGCCGAAGAGAGCAACGACCCTGCTGTCGGCAACCAAGCTCTTGCGATCGGAGATTTCGAGTCCTGCGTGTTTCGCCCAGCCTTCAAGCGCGGCGAAGTTTGGCGAGATAAGCGCGGAAATGAACTTGTGCTTGTCCCCGACAAGAGCAACCTGCCCGACCAGGACGGAGTTCTTGAGTTTGTTCTCGATGGGCTGCGGAGCGACCAGTTTTCCGCCGGAAGTCTTGAGGAGTTCCTTCTTGCGGTCTGTGATGTAGAGAAATCCGTCGTTGTCGATGTGGGCAATGTCGCCGGTGCGGAACCATCCGTCAGCGTCGAAGCACTCTGCATTCGCGTCGGACTTTTGCCAGTAGCCGGCGAAGATGGACGGACCGCGGACGAGGAGCTCGCCGTCGTCCGCAAGCTTGAGCTCAATGTTGGAGAGCGGCTTCCCGACGGCGCCCATGCGGTTTGTCACCGGGTTATTGAGCGCTATCACAGGAGAAGTTTCGGTGAGACCATACCCCTCCCAGACAGCAATGCCTGCCGACGCGAACCATTTGGCGGTGTCGATGCCGAGAGGTGCACCGCCGGAGACCCAGACGCGTACGCGACCGCCGAAAGCTTCGCGAACCTTGCTGTAGACGAGCTTGTTGGCGAGTTTCCAGGCGAACGAAGACGGCTGGCGGCCGCCGTAGACGGTATCGCCATGATGAGCGCCGGTTTTCAGAGCCCACGCGAGCATGCGCTTTTTGACAGGGGAGACTGCGGATTTCTGCTCAACGGCCTGGCGGATCTTTTCATAGACGCGAGGTACTCCGACAAAAACCGTCGGACGGACTTCCTTCATCGCCTGCGGAAGCCTATCGAAGTTGGAACAGTAGATGACCTGTGCGCCGTGGCCATACATCACGTAGTCGAGAGCGCGAGCTGTGATGTGCGAGAGAGGAAGGAAGGAGATGCAGGCATCGGTCTCGTTGAAGGCGTAGCCATTCACCGCAAGGTTCTGGTTGGAGGCTATGTTGCCATGCGTGAGCATGACGCCTTTGGGTTCGCCGGTGGTGCCCGAGGTGTAGATGAGTGTGGCGAGATCGTCGGGCTGAACGGATCGGATGAGGGCTTCGAAGACCGGATCTCGATAGGAACCAGCGTCGTCCGCGCCAGCCAGGGTTTTGCTGAAGGCGACGGCCCCGTCGGGATGGCCGGGATCCATCATCAGGATGTGTTCGAGTTGGGTGTGAGCGCGAACTGCGTTCAGCTTATCGAATTGCTGGCGAGTGGAAACCACGGCGATGCGGCATCCGGCGTCGGAGAGGAGGACAGCGATCTGGTCGCCGGTCAGCGTGGGATAGATGGGCACGTTAACGGCGCCGATGGACAGGATCGCGAAGTCTGTGACGACCCACTCCCAGCGGTTCTCAGAGATGAGCGCGATGCGATCGCCCTTTTTAGCACCCCAACTCAAAAAGGCCTCAGCAAGCTGGTGGACGCGGCAATAGATCTGATCGGACGAAAGGGGCTGCCAGTTGTTGAATTCGTCCTGCCAGAGAATGGCGCGGGCGTTGGCGGCAGCAGAGACGCGCAGGAAGAGGTCATTGATGGTCGAAAGCGGGGCTGGCGTCATCTGCTCGTCCGAGGGGATTTGGGGCCAAGGGAGAGTGTAACAGCGCCGGTGTGATAACAGCGTTGTCCGGCGGGGACGCCGCGCCGGGGAAATCGCACATAAAGCACGGGCTATCGCAAGGCCCCGGGGGCAAACTTCCGTTTTCCAGGAACCCGTTTCGATACCCGAAACGGAGGTTTTTCTGGGGTAATATCGAGCCAGCCAAAGCTCCACCTTTGCCACGCCATGGACCTGCGCACCGCATCTTTGCCTCCCGGCGAGCCCGACCCGGCTCTGCTCGCGAAGCTTTCGGTGTTGCAACAGGCCTGTCTGGGGGTGGTAGCGCTAATTGCGATCACGGTTTTTACAGCCTGGCTTTTCCCGCAATTTGCCGCATTCCTGCCGGTTGTGATGACACGGATGAGCATCCCAATGGCGTTGACAGTGCTGCTGTGCGCACTAAGCCTGGCTCTCTCCGAAACGGGAAGCCATTTGTCGCTGCCGATTGCGGGAAAGTACATCGCGGCACAAGCGGGAATACTATCCGCCCTGATTCTGCTGGAGTCGATGTACCGGCAGTTCCCTGCTGTCGACACGTTGCTGGAGGCCGACCGGGCACCGGGCAATCTGGGTGGGTTGCCGGTACACTCACCGGCGGCCTTCGGAATGTTAAGCCTGGCCATGATCATGGTGAGCAGCCGGAACATCGTCCTGCGACGCATTGCGGACGGGCTCGTTCCGCTGGTTTGCCTGACCGGACTGGTGCTGCTGAGCGAGAACCTGTTTGGAACCTTCGGCCTGGTGCGACTGTCGGCAGACAACATGATTTCGCCCCTGCTCCTTGTCTGCCTTGTGATGCTGACGTGGGTAGTGGCAATGCGCCAGACGGAAAACGGCGTGTGGTCGATCTTTGTAGGCGCGGGGATCGGGAGCAGAATCGCGCGCGCATTTGCGCCGGTTTTGCTCGTCATTCCGTTCTTAATCGAGGTGGTGCGCACGCGGATCGTCTTGAGGGAATTGGTGCCGGAGCAGTATGGCGCGGCGATTCTAACGTCGCTGGCAGCGGGGCTTTCCATGGTGCTGTTGCTTGTGCTGGTGTGGCGCATCAACACGATGGAGAAGGAGATCCACGACCTCACGCTGAGAGACGAGTTGACAGGCCTCTACAACATGCGCGGCTTTTACCTGCTCGGCGAGCAGACACTCCGGCTGGCACAGAGAGCGGAGCTACCGTTTTCAGTGCTGTTTATTGATCTGGACGGACTGAAGAAAATCAACGACGACCTTGGGCACAACATGGGGTCCTCATACCTGGCGGAGACCGGCGACCTGGTGATGAACTGCTTCCGTGAGACGGACGTGAAGGGGCGGTTCGGCGGGGATGAATTTGTCGTGGCGGGACAGTTCAGCATGGTGGGTATTGAGCTGGCGGCGACTCGGCTGAAGTCTATGACGGATGCGCACAACGAGAAAAATCCGAGGAAATATCCGCTGAGCCTCAGCGTGGGGTTTGTGACGCTCGATCACCCTTCGAACGAGAGCCTCAAAGAGCTGGTCCGCCGGGCCGACGAAATGATGTATCGCGAGAAGCGCAGCAAAAAGGTGGCGCGCGCGTGAACCGCCGAGAAGAAAGGGTTCCTGAAAGCCTCACCGTTCTGCCCGATCCGAAGTTGTTCCGGATGGCGCGGCAGACCCAGCTGATTTGTCTGGGTGTTGCGGCCGCGACCGTCGTCTTTCACCTGCTGCCGCTCTTTGGGCTGGCCGGTACTGCGGTGACTGCGAGAGCGAGCCTGCCGCTCGTGCTTACCGGACTGATATGCGCGATCAGCCTGGGCCTCTCAGGGCCGGACGGCGCGGGGAACCTGGTCGTTTATGCAGGGCGCGGAGCGAGAGTCCTCGGCGTGTTCGGCGGGGCCGTGATCATCTTCTGGATGAGAGCCCTGGCCAGTCCTGGCAATCCGATGCATACGGTCGCGCCTCCAGCGAGAATTGCGTTTGGATTTGTTCTCCTCTCCATTGTTGTCCTGCTGGTGGACAATGCGAACTGGCTCGTCAACCGCACCGTGGATGTGCTGGTATGCGTGCTTTGCCTGCTGGCAGTTCTGCTTTCGGCGGATTATTTCTATGGGCGGTTCGGGTTGTTCGGCTCCATTTCAGCCCCGCACGGGGCTGGATCTCTAGTGACTTGTTTCGTCGCGCTGACAGCCGTGGTTGCGCTGCGTCAGGCGGAACACGGCGTGCTGTCTGTGTTCCTCGGTATCGGATCGGGGAGCAAGATGGCGCGGATCTTCGCTCCTATTCTGCTCATGATCTCGTTTGCGTGGGAGGCACTCAATGCCCGCGTAAACCAGCAGCTTGCCGCAGGACTGCTGGCCGCAGCGGCCGTGGCGGTGTTCACGGGCCTCCTGCTGCTGTTCGCATGGCGCATCAGCCGGATGGAGAATGAGATTCACGATTTGATCCTGCGCGATGAAGCGACGCGCCTCTACAACACCCGCGGGTTCCATCTGCTGGCGGAGCACGCCTTGAGGCTGGCGAAACGAAATAAGGTTCCCTTCTCCATTCTGTTTATTGAGATGGAAAATCTTGCCCAGATCCATGCTGAGAACGGTCCGCAGGCGGCAGCGGCTTCGCTCGCTGAGGCCGGTGAGATTCTACGGGCGACATTTCGCGAATCGGATATCAAGGGAAGAATCGGCGCGGGAGACTTTGCTGTGGCGGGACAATTTGACCGAACTGGAATCTCTGTAGCCGCGCTGCGGCTGGAATTCGCCACAGCGGCACGGACCTCGAAGACTCAAGGACCTAATCCCCTGAAACTGAGCATGGGGCACGTGACCACGCTTGACTCTTCGCTTCAGGAGAGTCTTCAGGACCTGATCGAGAGGGCGGGACAGGTGAAGAACCGCATGGACGTGCAAGTGGGCGAGATGACGGTGAACTGAGGGCGGTTTTATCGTGGCCTGAGTTCTTTGATGTCGGAATTTTGCTTGATGCGGCAGCCGTGGCTCGGCTCCTGAGCCAGAACCTCAAGAATCAGAGTCGGCAATGTGCCTTTCAGGTTCATACATCGGAAATCGATGCATCAGAGTTGATAATGTCAAGCTCGCAAGGCATCGGTGAGTGCAAAGGTCCTCCCCGCACTGAGCTTGCGTCAGCCGAAGTTATGCTTGAGTGCTTGGGGTGAGCCGAACGAACTTGCGGGACTCCGATTGCCAATTTGCCAAAAGCCATTGTGCGCGGGTGCTCGCAGTTTTCTCCGCATGAAGGGAAACCAGATCGCGGATGGAATCGCGGGCTTCGTCGTCGAGTTGATCCCAGGTCTCGGGTTGCAGGAACGAATCGTGATAGCGGCGGTTAGCGAGGAAGTCGCCATCTTCGTCATAGACCCAGGCGAGCCCGCCGGTCATGCCGGCGCCGAAGTTGATGCCGGTGCGCCCGAGCACGACGGCGAGCCCGCCGGTCATGTATTCGCAGGCGTGGTCGCCGACA
>DATJEO010000247.1:0-5452 GCA_035496515.1 Occallatibacter sp.
CGCAATCGCCTCAGAGACCCGCAATTCCACCCACGACCAGCTGTAGCAAGGCTCCATGCGTTCAGAGATACGTAAACCTTCAGTCAGCGGTTCCGGTAACCTGCGACACCTCCACGCCAAACAAACGGGGAGCTTTTGCGGGGTTTCGTGCCATAGTGGCCTCATGCACATCACCCGCAAGACAAACCAGGAACTGGTGATCCTCGACAGCAGTATCTGGATTTCGGTCTTCCTCCTGTGTGCCTCCGCTTTTGTGACATACCGGTTGATTTTGGAAAACAACCAGCGCGGCATCCTGCTAGACGGAATCTTCCTTCTTTTCATCGTGCTCTTCTGGCGAAAGGAAGTCGTGGTCTTCGATGTCGCACGTCAGCAGGCAACGTGGACACGCCGCCGTCTATTCAAAGTCGCAACCGGATCCATCCCATTCAGCGACATCAACGGTATCGGTATCGAAACAACTTCTTCCGGCAATGCTCTGACTTACCGCCTGTCGATCATCACCTCACTAGGTTCCATTCCCATGTCCGACAGCTACGCAGGTGGTCAGCAGAAGTACGAGAAGCTACGGCAAGAGATCCTGGACTTTCTAAAACTCGATCCGAGTGAAGCCCAAACCCTCTCCTCCACTCCCAACAGTGGCATCGATGACGAAGCCTCTGTCCGGTCCCTCCTCAAGCAAGGCCGCAGAATCGATGCAATCCAGCTGGTCCGAAGCACTCAGAAGCTCAGCCTGACCGAGGCTACTCAACGGGTCGCCGCTTTATACGAACAGATAAACGCCGCAAAATAGTCACACTCTGAATCTCATCTACTCAGCTCGTGCGACCGCCAGTTCAGCGAGAATGGAGAAGTGAGTGCCGCTCGCGAATTCGACGTCGTCGTCCTCGGTGCAGGTGCTGCCGGCCTCATGTGTGCCGCCGTCGCCGGACAGCGCAACCGACGAGTCCTGCTCCTCGAGCGCAATCCGCAACCTGGCCGCAAAATCCTCATCTCCGGCGGCGGCCGTTGCAACTTTACCAATTCCCACTGCACATCCGAAAACTTCCTCTCCAAGAATCCTCACTTTGCAAAGTCAGCACTGGCACTCTATCAGCCTCAGCACTTTCTCGAACTCGTTGAGCGTTACCGCATCCAATGGCACGAGAAGACTCTGGGCCAGCTCTTCTGCGATCACTCCGCGCGCCAGATCCTCGACATGCTCCTCGCCGAGTGCGATCGCGGCCATGTTGAGCTTCAGCTCAATTCCCGCGACATTGCCGTCGAGCACACCTCTGGCGAATTCCGCATTTGCTCTGCTGCCGGAAACTTCAAAGCGCCCGTGCTGGTCGTCGCCAGTGGCGGCCTCTCGATTCCGAAGATGGGCGCCACTGGGTTAGCCTACGACCTCGCGCGTCAGTTCAAACTCAAAACCGTCGAGCCGCGACCTGCGCTCGTTCCACTCCTGCTTGGCGGGAGCGAAAAGAACTGGACCGAACTCACCGGCGTATCCGCCGACGTTACGGTTCAAGCTGCCCGCGGGCCCGCTTTCCGCGAGAAACTGCTTTTCACTCACCGTGGTCTGAGCGGCCCAGCATTACTCCAGGCCTCCTCCTACTGGCGCCCCGGAGAGCCAATCCAAGTCGACTTCGCTCCGGAATCGACCCGCTTGTTCGGTTCCCTGCTCGAAAAAGGAGCCCGCCGCGACAGCATTGCCTTTCGTTACGTACTTCAATCAGCTTTACCTCACCGCCTGGCAGCTCATTTGGCCAATGTCGCCGCTCCACAACGCTGGACCAACGCGAGCCTAGATCATTCAGAACGCAACCTACACCACTGGCCTTTCCACCCAACCGGCACAGAAGGATTCGAAAAGGCCGAAGTCACAGCAGGTGGCATCGACACAGGGGGTCTCAACTCTCGCACTATGGAAACCCGCACCACCCCCGGCCTGTTCTTTATCGGAGAAGCCGTCGATGTGACTGGCCATCTCGGCGGATTCAATTTCCAGTGGGCATGGTCGTCTGCTGTCGCCGTCGGACGCTCCCTCTGAAGATCTACTGCGGCTGTGTTCCCGGCTGCGGATTCGATGGCAGGCGTGGAGGAGGAGCCGGCGCCTTCGTCGGCGGCTTCAATACAAATCCTTTGCGCACCAACGCGAATCCGTCCTGCGGCAACTCCGCTTGCAACAGCTGGTTCTCAGCTCCAGAAAAGAGATCCGTACTGGCGCCGGCGATTGTCGCCACCAGGTGATGTACGGCGACAGGGCTTCCGTTCAGAGTGCCTTGTTCATCAGGGTAAGTTGCCAGTTGCACTGCCTGCACCGAACCAGACTGCTTGGGAATGATTGCCCACAGGTCGCGATTATTACCCTTCGCTGCCATAGCCAGAAGCGTCTCAAGCCCTCCTGGATCAAAGTCGGCGAGGAACACATCCAGCGAGTGCGCCGCGAGCCGCGAAGTGTTGCTGCGTCCGTTCGCCGAAATGTTCATCAGCAGTTGCGCACCCTCCGGCTTAGCCGTAACGTTCACGGCCGAGCCGTTGACGCTGGCACTCAGCTGTACGTGAATCAGGCTTCTTGCTGAAGAAAGCTCCTCTGTTTTCGAAAGTGCGTAATTCAGACCCTGCATCGTCACGCGCACGGTCGAGGTCGAATCGAACCCGCCCTGCTTCGCCGAGAGACTGAAATTTGCTGTTCCCACGGGCTTTCCATTCTGGCTGACAGTGAAGTCGCCGGATTGTCCCCATGCTCCCGCCGGAACGCTCGCCAGGCCCAAGGCGAAAAGCCACAGAAGGCGAACCAACCAAACTTCAGAAATCTTCATTTTCGTCTCACTGCCAATTTAGACACCAAATCCAGCTGGAAGCTGCGCTGCTGCTACCTTTTCCCGCCAGAAGCATCCATATCTCAGGTGCCAATGACGCTCAGAGTCCCGTTCTGGATGAGAAAACTCGGTCAACTCTGGCGCTTGGTGCGCGAGAGCCACGCCCGGCCACTCGCCGGCAGCTCATCCAGGCCTCCCCGGGTCTCCCCGGCCGACACGTCCATCACTTTCATCGGACATTCGTCATTCCTGATCCAGACCTCCGGCAAGGCTCTGCTCATTGATCCTGTCTTCGCCACACGGCTCATCGTGCTTCGGCGTCAGCGCCGTCCCGGCGTTCACATTGCCGATCTTCCGCAGATCGATGCCGTTTTACTGACCCACGCACACATGGATCACCTGAACCGCCCATCTCTTCGCGCCATCCTGCGTGAGATGCGCCGCCGCGGTCTACCCGCGCCTGTCGCAATCGTGCCGAAGCGTGTCGAGGACCTCATTCTCGATCTCGGCTTCTCTCGCGTAGAAACACTGGAATGGTGGGAGTCAACTCATCTCAGCGACAATCCTCCGTCGAAAGACCGCAAACCGCACCTCATCGAATCGAACCATAGCTTCGATCGGTCTCCGCACGAATCAACCCTGACAATTACCGCAACGCCGGCTCGCCACTGGGGCGCCCGCATGTTCAACGACACACATCGTGGGTACGGTGGCTACGTGATCGCATCATCGGCAGGACCCGTGATCTACCATTCTGGCGACACAGCATACTTCGGAGGCTTCACCGAAATCGGCCGCCATCTGAACCCCGACATTGCGCTTCTGCCTATTGGCGCTTACTTCCCGGACAGCTATCGGGCCGTCCACACCAGCCCCGAAGAGGCTCTCCAAGCGTTTATTGACTTGGAAGCCAATGTCATGATCCCAATGCACTACGGGACCTTCCGTCTGGGTCGCGAACCGATGGAGGAACCGCTCCCGCGTCTTCTTCAGGCCGCTGCTCGCGCCGGTGTAACTGATTGCGTGGAAGCGCTCGCCGAAGGTCAAAGCTGGATGTCAGCAGAATCCGCAGAGATCGAGCGGGACGGAACAGCATGACGCAACAGCCGCATCCCTTAGATCAAAGATTCAAATCGAAACAGCCACAACGTTGCAGTTGTAGAACTTCTCCGGCAACTGCTCAAAGAACGGCTTCGATAAATCCGGATTCGACTGTCCCGTCTCGCAAACCGTAAAACGAAATTGCCGGATCGCCGCCAACTCCTGCAGCACGTAGATCGGATCGATGCCCGTTCTCGCCGCAACTAGCGGATGAGCCTCCGTCGCCACAATGACGCGTGACGCCTCTGAAATCGTCTTCCTCGCGCCGCGAACAACAGCCAGCTCTCCGCCCTCGACGTCAATCTTGATCAGCAGATCCTGCCGCGACAGAGCGAGAGAATCCAGAGTACGTACCTCGAATGCGCCGCCAAGGGCAGGTTCGATATATCGTGCCTGGTTGTAGGAGTCATACGCAGGGCGCCGCAGTTCTCCTCTTCCCGCGTATTCACTCACCGCCGCCTGAATCACCTCGCTCGCAATCGGAAGCCCTGCGAAATTCTTCCGGAGCAGCGGAACCTCATCTTGGCTCGGCTCAAAGGCAATCACTCGGGACACTCTCGGCAGACGCGCCGTCAGCAGCATCGAGACCAAACCGAGATCGGCGCCGCAATCGATGATCGTGAGCGGGGCATCGCCGGCCTCGGCCTCCCGCACCAGCGTATCGATCAGTTCCAGTTCGTAATGGATAAGGTCGAAGCGATCCCACCGCCGCTCCGGCCGGAAGATCGGTACATGAACCGGAATCCCTCTTCCAATCTCGTACCGAATGACTTTCCTGTCGAAGTATCCCCGCGCTTTCAATGTCTCAAATAGCCGCCACGCACCCCGAATACGATGGCGCATCATCAACTTCATCGTTGCGAAAAGAAGCGGAGGCCGATCCAGGAAGATCAGGTCTTCTGCCAAAACGGGTTTCTTGCGATCCGCGATGAACTCTCTCCGCAGCCTGGCCGAACTACTGCCGAAGCTCAACCATCGTTGCGCCCTGCCCACCTTCGTTCTGAGCAGCCTCGGCAATCCCAGCAACGTGCGGATGCGACTTCAAAAAGTCGCGCACCCCACGTCTCAGAATGCCCGCCCCATGGCCATGAATCACTCGAACACGAGGCAGCCCTGCCAAAAACGCCCGATCAAGATACTTCTCCAATTCCTCTGTCGCCTCGTCCACAGTACGCCCGATCAGGTTGATCTCCATCCGCATATCGTCCGTGTTCGCGCTGCTCACCGAAACGTGAACGCCTCTCTGCTTGCGCGCGGCCGCCACAGGATCGAAACGCTCCGGCCGCTCTGCCTGCTGCGCTGCCGACTTCACAACCTCGGCAATATCGTCCCGCTTGACGCGCATCTTGATCGGCCCCAGGGCAACTTCAAAAAGATCCTTCTCAACCTCCCGCTGCACCACGGCGATCTTTCCCATTGATTTCAGCCGCACCTGGTCACCTGCCGCGACGTGCCGAACCACATGCGGCTGCGCATTCGCATCTCCTGCGTCCGCGCCTGTGCGATGAGCCACGACAGTCTGGTTGAAGCTCTCCTGGAACTCGCGC
>DATJEO010000248.1:0-11350 GCA_035496515.1 Occallatibacter sp.
ACTCGAAGCTGATTCGATGCTCGAGGCCGATTACATCTTTCTCCATACGCTCCTTGAGTCGGGTGAGGCTGGAAGACTGCATCGCGCATTCACGGAGATGATGCGGTATCAGAAAGAGGATGGCAGCTGGAGTCTCTATCCTGGCGGTCCGGGCAACATTTCGCTTACGGTGAAGTGCTACTTCTCGGCAAAGCTGATGAACGTTTCGGCCACGGATCCGCGGCTGGTGAAGGCTCGCGAGTGGATTCTGGCCAATGGCGGAGTAGTGGCCTGCAATACCTTCACGAAGATGTATCTTTGCGCGCTGGGCCAGTATGACTACGATGCGGTGCCTGCAATTCCGCCGGAGATTGTTCTTTTTCCAAACTGGTTTTACTTCAACATCTACGAAATCTCGGCGTGGTCGCGTTCGATTCTTGTGCCGCTGGCGATCATCTATGCGAAGAAGCCTTACAAAAAGATTCCTGCAGAGCACGCGATTGATGAACTCTATGTTGGCGGTCGCGCCAACGCCAATCTGCGGCTGAAATGGGACTCAAAAAACAAGATCTCATGGCGCAATTTCTTTATCGCTATCGATCGCGTGATGCACTGGGCAGAGGCTGTGCATCTGCGTCCGGTGCGAAGGCTCGCACTGAAGAAGGCGGAGAAGTGGATGCTCGAACGCCTGGAGATGTCCGATGGTCTCGGCGCAATCTATCCGGCGATGATGAACGCGATTATCGCGCTGCGGTGCCTCGGATACTCCGAAGATGATCCCCAGGTTATTCGCGCGCGTGACGAGTTCGAGAAGCTGGGTATCGAGCAGGAACCGACACCGGAGTTGCCTTATCCGACGTTTCGCATGCAGCCCTGCATGTCGCCGGTATGGGATACCGGACAAGCTATCTTCGCGCTGGGTGAAGCCGGCGTCCCGCGCAATGATCCGCGCATGCTGAAGGCTGCTGACTGGCTGCTGTCCAAAGAAGTTCGCCACAAGGGCGACTGGGCGGTGAAGGTACCGAAGACCGAGCCGGGCGGCTGGTATTTCGAATTCAATAATGAGTTCTATCCCGACACGGACGACACGGCGCAAGTGTTGCTGGGGCTGAGCAAGGTCGATAATCCGCGGGAGCGCTATCAGCACCAGGTTGTGCAGCGCGCGATCGAATGGGAATTTGCCATGCAGTGCCGCAACGGGGGCTGGGGCAGCTTCGACAAAGACAACACGAAGATGATTTTCCAGTACATCCCGTTTGCTGACCACAATGCAATGCTGGATCCGCCGACGGTCGATATCACCGGGCGCATGCTCGAGATGCTGGCGGCGCACGGCTACACGCGAGCGGATAAGCGCGTCGAAAGGGCGATTCAGTTCATCCTGAGCGAGCAGGAGCCGGACGGAAGCTGGTTTGGCCGCTGGGGTGTGAACTACATCTATGGCACGTTCCTGGTGCTGCGCGGGCTTGAAGCGATCGGCTTCGATCACAACGAGCCGCAGGTGCAGCAGGCTGCCGAGTGGATCCGCATGGTGCAGAACTCCGACGGCGGGTGGGGTGAATCTTGCGGAACCTACGACGATCCGGATACGCGCGGCGTAGGTGTCAGCACTCCGTCGCAGACTGCGTGGGCGTTGCTGGGATTGCTCGCTGCGGGAGATGATCGATCAGATTCAGTTGCGAAGGGAATTCGCTGGCTGCTCGAACGGCAGCTTCAGGACGGCAGTTGGGACGAGTCGATGGGCGAAGGTGCTAAGCGTGAGGGCATCATCACCGGCACGGGATTCCCCAAGGTGTTCTATCTGGCATATACGCTTTACCGGCAGTATTTCCCGCTGATGGCTCTTACTGCTTATCAACGAGCAATGGAGCGGCAAGACAGCTAGCGGGTTTCAAATTGAGAAACTGGATGATGCAAGTTCATTGAGGTTCTTACTTAGAGCTGACGGCTGATAGCTGGAAGCTTGACAGGGCTACCGCCCCGAGGGAAAACAAACAAAGATGGCAATTCCCATCTCACAAGTCTGGACGGTCTTCTCGTATGTTTGGAAGCAACGTCTGACGGGCAACAAACGCTACCCGCTCGTGCTGATGCTCGAGCCGCTCTTCCGCTGCAATCTGGCATGTGCCGGTTGCGGAAAGGTGCAATATCCACCGCATGTCCTGAAACGGATGCTCACGCCCGAAGAGTGTTTTGCTGCAGTGGAAGAATGCGGAGCGCCAATGGTCTCGATTCCGGGTGGCGAGCCGCTGCTGCATCCGCAGATTGTTGAGATCGTCAATGGACTGGTTGCGCGCAAGAAGTACATTTACCTCTGTACGAATGCGCTGGAACTGAAGCGGCGCATTCACGAGTTCACTCCATCGAAGTACCTGACGTTCTCAGTGCATCTGGATGGCGAGCGCGAACACCATGATTATTCCGTTTGCCGCGAAGGCGGATGGGATCTCGCGGTTGAAGGCATCAAGGAAGCGGTGAGGCGCGGCTTCCGCGTTACGCCGAACTCGACTTTCTTCGACGGAACAGATCCGAACAGCGTGCGGCGCTACTTCGATGAAGTGATGGCCCTGGGCGTGGAGGGCATCGTGCTCTCGCCTGGATACAGCTACGACAAGGCTCCTGATCAGCATCGGTTCCTCGGCCGCGCGCGAGTACGTCGACTGTTTCGCGCGATTCTCTCGAATCGAAAGAAGTCGTGGAAGTTCAACATGTCTCCACTCTTCCTCGAGTTCCTGATGGGCGACCGCAGCTACGAGTGCACTCCGTGGGGAAACCCTGCATACAACATCTTCGGCTGGCAGAAACCCTGTTACCTGCTGCAGGACGGCTACGCAGAGACTTTCAAGGAATTGATGGAGACCACGCAGTGGGAGGAGTACGGCGCGGCCAGCGGGAATCCGAAATGCGCGAACTGCATGGTGAGCTGTGGGTACGAGCCTACGGCTGTGATTGATGGCTTCCTTTCGGTCAAGGGACTGATGTCGATGGCAAAGGGGTGGTTCAGCACCTATGAAGATGAGCACGCGCTGAAGCTTCTGAGCGAGCCTGCTCCGCACGGCGCAACCGCGCTGGTGCAGATCGAGGCCAAGTCGCACAGCCTCGAGGAGACCAACGTATGACGGCTGAGGTTTCCAAGTACACGCTGGAACAGATCGAAGCACTCGAACTCGTTCCCGGAACCGAGCATGAACAACTCGAAGGCTGGGTGCCAGAACTCGCCAGCGAAGACGACCTGCGCAATGCGCTGGAAAAAGCGTTCGATTATCGCGGCGACGTGACCATCACGACCAAGGCAGGGAAGAAGATTGAGGCATTCATCTTCAATCGTCGTACGGGCTCTTCACTCGCCGAAAGCTACGTTCAGTACTTCGAGCCGAATGTGAACGGGAAGCAGAAGCTCAGCTATGCCGAAATTGCGCGGCTGGAATTTACGGGTAAAGACCGGGCTGCCGGCAAGCACTGGGAAGACTGGGTGAAGGCATACAATGAGCGCAAGGCCGCAGGCGAAAAGGGCATCGCGCTGCATCCGGAAGCAGAGTAACGATCAAGAGCGAATATAGAGGGCGTGGCTTGTATCACGCCCTTTCTGCGTCTACTTGAATGCTACTGCAGCTTGGGCGGCGACTCTACAACGGCTGTGCTGTTATCGCGCGGCGTCATGGAGACGACGCTATACTCCCGGTCTTTGTTGTCGAGATCTTCGACGCGAAGAATCATTTTGTCCTTCGAAAGAAAGAACTGCGCCTGCTGACCGACGGGAAGCAGCACAGGGTGCTTATCGTCTTTGGGCCGGATCCGATAGGTTACGGTCTCCGATTCGAGGATGTATTCCTGACACAGAACCTCCTCGGTCTTCTTGTGAGAGCTGTCGGTTCCGAGCAGTTCGCCGGTCAGGGTCTTCGCATCTTTCTCGGCCATGCCGCACGGAACAGAAGCCATCTGCAGCAGCTTGCCTGAATGATAGTGATGAGGTTCCTTAGCATACGCTGATGCCGCCAGCCCAAGCACAAGGCAAAGCGCGAAATGGGATCGCATCTGAATGACCTCCAAAGGATAGTTACGAATGCGGGGGAAGTGCACATTCTATTGTCTGGAATCGTGCAAAGAGTAGAACAGATGCCGAACGTAATGAGAGTTGAATGCGAGAAGGCATCCAATTTAGCCGGGTGTTCGCTAGAGAATGGTTTGGACAATCACCGCGGCTCACTGTAGTACGAGTTCATGGTTCGCACCTCAAGACCGGGTCGGTTAACCTTCATTTCCAGAGAGTGCATCTCTCCCGGGCCGTTCTGTGCGGGCGGTGCGTTGAAGGCCAGCGAGTAATACCACTCCGCGTCGCGAATGCAGGCGTGCAGGTCCTCGACGAGATCTTCACTCTTTGACAGCACCCTGCCTCCGGTTCGTTGCGCGAATTCATCTATTGCGATGCGCGGAAACGTTGGCGCCGCATGTGACGAAGCAATCTTTTCAGTCGAGCTGCCATCGCCGGGCGCAATGGAGTAGACGGTCATCTGACCTGCGCGCAGATCGCGAAGTATCTCTTCGAACTCTCGAGCGTATGCATCGCGCTGCTGGGGGTCGAGCCGTTGCAGCTCAGCGTCCGGCAGCACAGGCCAGCCCGAACCCATCCAGATAAGGAGCGTGCGGCCGCCGGTTGCGGCTTGCTGCTGGGCGATGCCAACCAGTGCCGCCACTGAGTCTTTGAAGTGCACCGCGCGACAGGTTGCAGGGCTCACGCTGGCGGCGTCTTTGCCTGCCAACACATTCTGCTGCCTCTCTTTGGTTCCGCAGGCATTGGAGTGCACATTCTTTGTCAGCTTCACAAACGCGCGCCCAATCTCATTGCGGTCGGTCGTAGCCGGCGTGGCACTCAAATGGCCATTGAACCACAGGGCGAAGGCGGTCTGAAATGGCAATGGCTTCTTGCTCTCGGCCAGGTATCTGAAGATTGCGCTCCTTTCTTTTTCCAAAGCCGGCGGAGGAGTATTCACCGCATCCAGCAAGATCAGCACATCGGTTGCATCGCTCAGTGCGGCGCCGTCGATGGAGTGAAACGCGACAATCCTGCGCGGCTGGCGATTGTCATAGAGGCTGAAATCCTCGGGGTGCAGATTGGAGACCGGGTTCCCGGCGGCGTCCGTCACCTGAACGTTGATCGTGATGCGACGCAACGCATTGAACCGTTCTTCCGGATCCTCTTTGGGACGGGTTTTCAGAACAGGGTTCTGGGGGAGCGCCGCGGAGGAGGAGAGGAGAAGAAGGAGAACGGCTGAAAGGCGAGCCGCATTCACAACCCAGTACCGCATGCACCTACGATACTCGGGACTCGGCGAGGCTGTCATACCGAGGCAGGAACCAAGGTGTACTTAGCCGAAGAGCGCGTTGATGATGTGGTTCACAGCAAAGGCGCCCACCCACGCAAGCGTAAGCATGTAGGCAAATTGCACAGCGGGCCACTTCCAGCTGTTGGTCTCGCGCCGGACCACGGCCATGGTCGAGGTGCATTGCATTGCGAATGCGAAAAAGATCATCAGTGCAACTGCCCCGCCAAGGGTCATATCCGTGTGCAGGGCGTTCTGCAGGTGCATGGTCTGCGTTTCCGGATCGGCTCCGTAGAGAGTGCCCATCGTGGAGACCATGACCTCGCGCGCGAGTACGCTGGAAATCAAGCCGATGCCGACCTTCCAGTTGAAGCCAAGCGGAGCAATCACAGGCTCGATGACATGACCCATCTTGCCGATCATGCTGTCTGCCAATTCGGGAGCGGTGTAGTGCCCACCCGGTCCTGGCACAGGAGGAATGTGTGCAAGCAGCCAGAGGCCGAGGGTGACAGCGAGAATGACCGTGCCTGCCTGGCGCATAAAAACCTTGGCGCGATCGACCAGCCGCATTGCCAGCGAGCGCAGCGTTGGCATCCGGTACTGCGGCAATTCGAGGATGAAGGGGGCTTCGTTGGATTTCAGGATCGAACTCTTCAAAAGCCAGGCAGTTGTCATGGCAGCCACAAATCCGGCGAGATAGAGCCCGAGCATGACGATGGTCTGAAGACCAAGGAAGCCATGGAGGAACGTCCTGGGTGGAATGAACGCCGCAATCAGCAGCATGTACACCGGCAGGCGTGCCGAGCAGGTCATGAACGGAGTGACCAGAATGGTGGCAAACCGGTCGCGCTTATTCTCGATGGTGCGCGTGGCCATGATGGCCGGAACGGCGCATGCATAGGCGGAGAGAAGAGGGATGAACGCCTTGCCGTTCAGTCCTGTCGTGCGCATCACGCGGTCGGCAATCAGGGCAGCCCGGGCAAGGTAGCCCGAGTCTTCGAGAACTCCGATGAATAAAAAGAGGAGCAGGATCTGGGGGAGGAAGACGAGTACTGAGGAGATGCCTTTCCATGCTCCATCGATGACCAGAGATTGCAGCCAGCCTGCGGGCAGCAACGGTCTGACGACTGTGCCTATTTTGGCTAAAACGTCTCCGAATCCATCGCTCAGCGGCTGACCGATGGAAAACACAACCTCGAAGACTCCGATGACGACGGCGAGAAAGAGCAGAGGGCCCCAGATGCGGTGCAGCAGGATACTGTCGAGCTTGCGGCTGTTCTCCGCGGACAGGGGTGCCTGGTATCCCGTCCGCCGGCTTACCTGCGCGGCCCAGCGATGAGTGCTTGCGGCATTGCCCAGTACTGGCAGCGTGAGAAGCTGTTCAGCTTTTTTTGCGGCGGGCGGAAGTGCGCACTGGTTGAGAAACAGCGGAATCGAGTCCATGCCAGAGCCGCGCACAGCGCTGATCTGCGCCACCGGTGCGCCGAGTTCCTTGGCAAGCTTGAGGGTATCGATTTTTCCTCCGCGCGACTCCATCAGGTCGCTCATGTTGAGGAGGATGAGCGTGGGAAGCCCGAGGGCCAGCACGGGAGCGGCGAGCATTAATTGGCGCGTGAGGTGAAGGGAATCGAGAACCAGGAGAACCGCATCGGGCTTTGGTGTGCCGGGCATCGTGCCTTTCAGCACATCCACGGAGACGCGGGCATCTTCAGAGTAGGGAGTGAGCGAGTAGACACCGGGTAGATCGATCAGGGTGAGGTCGTCGCGACCGACGCCGGACATCAATCCCATGCGTTGCTCTACAGTCACGCCCGGGTAGTTGGCGACTTTCTGCCGCAAACCGGTGAGCCGGTTGAAGAGAGTGGATTTGCCGGAGTTGGGCGGTCCGATCAGGACGACAGTGCTAAGCCCTCCGGATCCCGGTGCTTGAGGAGCCTCAAACGCCGGAGTCTCGCAGCAGGCATTCATCTGTTGGCCCCTGCAAACTCGTGGATTTCGGCATGAACATCGTTACCGGAATTGGCTGCAATCTTCTTCAGCTCAGCATCGATCTCACCTTTGGAAGCTTCCACATTGCTGCGAACGCGGATCAATTCGGCCGTTTCATGACGGAGCGCGATCTCCATTCCGTCGATTGCATAGACGGTGGGATCACCGGCAGGAGCCTTGCGCAGGGCAGTGACTTGTGCGTCAGGGACGAAGCCCATGTGCATCAGGAAGTTCTGCACTGACTCGGGCAAGTCGAGGGCTATCAGGGTTGCTGTCTCGCCAATACGCAGATCCGTCAGCACACTCACCTGCCGAACTCCTTGAGGCCGCCGGAAGGGCAGCAGCCGAAAACTACGACCAGAATGGTCTGAGTTCAGTATACGACCAATTTGGTCGGAATCGCAAATTGCTCGTCTAATTGGTCCTGATCCACCACGCATCTTGGTCCCGACCTCCCCGAATGGGCCTCTCTAACTGCCTCATCGACCCCTCCGGAACCTTCTTTATTGCTGCTAGATTTGTGTCTATTCTTATCCGTGGTATGGAGCTGCGGATGTGATTTGGGTCACGCAGCGAAAGGCATTGAAACTGGCTTGTCGAGGTCGAAACGGATGAATGTGAACGAGTTCTTGGAGTCGGTAGAACACGATTCGCCGCCAGTTGCTCTCGCCGCTCCTCTGGCAGCGCTCTGGTGGGACGCGAAAGGGGATTGGGCGAAGGCGCACGGCCTCGTCGATGAGCTGGAGTCAAAGGACGGAATGGCCGTGCATGCATACCTGCACCGCAAAGAAGGAGCTACTTCAAATGCGGATTACTGGTATGCACGGTCGGGGCGAAGCTTTCAGCGTCCGGAACTGGAAGAGGAGTGGCACGCGTTAGTGACAGGACTGCTCAATCGGCTCTAAGGGCATTCTGATCCCGCGAAAGGCCCCCTGAGTGGTTATTGACGCGGGAGCTCGGGTTTGCCGTCGCGAAGGCGGCGGATGCCGAGCGGGTTTGCGTCCTGAAGTTCGGGCGGCAGGAGGTTCGGCGGGAAGTTCTGGAAGCATACAGGGCGTGCGAAACGGTAGATGGCCAGGCTGCCGACGGAGGTGAATCGCGCGTCGGAGGTGGCGGGATAGGGTCCGCCATGGACCATGGCGTGCGAGACCTCGACGCCGGTGGGAAATCCGTTGAAGATGAGGCGGCCGGCTTTCTGTTCGAGGATCTGGATGAGTTCGCGATTGGCGGCGAGATCCTCTTCGTCGCCGAAGATTGTGGCAGTGAGGTGGCCGGAGAGGCCCCGGGCGGCATTGAGGTAGTCGTTCGAGCTTCCGCAGCGGACGATGAGAGTATCGGGGCCGAAGATTTCGTCCGCAAGATCGGGCTGCTGCAGGAGTTCGTCCAGCGACGTGGTGAACAGGCGGGCTTGTGCGTGGAATGGCGAGGTGCCGTCCTGTTTTGCGAGAGTAGATTGCGACTCGACGACGGTGGTTTGTGAGGCGCGGGCGATGGATGCGCGATCGTATTCGCGAGCGATACCGCCGGTGAGCAGCGTGAAGGGCTGGGATTGCTGAACAAGGAGATCAAGCTCGTCACGGAATTTAAGGGCCTGAGGGGATTCCGCAAGGAAGATAATCCCCGGCTTGGTGCAGAACTGGCCGGCACCGAGCGTGAAGGATCCGAAGAGGCCCTGGGCGAGCGCAGAAGGACCTTTGCGCAGCGCGCCGGGAAGTATGAAGACTGGATTGCCGCTGGACATCTCAGTGAAGCACGGGATGGGCTCAGGGCGCGCGGCGGCGGCGTCCATGAGGGCGCGGCCGGCGCGAAGCGAACCGGTGAAGCCAACTGCGCGGATGTGAGGATGTTTGACGAGAGCAGCACCGATTTCGACGCCGGCGCCGAAGAGCATGGAGAAGGTGCCGGCAGGAAGGGATTCTGCAGCTACGGCTTCCACGATGATTCGCCCGGCGATTTCACCGGTGCCCGGATGCGCGGCGTGGGCTTTGACGATGACAGGGCAGCCGGCGGCCAGCGCTGATGCGGTGTCTCCGCCACCGACAGAGAAGGCGAGAGGGAAGTTGCTCGCACCGAATACGGCTACAGGGCCGAGCGCGCGGAGCATGGAACGAAGATCGGGGCGCGGAAGCGGCTGGCGGTCAGGAAGCGCCGGATCAATACGTGCCTGTACCCACGAGCCGTCTTCCACGACAGAAGCGAACAAGCGGAACTGATTAGCCGTGCGGGTGACTTCGCCGGTAAGACGCGGCAGAGGCAGAGCTGTTTCGATGTGGGCGCGTTGCGCAAGTTCGTCGCGATGCGAATCGAATCCCGCGGCGATGCGCCGGAGAAATGCGCCTCGTGCAGCGCCGCTGGTTTGGGAATAGATGGGGAAAGCGTCGGCGGCGAGCTGGGCGGCGCGATCGAGCTCCTGCGAGGTGGCAGCACGGTAAACGGGCTGGATGGGTTCGCCGGTGCCGGGGGCGAAGGCCTGGAAGCTGGAGCCGTTGCGCGAGCCGCGTTCGGAGCCGATGAGGGAAAGACCGGTGAGTTCCATGACTGTTTCAGTGTAGTGCAGCGATGAGCTAAGTAGCTTGCAGCTCCTGTATTCAAGACGCGCGTCTGAGTGTGGCTCCGCTGGCCCAAGCCGGTTGCATTTGCCAGCGGTTGTGGTCATTGGGTAGAACTGGTCGAAGGTTCGCGCCCGGTTTGCGTGCATGTTCAAGTGAAGCGGGATGTGTTCGGGAGGAAGAATGCCTTTTAATGCGACTCCGGTGGTGAGTGCGGCTGGTTCGGGGAAGGATCATGATGCGCCGCTGGTTCCGCGTGACCGTATGCTGCCGTTTGTGCTGGTGACGGCGCTGTTTTTTCTGTGGGCGGTTCCGAACAACTTCAACGACATTCTGATTCGGCAGTTCATGAAGTCGTTTGAGATTAACCGGCTCGAAGCGGGGCTGGTGCAGTTTGCGTTCTATCTCGGCTACTTCTTTCTGGCGTTTCCGGCTGGCGTGATTATGCGGAGGGCCGGATACAAGGCGGGTCTGGTGATAGGGCTGGTCCTGTATGGTGCGGGGTGCATTCTGTTCTATCCAGCGGCGCATGTCGGGCAGTACTGGTTTTTTCTGACGGCGCTGTTTGTGATTGCGAGCGGGCTGGCGTTTCTGGAGACGGGGGCGAGCCCATTCATCATCCAGATTGGAGATGCCGAGACGGCCGCGCAGCGGGTGAATTTTTCGCAGTCGTTCAATCCTCTCGGGAGCATCACGGCGGTGCTGATCGGAAGCCGTTTTATCTTCTCTGGGATTGAATTGAAGCCGGATCAGGTGGCGGCGTTGCAGGCTGCGGGAACATATCAGGCGTATTTGAAATCGGAGACGCTGCGGGTTGTGACTCCGTACCTGGTGCTGGGATCGCTGGTGCTACTGTGGGCGCTGCTGATTGCTCGAACGCCGTTTCCGCATACGGGCATGGATCACTCGCGGAACACACTGGAGCATGACACATCGAAGCCGCTGTGGAAGCGGAAGCACTTTGTGTTTGCAGTGGTGGCGCAATTCTTGTATGTCGGCGCGCAGGTGGGTGCGTGGAGTTGGCAGATTCCTTACGTGCAGACGTACACCGGGCTAGGGGAGAGGAAGGCTGGTTATCTGCTGACGGCGGCACTGGTGGCGTTTACGACGGGGCGGTTCTTCTCGACGTGGCTGCTGCGGCATGTGCGGGCGTCGAGATTGCTGGGATTCTATGCAGTGATCAATACCGTAGTTTGCGGAGTCGCAGTGTTGAGGCCGGGCTGGGTTGGCGTGTGCTGCCTGGTGTGCCTCAGCTTCTTCATGTCGACGATGTATCCAACGATATTCGCGCTGGGTGTGAAGGGGCTGGGTACGCATACGAAGACGGGGAGTGCCGCGATCGTGATGTCGATTGTCGGCGGAGCCATCATTCCACCGCTGATGGGACGAGTGGCGGATGTGGGCGGAGTTGCAATCTCGTATGCTGTGCCGCTGGTCTGCTTTGTGGGCGTGGCGCTCTATGCGTGGCTGGGAGCGGGGGCGGATCGAGAGGAAATTGCAGCGGAGCCGGAG
>DATJEO010000249.1:0-32933 GCA_035496515.1 Occallatibacter sp.
GTCGCAACTCCGGGGAGATGACGTAAACTCGTCCTTCAGGTTTATCAGGCTTTTGGTGTTTCTGTTCAGGGGGGCTCTTGTGGCCGAATTTCACTCGTTCATTCCACCCGATCAACATCCGCCAGAGTTCACATTTCGTGCGCTGATTCTCGGCTCGGTCTTCGGTATCATCTTCGGCGCGGTAACGGTGTACGTTGGTTTGCGCGCCGGGCTAACGGTCGCAGCTTCGATTCCGATCTCGGTGCTCTCGATCAGCATCCTCCGTGCATTCGGGCGAGCCTCTATCCTCGAAAACAACATTGTTCAGACGACTGGGAACGCAGGGCAGTCGATTGCGTCTGGCGTCATCTTCACGCTCCCGGCACTCGTCTTCCTCGGATTCGACCTCGAGTATTCGCGCATTTTCATGCTCGCCCTGATTGGCGGATGGCTCGGCGTTCTGTTCATGATCCCCCTTCGCAGGCAGCTGATCGTCAAGGAACATGGCGCCCTTCCCTATCCCGAGGGCACCGCGTGCGCCGACGTGCTGATCGCGGGCGAAAAAGGCGGATCGCTGGCCAGTCGCGTGTTCCTTGGACTAGGCCTTGGAGGCCTCTACACCTTCTTCCAGAACGGCAATCTCTTTCGCGCATGGCCCGGCTCGCCAGGGTACGAGCCTGACTTCGGTCCGCAGCATGTTCTCAAAGGCTCGGCCATCAATGCGGATGCAACTTCTGAGTATCTGGGTGTCGGCTACATCATCGGGACCCGGGTTGCCGGAGTCATCTTTGCAGGCGGCGTCTTCTCCTGGCTTGTCGTCATGCCGCTCATCTACTTTTTCGGGAAGGCCTTGCCACAGCCCGTCTATCCCGGGCAGGTACCAATCGCGCAGATGGGCCCGAGCGATCTCTGGGCTAGCTATATCAAGCCGATGGGTGCCGGAGCGGTCGCAGCTGCCGGCCTCATCACTCTTCTGAAGACGATCCCAACAATCTGGAGTGCACTCACTACTGGATTGAAGTCGATGAAATCCGGAGCCGGAGCTGAAACGGCAAAACCAATCCGAACCGAAAACGATCTCTCGATGAGCGTCGTAATCATCGGCTCGCTCCTGATCGTCGCTTGCATGTTCATCTTCCTTGAGTTCAAGCCGGTTCCGGGTGCATTCGTCGGATGGGGAGCAAACCTCGCCGCTTCCCTGCTGGTCGTAGTCTTCGGATTCCTATTCGTGACCGTCAGCTCTCGCATTGTGGGCCTGGTCGGTTCCTCAGCAAGCCCGGTCTCCGGTATGACCATCGCCACCTTAATGGCAACTGCAGCCATATTTCTGGTTCAGGGTTGGACCGCCCCTGCCTACGGCGCGTTGGCGATCACTATCGGCGGCGTAGTCTGCATCGCCGCTTCAAACTCCGGCGACACTTCGCAGGATTTGAAGACTGGCTACATCGTTGGATCAACACCCCGTCTCCAGCAGATCGCACTGATGATCGGTGTTGTCGTCTCGACCATCGTGATTGGGTCGACCCTGAACCTGATGAACACGGGATTGCAGGAGTTCCAGGCCGCAGCACAGCCCTGGGATCTAAAAGCCGCACACCCGGGAGTCTCTGTCGAGCAAGATAAAAAGCATTTGCCCGCCGAGATCAGGGTGGCCCAGGCGGACAAGACCAGCGCTCCCCACAAAGCCTCTGAGTACATTCTCCTGAACGCGATTGGCTCCACAGAGCTTCAGGACGGTAAATATCTCTACTCACCCCAGACGGGCAATATCGAGGTCCACTGGATCCAGGGAATTGGAAGTGCGAGTGCGCCAGCTCCTCAGGCCCGTTTAATGGCCACGGTCATCAATGGCATTCTCAGCCGGAAACTGCCGTGGGGCCTCGTGCTTGTAGGGGTTTCGCTGGTGATCGCGGTGGAGCTGCTCGGGATTCGCTCCCTGACCTTTGCTGTAGGAGCCTACCTCCCGATCGGCACCACTCTGCCAATCTTTGTGGGCGGGGTTGTTCGCTGGCTTGTGGATAGAGCTGCCGCCAAGGCTGGCGACAGCGAGGCAGAAAGCGACATTTCCTCGGGGTCGCTGTTCGCCTCGGGGCTGATCGCCGCCGGGGGCATTGCCGGGCTCATAGGCGTGGCTCTCAAGGCGGTCGAAGCCACCTATATGGAGAATCGCGACATCCTGAACTTCCCCAGAGGAACGATCCTGGACCACATGCCCGTGTCAGTGATCGCTTTCGCACTGCTCGCGTACGCGCTTTACTATTTCGCACGAAGGCCGCTGAAGAAGTAACCTCAGCGGCCTCGGCTGCACTCTGCGGGTGCGAACTTCAATCTAGTGGATCAGGTGAATCGCCGTGATGACATGCCGGAAGTGCCAGATCGCGTAGAGCGCAGCTCCCAAGCTACCTTCCAGTACAAATGCCGCACGGATAGCCCGGGCGCATCCAAGACCGTCCCGAACTGGCTCGGTCGCGTCAGGCTCAATGACCCGGGAAAAAGCCGGAGAATCGCAAATCGAGACCACATTGCCGGTCGCTCGCGATAGCCTGGGGGACGCAGGGGCCGGTGTTGCTGGCGCTGACCGGAATTCGAAGACGGGCTGCGTGGGCACGACGGAAAACTCCCGCCTGGGGGATAGACTTCGTCGACCCCTTCAGGACCTTGAAACTCGTTGCTTGCTAGCGGATAAAACGATTCTCCCGCTATTTGTTCTGGAATTATGTGATTTATATCACTCCACAATGTTTCAGGGAATGGCAATTTTTTGCGGAAATCTTGGCCCAAAGGTTAAAAACCTCGGCAAGGCTTGAGAATGCCGTTAACACGGGTCACATCAGCCAGCCTCGGAGGACCTGAAAGTGATACCTGCATGCATTTCGGCTCCTATCATTGAGTAAGAGGAAAATGAGACCAGAAGTGGACAATCTTGCTCAGCAGTTTGCCAGTGACAACTATGCCGGAATCTGTCCCGAGGCTTTGGCAGCAATGGAGAGCGCCAATCACGGACATGCCACTGCCTACGGGGACGATTTGTGGACCACGCGCGCGGCAAACGCCTTTCGCCAACTGTTCGAAACCGACTGTGAAGTTTTCTTCGTATTCAACGGGACTGCAGCAAACTCGCTGGCCTTGGCCTCGCTCTGCCAGTCCTATCACGGCGTGATTTGCTGCGACGCTTCGCACGTGGAGACCGATGAGTGCGGCGCTCCCGAGTTCTTTTCCAATGGATCAAAGCTGCTGGTGGCACCCGCTGAGGACGGCAAACTCACGCCGGCATCCATCCGCGAATTAGCTACTAAGCGTCAGGACATTCCTTATCCCAAGCCGCGCGTTGTGACTATCACTCAGCCGACCGAGACCGGCCGGGTGTATACGCTCTCGGAGCTTGAGGCCATCTCCGCCGCGTGCAGGGAGCACGCCCTGTCTCTCCACATGGATGGCGCGCGATTTGCGAATGCGTGTGCCAGTCTCGGTTGCTCCCCGGCAGAACTCAGCTGGAAGAGCGGCGTCGACGTTCTCTGCTTTGGCGGAACCAAGAATGGCATGGCGATCGGCGAGGCGGTGATTTTCTTTGACAGAAAGCTGGCGGTCGACTTCGATTACCGCTGCAAACAGGCAGGACAGCTCGCCTCGAAAATGCGCTTCCTTGCAGCCCCATGGGTGGGAATGCTTGAGAGCGGGGCGTGGCGCAAGAATGCTGAACATGCAAACGCATCTGCACGATACTTCGCAGAGCACGTACGCAACATAGCCAATCTCGAGGTGGTTTCAAAAGTTGACGCCAACACCGTCTTTCTGAGCGCGTCAGAGGAAATCCTGAGTGCATTGCGTGCGCGCGGCTGGAAGTTCTACACGTTTATCGGCGGTGCCGCGCGCATCATGTTCGCCTGGGATTCGGATCGAAAGCGCGTCGACGCGCTGCTCGCAGATCTGGAGGAATGCGCGTGCGCAACCAGGTCAGATGCCCTTGTCACTCGATGACATTTTCTATTCGCTATTTCGGATCGGAAGACCGCTTGCGAAAGACTATTCTCAGATCGTGCCGCCAATGCTCGCTCAATGCAATGAGTTCCCATTCAACTTCAGGCGAGAGATAGCGCAGCACAGGCAGGTTTGCTGGATGAATGCGGAGGGCTGGCGCTGCAAGAATTAGGCGCGGCGGAAGCTCTGAGATTCCGGTGCCCGGAAAATATCCTTCGCGTTCGAACGCCGACAGAAGCCGGTCCCCGATCGGCGTACGCTGCCGGTCGGCATTGAGCGCACGCACCCTGATCCAGTAGTCAAGAGCCTGCATGGGCAGTTGCAGATCTTCGTCAGCCTTCAGCTCAATAACACACAATCGGCCGTTTCGATCGACGGCAAGCAGATCGAGCATGCCTCGATCTCCGGACGAAAGCGCTGGCACCTGCGAGTAGACCGGCTCGCCGCGCAGGCTCGGGAGAAGTTCTACAATACCTGCCCGGAATTGAGAGTCAAGCCACCGTTCCGGCTGCATCCTGAAGAGCGGATCATTGTGCGTTCCGTCTCGATGCCGGCTGGCAAAGAGCCGGGCACAAAGCTCGCGGCAGAAACCCTCAGTTTCAGGCCTAAGCGGCGTTTCGTTCGCTCCCGCCCCGAATGTGATCTCTTCCTGCTGCGTGAACGAATGAGTCGACGCCCCGTGACACACGCGCGCAAATTCGAGTCCATGTAGCAGAAGGCCAACGTCTGTCGCAGATCGCGGCCGCACTTCCACCCGCAACTTTGCTGCGTCAGGCAGAAGGGCCATCACTCTGGCGATTCCGGCCTCACACCGCTCCAGAGCCGCTTCATGAGAGAACGCGTGTACGAGCCGAGCGACCTGGTTTCCACTATCGCGAAAATCAATGAGCTCCAACTTCTCGGTGGGCTCGTCGAGGGCATAAAGCTGGAACTCAGCCGCCGAACAATTCAGCCACGCCATACGTTCAGCTGTGGTCCGCCACGTCCCGGCAGGCACGATCACTTTCAAGCCACCGAAATGCCGACGCACATCAGCCTTCTCGCGGCAGAAATCGAGCCATAGAATCCCAAGCGTTAGAATGCCGTCAATCGCAGCCGAGGACTCCGCCTGGCTAATTCCGATAACAGCGTCTGAAGCCGTACCGCGCAGTAGCCGCCCTCTCACATAGGCCGGCCCGAAGCTGTGCTCAAGATCCATCGCGGAGCGAAACCCGTCTACCTTCGCACCGAGAAATGCCCGCGTGAGTACCCGTTCGAGCAGACGCTGATAGTTGCGCCGGGCAGAGTCGCGTGAGGTGGGTGTCCGCCGATCGCTGGTTGGAACGAGTTCCAGCGCCTGCGGTTTCGGCGCTCCCATGCGTCTCGTGATCACGCGTAATGAATGCGCGCGCTGCTGGATCTCGATCACCGTCCGCACCAGGTTGCGCTCCTCGCTCCAAAGCTGGAGAAGGCATCGCCCGTGCAACTCCGAAACAGAGTACTTCGCCAGCCGCATGTCAAATAGAACGCGGCCATCTTCAATCATGGCAGCGCAGGGGTGAGAGACCAGGTAGTCTTCGAGGGTTTCTGCGAGTTTCGAGGCTGACGTTGACTGATGACCAGAGGACACTTCGGCTACCAGCACATCCGTTTTCGCAAGTTCGTGATGTGCGCAGTATGGTGACGCGAGTGCCACGAGTACAGCGCGAGAACGCTGGAGAGTTCCTGCCGTCCGAGTTCCGGATGATTGTAACCGCGGTGAAAATCGGCCTCTGATAGAGACTCGAGAAGCGCCACCCAGCGCTCATGGAGAGCGGAAATCATTGCAATCGACCCGTCGATAGGAAGCTTGCTGTCCGGCAGGCGAGCCCACGCTGCTTCGTCATAGGTCTTTATCGTGGGCCAGTCCTCAGTCAGGGCAAGCTTGGTGCGCACATACGCATTAGCATGGCTGTCCGCGATGTGATGAACAAGCTGTCGCACCGTCCAGCCGCCTTCGCGGTAGGGTGTGTCGAGTTGGGTGTGGCTAAGTCCGCTGACCGCTGCCTGGAGGCTGCCGGGGAGCAGCCGCAGCACTGAGATTTGTTCTCCGCGCATTGCCGGTTCAGACGGAAGTGCGGGCGTAAAACGGCCGATCGGATAGCGGAGATCTTCGAGCTCTGGCATTTTACTTATTGAAGATCTAGTGTCCGGTGTTGTGCTTGGGCAGCTTATTCTTCGGCACCTGCTTGAGGTGCTCGTTCTTCGGGTGATGAGCCTTGGGATGGTCAACAACCCGCGGATCTTTGTGCGGCTTCCTATGCCGGGCGAACGCCGGTGCGGCACACACCACGAGCATCAGCACGGCAACTGCAATCTTCTTCATGGCTGGACTGTAGCACGAGAACCGTGCCGCGCATAGTATCCGAGGTCACCAGCGCACCCGAGAAGAAACGGCGGAGAATACAGCACGACTGGCCCACTCCGCAGATGGGCCAACCTTTCGGGTTTTCATGTGAACGGCAACGATTCCCCTGATCGAAACGGATCGGACGGACTAGGCTTTGCGATGGTGGTGATGACGATGGTGGCGGTGATGCGTTGTTGCGGCAAACGCTGGACCAGCGAACACCATCACTAGGAGCACAGCAGCAATAAGCTTTTTCATGGCCTGAATGTAGCATGACGCGAATTGTGGAAACGAACACGCGTCGCTCACGAATCAAGTGAGGAAACCATCCGTTCCGCCGGGCGGGAACCTTCATCGGGCGTAAACTGGAGAAAGCGATGAATCTACCTGAGACCTCCCCGCAGCAGAGCCACAGACGTTACTTTTTCGAGAAATTTGGGATCACTGAGCGATTGCTGGAGCGCTGCCTCGGAGAGGCCTTGTCGGCGGGGGGCGATTATGCCGACCTGTACTTCGAATCAGTTACTTCTACCTCACTCGGTGTCGATGAGCAGATCGTCAAGTCCGCAAGCACCGGAACCAGCGCCGGATGCGGCATTCGTGTCCTCTCCGGCGAACGCACCGGCTATGCCTACACCGATAACCTGAACTCTGACAGACTTTTGCACGCCGCAAAGACTGCCGCACTCATCGCCTCGGGCCCTGCCAAGCAGCCGATTCAAGGCTTTACTGAAACCAGATCGGGCGATCTCTATCCGGTACCAATCGGCGGCTTCGACCTCGATCTTGCAGCCCGCCTGGAGCTGATTCTTCGCGCCGACCGTGCCGCTCGCGCCTTTGACAACCGTGTCACGCAGGTTCGCGCCGGCTATAGCGAAGAGCTCCGGCGAATTCTGGTGGCAGGTTCCGATGGCTCCATCGCGAGCGACACCCAGCCACTCTGCCGCCTCAACGTCTTCGTAATTGCCAAGGACGGCCAGGTCACCACAAAGGGCTCAGCGGGGGGTGGAGGCCGCGCAGGCCTGGATCAGTTCACTGACACAAAGAGTCCAGAGCACTTGGCCCGGGAAGCCGCGCGAGGGGCCATTCTTCAACTCGGAGCGGTCCCGGCGCCCGCCGGGGAAATGCAGGTGGTCCTCGGACCGGGATGGCCCGGGATTCTCCTTCACGAAGCCGTCGGACACGGCCTGGAGGCTGACTTCAACCGAAAGGGAACTTCGGCGTTCTCTGGCCTGATTGGTCGTCCCGTCGCCAGCCCCAAAGTCACAGTCGTGGACAACGGCACCATGCAAGGCCGCCGCGGATCCCTGAACGTAGACGACGAAGGATCCCCAACCCAGGAAACCGTGCTCATTGAGAACGGTGTCCTGAAGGGCTACCTCACCGACAAGCTCTCGTCACGCCTCATGGGCACGGCTAATACAGGCTCGGGTCGCCGCGAGAGCTACCACTGCATCCCAATGCCCCGCATGACCAACACGTACATGCTCGCGGGCGAGGATGAGCCCGAAGACATCCTTCGTTCCGTCAAGCACGGCTTGTACGCGGTCAACTTTGGCGGCGGCCAGGTGGACATCACGAACGGCAAGTTCGTCTTCTCGGCGTCGGAAGCCTATCTCATTGAAGACGGGAAAATCACCGCGCCGGTTAAGGATGCAACCTTGATCGGCAACGGCCCTGAAGCATTGAAGTACGTTTCCATGGTCGGAAGCGACCTTAAGCTCGATGAGGGCATCGGTACCTGCGGCAAGGACGGCCAGAGCGTCCCAGTAGGCGTTGGCATGCCGACTATCAAACTTGACCGCATGACTGTAGGCGGCACCGGACGCTAGCTACACACATCTACTGCCTCCCTGAATCGGAATACTTCATGTGTCCTGCAAGCTACTTGGGGCCAAGATGCGGCGCTATCACGCAGTTTGTTAAGGTTGACCCATGTCCGATGCAGTAGCGCTCCCAGCAGCCTCCGCCCTCGATCTCCAATCCCTGGCCGCCGATGTTGTAAAGCAGGCAATGCAGGCGGGCGCCAGTGACGCCGAAGTCGTGGTGCGCGAAGGCGATGAGTTCAGTGTTAACGTGCGGATGGGACAGGTCGAAACGCTCAAGGAGTCCGGTTCACGCGCACTCGGCCTACGCGTGTACATGGGAAAACGGACCGCCTCTGCATCGACTAGCGACCTGACACCAGACGGAATTCGCCAGGTGGTCAACGGCGCAATGGCGCTGGCCAAAGTTACAGAAGAGGACCCCTTCGTCGGCCTGCCAGAATCAGACGAGTTCGGCAGCGTCACAGACGATCTCCACCTCTACTACGACGACGTCTACTCTCTGCCCGGTCCGGAGCGCATTGAACTTGCTCGGCGGACTGAAGCCGCCGCGCTCTCGGCCGACAAGCGCATCACCAACTCCGACGGTGGCAGTTTCGACGCTGCGACCGGAATGAAAGTCCTGGCAAATTCGAGAGGCTTCGTTGGGAGCTACAGATCCAGCTACGCGGGAGTCTCCGCTGCGCCCCTTGCCGCCGATGAGAACGGGCACATGCAGCGCGATGGCTGGTGGTCCAGCGCCCGCCGCATGGCCAATCTTGAATCCCCCGAGTCCGTAGGAGCCGAGGCTGCTCGAAGAACGATCCGGCGTCTTGGTGCGCGCCGCGTTCCCACCCAGCGTGTGCCAATTGTCTTCGCGCCGGAAGTAGCCCGCTCCCTGATCGGGTCGATCTTTGATGCCGCCTCTGGAGATGCAATCTGGCGGCATGCATCGTTCCTGGCCGGCAAGCTCGGTGAACAGATTGGTGCCTCAACTCTGACCATCATCGACGACAATACGATGCTTCTCCCCACCGGCGTCGGCGGATTCGGCACCTCGCCCTTCGATGGGGAAGGCCTGCCCTCGCGCAGGACCGTCCTTCTCGAGAATGGCGTCCTACGCAACTACATGTTGAACACCTATGCTGCTCGAAAACTTGGCATGAAGTCTACGCACAATGCGTCGCGCGGACTCGCCGGAGCTCCCGGGATAGGCGCTGGCAATCTCTATCTCGAACCCGGAACCCAGACACCGGAGCAGATTATAGCGGACATAAAATCGGGGCTCTATGTAACCAGCCTCATGGGATTTGGCACCAACATCGTCACCGGAGATTACTCCCGTGGAGCCGCAGGCCTCTGGATCGAGAATGGCCAACTCACTCATGCAGTCGAAGAGATTACCATTGCCGGCAATCTCGGCGAGATGCTGAGGAACATCACTGCGTTCGGCAATGACCTCGTCTTTCGCGGGTCCGTGGCTGCGCCCACTCTCCGTATCGACGGAATGACCATCGCAGGTGCCTGACCGGAGCGGCGCGTGAACGTGGAAATGCAATCCGTTCCGTTCGATCCGGCTGACGCAAAACCTGCTCTGTCGCAACTGCCGCATTCCCCCGCCGTTTTTGCACTCTATGGCGCCCAAGCGAAAGACGAGCCGTACATCGGCCGCACCCCCAATCTACGTGCACGTCTCGAACGCCTCCTTCAGCCCTCGCCGAAATATCCACGCCGCCTCCAACTCGCCGGACGTGTTCGCCGCATCGCCTACCACCCTACCGGTTCTGACTTCGAATCGCTTCTCACGCAGTTCGAAATTCTTCAAGAGGTTTACGGGGCAAAAGCTCTGGAGAGAATGCACCTCCGCGCTCCCGCGTTCGTCCGCTTTCTCGGCAGCAACCCGTATCCGCGTGTTGTTGTGACCAACAAACCCAGCCAACGCGAAGCGGACTGGGCCTACGGCCCATTTGCGTCCCGATCAGCCGCCGAACGATTCGCAGAGGAGATGCTTAAGCTATTCCTCCTCCGCCGCTGCACTGACGATCTCCATCCTGACCCGACCCATCCCGGATGCGTCTACAGCGAGATGAAAATGTGCCTCGCCCCCTGCTATAAAGGCTGCTCAGACGAACGCTACTCCCAAGAATCCGATGCCGTGCAGGACTTCCTCGCCTCTCGCGGCGAAAGCAAACTCGTCGTCTTGCGCTCCGAACGCGACAAAGCCTCAGGGAATCTTGCATTCGAAGATGCCGCCGCGCTCCACGCCAAAGTTCAGAAAGTCGAGGCCGTTCGCGCTCTAGCTTCGGAACTTGTGCAGCCCATGAGCAAGCTGCGCGCCGCAATTCTCCAGGCCTCGACCAATCCCAATGAGGTTGCCGTCTTCCTGTACGAAGGCGCTCTGTTGCGCGGACCCGTTGCGTTCTCCACGATCGGTATGCGCATCCAGAACGAGCAATCCGGCTCAAGCTCGCTTTTCGCTCAGCCCATGGCATTGGAGCCGTTGCCGGAAGACAGCGAACACACCCCAGAGATCAGAGATCAGCAACACCCTGCTACAGCCAAGGTTCCTCGCACCATGCTCGAGGCCCGCATGGAATCCGTTCTCGAGCATCTCTCGGCATCCCAAAAACAGCCAAACTCCATTACTCGCCAGGGCCACCTCGCCCTGCTCAAGCGTTGGTACTATCGTCCGGAAATAAAGCGCGAAGGCGAGGTCGTCTTCCCCGATCCAGAGGGCCACTGGCCTCTTCGCGCCCTTCTCCGTGCCTCCGGACGCGTCGCCGCCAAATCCATCGCTCCATCAAGCGCCGAACGCTGACAGCGCTAGTTTCCCTCTTCGTTGCAACTTCGCGCTACCAATTTTCACTGTCAGGAGCCGCTTGATATTCTCCATGTCACGGTTCGATTCGACGGGAATAAACAGCCATTTGCCTTCCGTGTAGAGATGCGCCTGTTCCATTGCCAGCTGCGCATTCTTGCCCAATCGGAGCAGGCTTGCCTGCTCAAGTGCAGTTCGATTCAGGATCAACTGCGCAGTGAAACCGTTCCGGACCGGATACAACGCAGTCAGCAATGTGCCGTGCACCTCAAATCTTCGGGCCCAGCCATACTTGCTGCCGTACATGAATTTCAACTCATGCTGCGCTGGAAAGATCTCAACAATCCAGTCAGTGAGTTCGTTCCACCTTTCCAGCGCGGGACCAACTGTAGCCAGAATCTCCCGCGCTGTCGGTCGACGCTTTTCGATGAAAATCCCAATGCTCATTTCAGCCTCCGTCCCATCCGCCACCTGAAGAAAAGAAACCGCCGACAACGTTAGCACGCCTCCGAACGACACGGGTGTGACGGAACACATTGGCAGCATTAGAGCCTGGTAGGACAATATCGTTGTCGATGCGAGTAGCTGAAACCATTCACGACATGCTCGCCCCTGGTCGCCGCCTCGACGTCGGTCGAGTATGGGAAGTGGTCGAGCTCATCGAAGGCCGCCCAGCCAAGCTTTCACAACTGATTGAGTGCCTCTTCGACCACGACCCTGCCGTCGCTAGCCGCGCCGCCGACGCACTCGAGCGCTTGACCCGCGACCGTCCGCAGCAGGCCCAGCGTTGGAAGGAAGAGATCATTGGCCTGCTCGCCGAAACCACCGAAAAGAAGGTTCGCTGGAATCTCGCGCTCATCATCCCTCGACTCAAACTGACTATCCCCGAGTGTCGTCGAGTTGCGAAGATTCTGAATACCTGGCTCGATGACCCAAGCTCAATCGTAAAAACCGCTGCTCTGCACGGCATGGCCGACCTCACCCGCCAGGACCCGGACTCCCTTCCAGACATCCTCGATCTCCTTCGCATGGCCGTCCGTTCGGGAACTCCCGCCATGCGCGCCCGCAGCCGCATCCTCCTCAAAACTATCGAATGCGATCGCCGCAAGCGGGTGAAACGAAGCTCGATTCATATGTTTGACTGATACACTTCTCGGGGATACGTCCTGCGGAAAGTAGCATGGTTCAGCTTCTTCCATCCATCCTGTCAGCAGACTTCGCTCGGTTGGGCGACGAGGTCGCCGCAGCTGAGCGCGGCGGCGGCACAGTGATCCATGTCGACATCATGGACGGGCACTTCGTCCCGAATATCACCATCGGCCCGCCCGTGGTGAAGAGCTTGCGCAAGGCGACCAAGCTACCGCTCGATTGCCATCTGATGATCGAGAATCCGGATGAGTACATTCCCGCATTTGCTGAAGCCGGAGCGAACTGGGTCAGCGTCCATTACGAAGCTTGCCGTCACCTCCACCGTACTCTCCAGCTCATCGCTCATCACGGAATGCAGCCCGCCGTGGTTCTCAACCCCGCCACCCGCGTTGAGCTGATCCGCGACATCCTTCCCATGCTTCACCACGTGCTCATTATGAGTGTGAACCCCGGCTTTGGCGGCCAGGAGTTCATCCCGTTCTGCCTCGACAAGATTCGTCGGTTAGCGCAACTCAGGCAGGAAATGGGCCTGGCATTTAAAATCGAAGTCGATGGCGGGGTGGCTCACGACACCGTTGCCCAGGTCGTCCAAGCAGGAGCGGAGCTGTTGGTAGCCGGCAATGCCGTCTTCGGCGCTGGCAATGCCGAACGCGATGCCCGTGACCTGCTTGCTGCAGCCCGTAAAGCTGCGGGCGAGTAAGCATTCAGAATTCGTAAACAGCGGCAGCTTCCCCCTGTCGCAATTTGAGGTGGTATGAACCGGTTGTCGAGATCCATTACTGCATTGGCGCTGGCATCGCTGGCATTCTCCGGGCTAACGGCCCAAGCCAAGAAAGACAAGCAGCCCAAGCACAAGAAAAATCAGGATTTGAGCGCGAATCCGCTGGCCAACGTCAAGTCGAAGCAGCCCGATAAAGAGCTCTTCGATAAAGCCATGATCGCGCTTAAGAAGGGCCGTTTTGACGTGGCCCGTCTCGACCTGCAGACCATGCTCAACACCTATCCGGACTCCGAGTACCGAATGCGCGCCAAATTAGCTGTCGGCGATAGCTGGTTCAAAGAAGGAGGCACCGCGGCGCTTACTCAGGCCGAAGCCGAGTACAAAGATTTCATCACCTTCTTCCCTAACGCTCCTGAAGCTGCCGAAGCGCAGATGAAAGTCGGGGATATCTACTATCAGCAGATGGAGAAGCCGGATAGGGATTTCAACAACGCTGAAAATGCGGAACGCGAGTACCGGAACATGATCAACATGTTCCCCGATTCCAAACTCATTCCCCGCGCCAAACAGAAGCTGCGCGACGTCCAGGAGGTCCTCGCCGAACGCGAAACAACGATCGGCGTTTACTACGCGGGCAAGGAGAACTACACCGCTGCCATTGCCCGACTGCAGACTGTCGTCGATACCTATCCGCTCTACTCCAAGAGCGATCAAGCCCTGCTCGCCATCGGGGATGCCTACGCCGGCCAGGCCCATCTCGTCCAGATTGCACCGGGAATGAAGGGGGACGTGCGGGAGCGCCTTCACACTATCTACGAAGACAAGGCCGCAGCTGCATACGCTAAAGTGATTACGCGCTATCCCATGGCTCCGCATGTTGAAGATGCCCGCGACCGCCTTGTAGCAATGAACCGCCCGGTTCCTGAACCAAGCGATGCCGCGGTAGCCGAGAGCGACGCCGAGCAGAAGAGCCAGCGCCCGCTTCGGTTTACGGACAACATTCTCGGAATCATCAAGCACGGCCCGACTGTGGTGCAGTCCGCTCACGTCGGCGAGCCTTCGCTCGATGACCCCAAGCGAACCATTGCTCCTGACATCACCAAGCAGAATATCGAGCTCTTCAATGAAGCAACGAATGCCGGCAAGCTAGCCGAACCGGCGGCCGTTAAGGCGACCGGTCCAAACGAACCGCCCCGCAGCGATCAGCCGTCCACGGCTCCCCTGCAGATGTCAGCTCCCGCTGGCGGAACAGGTGTGGGCGTTTCCATCGTGAATGCTCCAAATGGCGAAGCCGCCCCGACGTCAGCCGGCGGAACTGGGAACGAAACCCCCGCAGCTGGAAACGGCAACGGCAGCCCCCTCGTGAAGTCCGTGGGACCAACAGATTCCACCTTGCCCGCCGTCGACAAACCAGCGGATGCCCCCGATCAGGTCAACGACATCAGACCGGGCACCGGCCAAACACAGACCGCCGCCACTGAGAAGCAAAAGAAGACAAAGGCCGACCTCGACGAAGAGTCCTCGAGCAAGAAGAAAAAGAAGAAGGGTCTGGGCAAGCTCAACCCGTTCTAGAACCAGAGGACAAGGGAACAAACTCAGGCCGCATCCGCTCAGGATACGGCCTTTGCTTTTGGTGTACTTCTCTCCCAGCTGAAGGCCTGTCTCGAATCTGCTAGAGTGAGAGTAGTCCCCTAGCCTGAAATCCTTGTCTGATCAGGGTTTCCGGGCACTCTCCGCGGACTAGCCACTGAGCCAAATGCCCCACGATCTACCCAAAGCGTACGACCCGACAGCCATCGAAGATCACTGGGCTGAGTACTGGGTGCGCGAAAAGCTCTTCGCCCAGCCCACTCCGACGGAAGAGGATCGCCACAGCGGCCAACCCTTCGACATCCTCCTGCCTCCGCCCAACGTCACTGGCCGGCTTCACATGGGCCACATGCTCAATCAGACGGAGATGGACATCCTCACCCGCTGGCACCGCATGCGCGGCGATCGCGCCCTCTGGCTCCCCGGCACCGACCACGCCGGCATCGCCACCCAGATGATGGTCGAACGCCAACTCGCGACGGAGGGTTTCAAGAGGCAAGAACTGGGACGTGAACGTTTCATCAAGCGCGTATGGGAGTGGAAATGCCACTATGGCGGAGCCATCCTCGATCAGATGAAGCGTCTCGGCGCTTCAGTCGACTGGGATCGCGAGTACTTCACCATGGACGAGCGCCTCTCTGTCGCTGTCCGCGAAGCGTTCGTCAAGCTCTACGAACAGGACCTGATCTACCGCGGCGCCTACATCGTCAACTGGTGTCCGCGCTGTCAGACTGCCATCAGCGACCTCGAAGTTGTCTATGACGAGCACAAGGGGCATTTATGGGGAATTCAATACCCAGTCATAGGAGATGACGGCAAAGAAACAGGCGAGTTCCTGACCATCGCGACAACTCGGCCCGAAACTATGCTCGGCGACGTCGCCGTTGCGATCCACCCCGAGGACGAGCGCTACACGCATCTCCACGGCAAGAAGCTGCGCCTCCCGCTTGTGGATCGGGAGATCCCGATCATTACGGACGACTGGGTCAGCCGCGAATTCGGCACCGGGGCGGTCAAGGTGACCCCGGCGCACGACCCCAACGACTTCGCCCTCGGCCAGCGCCACCATCTGCCCTCCATCAACGTGATGGACGATACGGCGCACATCAATGACCAGGGCGGCAAGTACGCCGGCCTCGATCGCTTTGTTGCACGCAAGGAAATCGTCGCCGATCTCGAAGCGCAAGGTCTCCTGGCCGGGATCAAGGACCACGTTAACAATATTGGCCACTGCGACCGCTGCAAAACCATTGTGGAGCCGCGCCTCTCCCTCCAGTGGTTCATCAAGATCCAGCCACTCGCCGACAAGGCCATCGCCGCCGTCAAAGAGGGGCACATCAAGTTCACGCCCGAGATGTACGCGAAGACCTACCTCAACTGGATGGAGAACATCCACGACTGGTGCATCTCGCGTCAGCTCTGGTGGGGACACCGCATTCCGGCATGGCACTGCTCCAGCTGTCACAAAACCACCGTCAGCCGGGAAGATGCGACAAACTGCGCCCAGTGCGGATCAGACAAGATCGAGCAGTCCACCGATGTGCTCGACACCTGGTTCTCGTCGGGCCTTCTACCTGTCTCTGTCTTCGGATGGCCCAACATCACGTCTGAAAACCGTAGGGACTTCGACACCTTCTATCCCACCAGTCTCCTGGTCACCGGCTTCGACATCCTCTTCTTCTGGGTAGCCCGCATGATCATGATGGGCTGCTGGTTCTCGCTCGACGTTCCCCTGAAGGACGGCTCTCCGCGTTCTCTCGCGGAGTCAGTCCCCTTCCGTGAGGTCTACATCCATGCCCTCGTCCGCGACGCCAACCGCGAAAAGATGTCCAAGACCAAGGGCAATGTCATCGATCCCATCGAGATCGTCAAGCAGTACGGCACCGATGCCGTCCGCTTTACGCTCGCCTCCATGGCCTCGCCTGGCACTGACATTGCCTTCAACGTCGCCCGCACCGAGGGCTACCGCGCCTTCGCCAACAAGATCTGGAACGCCGCGCGCTTCATGTTCATGAACATCGATCGTGCTGCCGAAGCCGGCATGGTAATCGATACATCCGTACTCGGTTCTATGCCGTCGGCCGAACCCGGCGCGCCGCTCGAATCCCGCTGGATCATCGCCGAACTGCACGTAACAGCTGACAGGGTGAACCAGGCACTCGCGAATTACCGCTTCGACGATGCGGCGAACGCTATCTATCAATTCTTCTGGGGCAGCTTCTGCGACTGGTATCTGGAAATCGTCAAGCTGAGCCTCGATTTCAGCGAAGGCGCCGACAAGGCCCGAACCAAATCGGCCCTCACCACTCTCGTCAGCGTCTTCGAAGCTTCGCTTCGTCTGCTCTCCCCCTTCATGCCCTTCCTCACCGAAGAGGTCTGGCACGCCTTGCACGACGGAAAGCCACCAGCAAGATCCATCGCTCTGACGCATTTCCCCGAGTTTGACACTGCTGCAACCGTACCCACTGTCGCGGGGGAGATGGCACTGCTCCAAAGCCTCATCGTCGAAGTTCGCGCGATCCGCAAAGAAATCGGCGTAGAAGAGAAGGCAGCAGTCCCTATCGAACTGCGAATCGGCGAGAGCCTGAAACCGGCGATCAGTCAGAACGCCGCCATCGTCGAGCGCCTCGCTCGCGTCTCCGAGATCCGCTTCGTATCGCAAATCTCCGCCGGTCTCGCCAAGCACGCAACTTCGCAATTCGACGCAGCCGTCGTCTACGAACGCAAGATCGACGTCGCCGCAGAATGCGAAAAGCTCAACAAGGAAATCGCCAAACAGGAAAAGAATGTCGCCAACGCGGACCGGCAGCTCGCCAACCCGACCTACATTGCAAAGGCGCCGACCCACATCGTAGACGGCCTCAGAAAGCAGCGCGACGAAGCCCAGCACCTGCTCGACAAGCTTCGCGCCGATCGCACTTCCCTCGGCTGCTGAGTGAACCCAGAAGCATGGCGTGTATCTGCCGAACCTGTCTGACGCATTTCCCGGTGCTCGGGATCGCCGACCCGCCGCGCTCGAAAGCCGCCATTCACAAGGCCTATCGCACGGCAGCCAAGCTCTGGCATCCCGACCGCTACGAGAACGCTCCACGCAGGCGCCAGGAAGCCGAAGAGCAATTTAAACGCATTCAGGTTGCCTATCGCGAGCTTTGTGAGCACTTCGATGATCCGAAACGCCGCTTTGTCGAAAAGCACTTTCGCAGTCGTGACATCGCTGACATCTATGCCACCGAAAGATTTTCGGGCGTGGCCCCGCCGCCCATCATCTTTTTCGGCGATTCACATCACTGCTTCTCGATCGCCCACTTTCCCGAAGGCGTTGAGAAGATCATCTTTGAATCCGCTCTTGGCGGGGCTGAATCTCCAGTCGGCTTCGTGAACATCTCCGGCGCCATGCACGAGAAGAATGTTCCAGCGCGCTACATTCTGCTCACCAATCACCGGCTTTTCATTCGAGATTCCAGCGAACTCGTACATGTACTCTGGTATGCAGACCTCGGCGAAATTGAATATGTCGACCGTCATGCCGAGAAGAAGCAGCGCCTGTCGCACCGCCTCTTCGGATGGCTGCTCGACAAGGAGCGAAGATTTACGCTCAAAATAGACCGGCGTGATGGTACCGAATTCTATTCTCTGAAAGACACCCCGGATGACAGGGTCAAAAAAGTTATTTATAACTTTCTCCAGCAAATGAGAGCCAAATCGCAATCCTGACTCATCGAAAGAAGAAAGCATGGACTGGAAGAGCCACCGAATCGAAGCAGTGCTGGCGCAGGCCCTCGTCGAAGACCAGGCCGTGAGCGACGCCACCACAAGCGTGACAATCGATCCCAACCTGCGCGCCACTGCGTCAATCATCGCGCGTCAGGACCTGGTTGTCGCCGGTCTCGGAGCAGTCCCGCGTTTCCTCGAGGTTTTTGCTCATCTCGATCCCCGCCCAACTGCTCACACGCGTTACGAAGTCATCAGCCACCCCGAAATCTTCGACGGTGTGCGCGTCCACAAAGGGCAAGTTATTGCCGTCATCCGGCACAATGCCCGTGTGCTCTTAAGTTGCGAGCGCGTCATTCTGAACCTCATGCAGCACCTCAGCGGTATTGCCACCCTCACCCGGCAATATGTCGATGCAATTCAGGGAACAAAGGCCCGCATTCTTGACACGCGCAAAACTGTCCCTGGCCTGCGCGCACTCGAAAAATATGCTGTTCTCTGCGGCGGCGGCACTAACCATCGCCTCGACCTAGCATCCGGAATTCTGATCAAGAATAACCACATCTCGCTGGGCGGAGGATTGCGCACCGCGGTGAAGAACGCACTCGAAAAGCGCCAGCCGGGCAATCGCGTACAGGTCGAGGTCCGCACCCAGCAGGAACTGGAAAATGCGCTTGAAATGGGCGCTGAAGCAATCCTGCTCGATAACATGACCCCTCAGCAAATCAAGACCGCCGTGGATCGCATCCGCCAGGAGAATCGCTGGATTCCGGTCGAAGCATCCGGCGGAATCGTGCTGGAAAATGTCCGCGCGTTTGCGGAAGCCGGTCCCGACTTCATCAGCGTAGGTGCGCTCACACATTCTGCCAAGGCGGCAGATATTTCGATGAGCATCGTTGCGGAGCAGGCATAGCGTGTACGACGTTGCAGCAATCGAATCCGCCTTTGCGCGATCCATGTATTCCGGTAATTTCCACTACACCGCCGCCACCGGCTCCACAAACACAGACGCGCTCGAGGCAGCACGCGCTGGAGCGCCACACGGCTCAGTGTTCTTCACCGATGAGCAGACCGCAGGCCGGGGACGCGGCGATCACAGCTGGCACTCCGCCGCTGGTCAAGGTCTGTATGTCTCAGTGGTCCTGCGCCCCAACATAGCTGTCGAACACATACCCTTGATTTCTCTCGCGGCAGGGTTGGCCGCTGCGCAGGCAATCGGCATCACCGCGGGGCGGGAGGTCGATCTGCGATGGCCCAATGATCTCCTCATCGGCGATCGCAAGGCGGGCGGCATCCTCGTCGAGTCAAAGACCGAAGGCGGAGCGCCGAGCTTCGCCGTGGTCGGTATCGGAATCAACGTTCATCAGCGCTCCTTTGATCCCGATCTGTCCACGCCCCCCACTTCGCTGGACCTTGAATCCGGGCGCACTATCAGCCGCCATGCGCTCCTGATCTCCCTGCTAGAATCGCTGCAGCACGAGACGTGGGCTCTGCAGGATCCCGGGCTGCGTGCAGCAATCACAGCGCGCGTCGCGTACATGTCGTCTTGGATTTCCAATCGTCGTGTTGAGGTTCATGGACCCCAGGAATGCGTCGGCACCACTGCCGGGCTCGATGAACACGGCTTTCTCCTGGTGCGCACCGATCAAGGAATCGTGACTGTGCAAACCGGCGGGATCCGCGCAGCAAGGGCAGACAAGGAAGACCATGCTCCTGGCAGTTGATGTAGGAAACACCAACACCGTACTCGGGCTTTATCGCCTCGACGAACAGGCTGGACTTCCCCCGAAAGGCAAGCCTGCACCGGCGAAGGAAAGGTTTGATCTCGCCGCGCACTGGCGCATCACAACCCATCGCACGCAAACCGTCGATGAGTACGGTGTCTTTTTTGTGAAGCTCTTCGAGATGAATGGCCTTTCGCCGAGCCAGGTAACGAACATCATCATCGCTTCTGTCGTGCCACCTCTCGATTCGACCCTTCGCCAGGTCTGCGAGACCTATTTTCATCTCGAGCCGCTTTTTGTCGAACCGGGAATCAAGACTGGAATGCCCGCCCTCGTCGATAATCCCACCGAACTCGGCGCCGACCGCATCGCTGACTGCATCGCCGCCATTGAGCGCTATGGCGGTCCCTGCATCGTCGTCGATTTCGGCACGGCTACAAAGTTCGAAGTGATCTCGGAAAAAGGCGAATACCTCGGTGGTGCCATCGCCCCCGGCCTGGGGCTCAGCGCGGAAGCTCTGTTCTCGCGCGCGGCGCGCCTCAGCCGCGTCGATATCAAGCGCCCTGGCAAAGTGATCGGCACGAACACCGTCGGCCACCTCCAGAGCGGTGTGTACTACGGCTACATCGGCCTGGTTGATGGCATGCTCGAGCGCATCTTTGCTGAACTCGGACACAAGCCCCGCGTCATCGCCGCCGGCGGCCTGGCCCGCATGGTCGCAGCCGATTCTCGGTACATCAGCGAGATCGACGATCTGCTCACCCTCGATGGCCTGCGCATCCTTTTCGAGCGCAATCGGAACGTGCGTCCCAGAGGACGTGCGCACTGAAACGATCGTGCACAATTACTTCAATTACTTCACCGAAATCGAAGAGCGCTTCCAGCAGCGGCGCGGATCGATTCTTCTCCTCTCCACGCTCGACTGGGCACTCATAGAAACGTGGCGTGATGCAGGTATCCCCCTCGAAGCTGTCCTTCGCGGCATCGATACCGCGTTCGACAAGTACGAGTCCCGCCAGAAGCGCGGCCGAATGCGCCGCGTCAATGGGCTTGCCTGGTGCGCCCAGGCCGTGATGGAAGCCTCGGAAGAACTCCGCGAAGCCAGCGCAGGAACCGCGACCTCAACCTCCGACCAGGTCAATACCGGCTTCGAGCATGAGCGGGTGGCCTCTCACCTCGAAACCGCGGCTACGGCGCTGGATGCCTCCTCCATCGCGCATGAAGCATGTACAGCAACTGCCGCACGCCTCCGGGAACTCGCCGCCGAAGCTCGTACGGCCAAATCTTCCGTCACAGCAGCGCAGGAGATGGAGTCCTTCGAGCGCATCCTCACTGTTTTGGAGGAAAAGCTCTTCGCGGCACTTACCGCAGCCGCACCGGAAGATATTCTGGTAGCCCTCAAGGAACATGCATCTAGCGAACTTGCCCCTTATCGCAGCCGCATGGGCGCCGTCCAACTACGACAGGTCGAGCACCAGTTTGTGCAGAAACAGCTTCTCGTACACTACAGCCTTCCCCGGCTCAGCCTTTTCTACATGAGCCAGCAATGAAGCCTCGTCGACCTCAACCCACGGCTCCGAAAACGCCGAAAACCGCGCTCGTCAAGATAGAGAAGCCAATTTATGGCGGTGCATTCCTAACACGCGTCGAAGGAAAGGCCACATTCGTTCCTCTGACCTTGCCGGGTGAGCAGGCCAGCATACGCATCGTCGAGGACAAGCGAAGCTACGCAACCGCCGAACCCGAAGCGATCGTTTCACCCGCGCCAAATCGCATTGTTCCGCGCTGCCATCATTTCGGTGCCTGCGGCGGCTGTAGTTATCAGCACGCAACCTACGAGATGCAAATCGAGTTCAAGCTGCAGATACTCCGCGAAACGCTGCAACGCGCCGGAGTCCAACCACCAGATCAGACCGACGTTCTCGTTGGCCAGCCCTGGGGTTACAGAAATCGCATTCGCCTCGCCTTTGATTCCGCCGGACGCGTTGGCTACCGCAGCCGGCGCTCGCACGAAATAATCCCGATCCGCGAATGTCCGATAGCTGCGCCACTGCTCGAGCGAGCCGCCCTGCAGGCATCTGAAATCCTGCTTAAGGATCGACCAGCATTTCGGCCTATCGAAATCTCGCTCTTCTGCGATACGGATGAGCATGCGTTGCTTGCTAGTATCCACGTGAATGAGCCCGCCACTCGCGGATTTGGTGAATTCGTTTCACTGTGGAAGGCTCAGGTTCCCGAGCTGGCAGGCGTCGAGTGCGTACAGGAAGGATTGGCTAATGAGCGGTCAAGACAGCTGGCCCGCTGGGGACAAAGTTCTATTCTGTATCGCGCTGCCGGTTCCGACTACCACGTTGATCATGGCGCCTTTTTCCAGGTCAATCGGTGGCTGATAGACGCTTTCGTTGAACAAATCGTCGGCAGTCACCAAGGCAAGGTAGCTTGGGACCTCTTCGCTGGCGTGGGCTTGTTCGCGCGTCAACTCACATCCAGCTTTGAAGAGGTCATTGCGATTGAATCTGCACCTGCTGCCACTCCGGCGCTCAAGCAAAACCTCGACGGTACAACTGCAAAAGCTCTTATCACGGATACGCTCTCGTTTTTGAAAAGCCAGTCTAGAGCAGCCACGCCAGACCTGATCGTTGTCGATCCACCTCGAGCGGGCCTGGGCCCTGAGATCACCGCCCGGCTCGGGGACATCGCGGCGCCTGCTCTGGTCTATGTTTCCTGCGATCCCTCCACCCTGGCACGTGATCTAAAGGCGCTCCTCACATCTGGCTACTCGCTTGTTTCGGTTACCCTTGCGGACCTCTTTCCACAAACCTTTCATCTTGAGACGGTGGTCACATTGCGCAAATCCTGAGTCTGATAACCTAAGCGGCCATAGATAATTCCTAGATTTTCGGGCCGATGAAAGCTGATCAGATCCACCGCGGGCCAGTTGAGCTCGAACAACAGCCCCGGATGGGGGTCCCTCTCTTCCACGCCGCCTGGTTGTTTGCAGCCGGGATTGTGATCGCCCGCTACATCTGGCTCCGTCCCGCCTGGCTCCTTCTCTCGCTAGTTCCCATCGCGATTCTCTCTGCGCTCGCCGCCCTTCGTGCACAACGCATGATCTGGCTGCCCATTGGAGTGCTGTGGTGCATCCTCGGCGTGTGGTGTGCTGAAATGCAGCCGCAACCAGCCCCGGATCCCGCCCTCGCGGCACTATCTGATGGCCTGATGCGCACCCTCGAAGGCTCAGTCATCGAAGCCGGCCCTGTTCGAAGCGAGCCCAAAACGGAGATCTCTGATGCGAATGAAGGGCCGTCTCAACGCATCGATGTCCGTCTCTCATCTGTTGAGGTTGTCTCTGATGTCGAAGACGTCCAGAAACCCAGCATTGGCATTGTGCGCATGACAATACGATGGCCCGCAGATCGAGAAGCGCCCGTCGGCTTCGGGTGTGGACAGCAAATTCGAGCCGACGCGCGCCTCATGCTCCCCGACGTCTATCGTGATCCGGGTGCATGGAACTACCGCGACTATCTTCTCGACAAAGGAATCACCTCCACCGCATCGATCAAAGCAGATCGGTTGCATCCACTCGATTCAACCGACCAGGGGACAATGGCCTGTCGAATTACAGCATGGCAACACGCAGCCAGTGCGCGGCTTCTTGCACTTCCCACCACGATGCAGAGCCTTCCAGCTGCTTTTCGCCTGAGTGGCGATGACGCAATCATGCTTGCCGCGATGGTCACGGGGGATCGCACTTATCTGACGCAATCGCTGCGTGAGGGTTTCGAGCGAACTGGCTCATTTCATATGCTCGTCGTCTCCGGTCTGCACCTCGGTATTGTTGCTGCTTCCATCTTCTGGACGGCGCGAAGGCTCCGAATTCCGCAGCTACCGGCAACATTCATCACCATCGGATCATCGCTTGCGTACGCTCTGTTCACTGGGTTTGCCACCCCTGTGCAGCGATCGCTTTGGATGGTATCGCTCTACCTGATCGGTCGGATTTTCTACCGTGAGCGAAACATACTCAACACCATTGGATTTGCATCGCTCTGCCTTCTGGTCGCAAGCCCGCGAAGTCTCTTGGAATCTAGCCTGCAAATGACGGTTCTTGCTGTAATCTCCATCGGCGGTGTAGCCGTTCCCCTGCTCGAGAAGACAGTCCAACCCTTCCTGAACGCTACGCGCGATCTGCGCCTAATTGCTCTCGATGTCAAACTCCCCCCACGCGAGGCACAATTCCGCGTTATGCTTCGCATGTTCGCCTCCGCGACGAGCAAGTCGCTAAGCAAGTTCATCGGCTGGAAACTCTTGCCCTGGACACTTCGCCTCGCCCTCCGCTGCATCGAAGCACTCGTGGTCTCATGCGTTGTCGAGTCGGCAATGGCTTTCCCGATGGCCGCATACTTTCACCGAATCACAGTCTTTGCATTGCCGGTGAATATGCTCATCCTGCCCCTGCTCGTCTTACTTGTGCCCAGCGCATTGGTCACACTCTTGTTCACATTCCTGTCGTCTACTGCTGCTGCCGTCGCTGGCATTTTGACAGCAGCGCTCTTGCACATCGGGGTCGGACTAATCCAACTCTTCGCAGCCATTCGCACCGGGGACTTCCGCATTTCAGGGCCGCTCTGGATCCAGACTTTGGCTTTCTGCATTCTCCTTGCTGCAAGCCTTGCTTTGGCTCGCACCGGCAATTATGTCCGGCCCAACTGGCTTCGACGAGGCGCCTCTCTTGCCCTGTTCCTTGCCGCTGCCGCCGTTGTCGTGCCGCGCCCAATCAATCATCCGCGCGACGCACTTCTGGTCGAAGCGATCGACGTCGGCCAGGGCGATTCTCTTCTGCTTATTACACCTGATGGGAAAACAATGCTCGTGGACGGAGGTGGATTCGGCGGCAATCCACACCAGATCGCACAGACCTTCGACATAGGCGAAGAGGTTGTCTCTCCCGTGCTGTGGTCACGCGGAATCCGTCACGTCGACCTCGTTGTCCTCAGTCATGCCCACTCTGACCACATGGGCGGCCTCGCGGCCATTCTGCGCAATTTCAAGCCGAACGAATTGTGGGTAGGCAATAATCCGCCCTCCCCAGCTTATCTCGACCTTCTGAATCAAGCGCAGAGTCTTGGTGTTCAGGTTCGATCGATGCGGGCCGGTGACATCGCGAAATTGGGGACAGCAGACATCCACGTACTTGCGCCATCGCTCGACTACAAACCCGGTACCGAACCGGGCAACAATGACTCACTTGTCTTGCGCATTGGCTATAGCGACACATCCGTCCTTCTTGAAGGCGATGCAGAAGCCTCCATCGAACGCGAAATGCTCGCCGAACATCCCCTCCGAAGCACGCTTCTCAAAGTAGGGCACCACGGCAGCGCCACCTCCACTCAGTCCGATTTTCTCTCCCGAGTATCGCCCCGATTCGCGATCATCTCATGCGGACTCCACAACCACTATGGACATCCGCGAACAGAAGTCTTGAAATCGCTGCAGGCCTCTCATGTGCGTACGTTCTCGACTGACATCAATGGCGCAGTCTGCTTCACCTTGGATGGAAGAAGCGTGGATGCCGAAGGGTTTTGCGGCGTGCAGAGCCAATAAGGCGTCCACCGTGTACTCTCAGAACTCAATCACCTAGAACCGCATACGCGCGCCAAACTGGAACTGCCTTGGATGATAGTAGTCGGTCGCGTTGATATCCAACGCCTTACCAAACTCCGTCTGTCCGGCTTTCAGCCCTGTGAGAAAGCTGAGACGAGGCATCGCACCGTTGAGGGTCCCTTGCTCGATGGAATAGCCAACGGTTTCGATCTGCGTGACGTTCTGGTGATTGAACAGGTTGAAGCTCTCGGCCATCAGCTCAAGCTGTCTCATCTGTCCGAGGTTGAAGCTCTTTGCGATCCGCAGGTCGGCCTTCCAGGTTGCGGGACAGCGGTAAGTATTGCGTCCCACACCATACACGCGATTGTCGCCTCCATAGCCGTTCATTCCGGTGCTGAGTCCTATGATTGCCTGTCCATTTACATTGAACTCCTTCGCAAGTGAACCAGCAGTGCGCATCGTGTACGGCGAACCACTGTGGAAGTTTCCAACGCCGCTCATCATCCAGCCATTACCGACATAGCCCGCAGAATTCTTCAGCTTCCACTTCGGCTGCAAGATCACCGCAGCAGTTGCCGAATGCCGCACATCAAGATCGCTTACTCCGTATTCCTGCCTGAAATCGACAGGATCGAGAACGCTAGGTCCGCTGATTTGGGTTGACTCATTCGGATTCCAGTCCGCTGCGTGTCCGAACGTGTACCTGCCGCGAAACATCAGCCCATGAGCATTTCGCGAGAGCCGCAGCACCATCGACTCGTAAGTCGAGTTGGCACGGCTGGAGATCTCGGACACCTGCTGATAATGGGAATTGAATCGCCCGCCAGAACCCGAGCTTGCCGAGGGCCATGAGGCAAAAAAAGGAACGGTGATCTGCTGAGCTTTGATGGGCCCTGATCCGTTGCCATCAACGATGGCATAGGTTATGGTTTTCGGGTTCGTCACAGGATCGATGTTCGCATCCACTGTCACTGGCAGCCTTCGACCAAGACTCGCGACTCCACTCGCTTCGAGATGAACTCGCCCCGGCAGTGTCTCTTCAATCGACAGCTCGGCCTGATGTACTTGTCCATTGTGGAACGACGGCGCAAACTCAACCGCGCCTGGTTTCACCACTTTGCCGGGTGCTCCGGCCAGCACATAGGGGAATGGCGGCGCTCCACCACCACTCAGGTTGTCTGTGGGTCGCATGAAGAAACTCAGATCGCCCTTGCTCGAACCAGTCTGTGTAAGCGCGGTCTCAATTACGGCATTCGGCGTGCGGGTGAAGTACATCCCATAGCCCAGACGCAGCACGGGCCAACGGCTTTCTCCCGCGCCCCAGGCTAAACCTGCGCGGGGCCCCCACTGGCTGCCCAGGGCTGGCGGACGCTCCGTCAGCGGCAGGTCCGGGTTGTCCAACCTGCTGATGGGAGCAGGTAATTGCTCCAGTTCCCACCGCATTGCCAGAGTAAACACGCTCCGCTTGGTGGTACGCCATTGCGCAGTCGCGTGTCCCGACCAGTCGTTCGTCGAGAGCCACCAATTGGATGGCCCTATCATCTGCGAATAATACGAGTAGCATGGCAGGTAGCCTAGCCCATGCAGCGCGCCCCCCGCGTCGCGCCACGGCTTGCCCCGTTGGTCACAGTTATGCTGGTCCATCGGATTTAGCTGCCCATTCACTCCGAAGGCGAAGAAGGCAAGGGAATCGGCCGCAAAGTCCTCGACGCTGGAGTAGTAATAGGTTCCAGTCTGATTGCGCAACCTGCTGGTTGCATCAGTTTCGTGAATAAACCCACCGCCTGCATTCAGTAGAACATTGCCATGCGACCATTTCATTTGCTGCTGCAGACTGTAGATATTCTCGTCCGGATACCTGCCCCTTCCGAACCGCGCCGGATTTCCAATAGTGAACCCGTCACGTGAATCCACTACGATTTGCGGCAGCCGTCCCCATGCGTTGATGTTCAATGACTGCTCAAACTCTGAAGGTTCCTCGGGCTCCTGACTCTGGACATGCCGCCCAAACGAGCCTTGGGTTATTGCGAGCAAATTGGGAGTCACTGATATTCCCCACCTGCCAAGCAACCAGTCGGATGCTGTATCCATCATCCCGAGACTGTGTGAGCCGTACGTCTGCCATGCACGCGTAGATCCGCCGCCTGGCGAGCTGCTTCTCTGGCCGTTTCCCTCCAACGTGAACTGGTGCCGCTCGCCACCCTTCCAATCCAAACGCCCGAAGCCGCTCATCTGACGGGACGATCGCGCTGTTGGCCCCAGCAGCTCAGCCAGAGATTCAAGCACCTTCGAGTAAGCACTCACTCCGCTTGAGATCGGGTCGATCCCGCTGAGGCTCAATTGCGCGCTCAACAGCTGCATCTGATCGTTCGTGGGCTGCGCGAAAAACTGCTCCGGGTGTCGAACTGCAGCCATGGCAGAATCGTTCCGCTCGTATCCGTCCAGAGCCCCGAACCAGAACAAGTGCGGGCGATGAAGAACTCCGCCAATGCCAGCGCCCCAACGCAGTCCAAAGTCCGACAGCGAGAAGCTATCACCCGTAAAGGTTGGAACTCTCGATCCTGATCCGGCCACCGACTCCTTGACCCACTGCATAGAGGGATTCTGTGCCTCAAACCTCCTCTGAAGATTGAATAAAGAGAACTGGCCGTGAAGATGCTCGGTCCCATGACGCGTTTCGATGTTGAGGGCCGCATGATCGCGATGCCCACTCGGCACAATGCAGCTCCGCCGAACCAGGCCGAGTGCACTTGCGCCAGTAGCGAACTCACTTCCATTTCCTCGATGTAGACCCCCAAACGCTGACCGAAATTCGAGGCTGTCCACAATGATCCGCGGGCTTGCTCGGTCAGGTACTTCATGCCTTTCGTCTGCTCCGCCGTCCGAGCGTCGCGCATCTGACAAAGGCAACGCAAAATCTGTAGACATCGGCAAAGACTCCAGTTGCGTTGCATCCAGACTCTCGCCTTGCTGGACATCTGCAAATCGAACAGCCGCTATTTCCGGCCTCCAGGGCAAACGCGCTCCCAGCGCTGAATTCTGTAGCGCGACAAGACCAATCGGTTCTAGTTCTGCCACGACAGACGCAATCGAAAGTGGAACGTTCGGATCTCTAGACAGGCCCGAAACAACATAAGGAGGGCTTCGCCTTGAACTGGTCACCGGCAACACTGAAATCGATGCAAGCGGAAACGACACTTCCGGCGCCATGCGCAATGGAACAAGATTTCCTTGCTCCCTCGCTCGGGCCAGCAGTTCCCGTCCGTTGCGCTCCTGCGCTCGATCTTTACTCTTGATTTCTCCCCGAGTGCCGGCCAAGTCCGCGGCCGCTGAATGCCCTGCTGTAAGGTCGATCACCGCTTGTACATGCGACTCATGCCCCGGCGAGATTACAATCCCGCCCACTTCTCCCGTGCCCTTAGGTCCTGTCGCAGACAGCGTGTACTCGCCTTCCGCGAGATCCTGAAACCGGTATCGGCCTCCGCGCGAAGTTTTACCGACAACAAAAGCACCAGTGATCACATTTCGAACCGTGACCGTGGCATTCGCCAGCGGAGCCGAATGCGTATCGGTCAGCAATCCAGCCAGCGATCCAGCTGGCCGTTGCGCTTTACCAAGCCCTGTCGAAAGCATGCCGACAGCAACCAGCAATCCGGCTGCACCGAACAGTTTCCTCCCGAATTGCACTCCCATGCAGACCAACTTGCGATCAAGCGGCAGGCCCCCCATCTCGTGCGTCAATCTCCTAAATAGGGGCATTCCGACCGAGACCGGGCCAGATCAGGAGAAGCCTCCTTTATCCAGCCGCATTTTCCTTGTAGTGAATTAGGCAGCCATTGTAAGCAGTTCGCAGGAAAGACCAAGGTGACTGCGCGCACAGCCAGCGTTGCGAACGGAACGCCTCCGCGGCCGCTTTTACCTGCTTTCGGTTGATAGACTGGGTACAGGTCACGAGTCGACGAGCGAACGTTCTCCTCCGTCGAGATCAAAACTCTATAAAGCATTGAATGTAAGTTGGTTATGTTCATTGACGAGGCAAAAATCCGTGTGAAGGCCGGCGACGGCGGTAACGGCTGTATGGCCTTCCGCCGCGAGAAGTTCGTCCCTCGCGGCGGACCCTCGGGCGGAGATGGCGGCCGCGGGGGCGATGTCGTCATGGAATCCTCCCAGCGGCACAACACACTGATTCACTTCCGCTACAACCCCGAGCACAAGGCCCAGCGCGGGGAGCACGGCATGGGCTCCAACTGCACAGGCCTGGACGGCAAATCTACCGTCCTGCAGGTCCCGGTCGGCACCTCGCTCTACGACTTCGAGACCGGCGAACTCGTTCACGACTTCTCTGAACCCGACGAACGCATCATCGTCGCCAAAGGCGGGCGTGGGGGTCGTGGCAACCAGCACTTTGCCACCAGCACCCATCAGGCTCCGCGCGAGCACGAAATGGGACGGCCCGGTGAGGAACGCATTTACCGCCTTGAGCTCAAACTCCTCGCAGATGTAGGCCTCGTCGGCTATCCAAACGCCGGAAAGTCCACACTCATCTCGCGTATCTCTGCCGCCAAGCCGAAGATAGCCGATTATCCCTTCACCACGCTTGAGCCGAATCTCGGCGTAGTCACGGTCGGCGAAGAACCGCACCAGCAATCATTCGTGGTCGCAGACGTGCCCGGTTTGATTGAAGGCGCGCACGAGGGCTCAGGACTCGGCACTCAATTTCTCCGCCATATCGAACGAACCAGCGTCCTCGCACACCTGGTCGACGTATCGGACGCTTCCGGCCGTCCTGATCCCGTTGAGGACTTCAAGGTGATCAACAACGAGCTCGACAGCTTCGGTAACGGGCTTCTCGATAAGCCCATGATCGTAGTCGCCACCAAGATCGATTCCGCTAATCCAGACAAGCTCAAGAAGCTGACCACCTACGCCAAGCGCCGCAAGCTTGAGTTCCACGCCATTTCTGCTGTCACGGGCCGAGGTATCGACGAACTGAAATGGGCGCTCGCTAAACGAGTGCAGCCCGTCGCCAAGACGGCATGAATTGTCTGAAATGCGGCGATCCGGTGCACGTTGTTACACTCAGACAATGCTGACGAAGATGCTGTTTCTACCGGTTCTAGCCGCCGCGCTCACTTCCGCTTCCGCCGCGCAAAACGTCAAAGACTTCCTCGGCCGTTGGGACATGACCGTCACCCCCGCCACCGGCACACCCTATCCGCAATGGATGGAGCTTACAGATAACAACGGCAAACTCGAAGGTCGGGTTCAGCCAAGGGGTGGCGCTTGGCACCCCATAGAGGGCGCTCACATCGCTTCCGGCAAACTGATAGTGCCCGTGGGACCAGGAGCTAACTGGGAACTGACAGAAAGCTCAGGAAGGCTGACCGGGACTGAGAAGCACGGCGACGCTGAAGGTCCGACACTGGCTGGAGTGAAGGCGCCTTCGCTGGATCGCCGGATGCCTAAGAAATGGACCAGGCCCAGGCCTCTATTCGACGGCAAAGACCTTAAAGGCTGGGAGCCGATCGGCAACGTCGAGAACAACAAGTGGGTGGCCCGCAATGGAGAACTGGTGAACGACAACCCGGAAGTGCCCGGTCAAAAAAATCACGGTGCAGCCAACATCAAGACAACTGAAAGGTTCCAGGACTTCAAACTGCACATCGAAGTGAATTGTCCCGAAGGCGGCAACAGCGGCATCTATATGCGGGGCCGCTATGAGCTACAGGTGGGCACCGAGGGCGGCAAACTCCCTACCCATGAGATGGGCGCGATCTATAGTTGGTATCCTCCGCCGCAGGGATCAGAACTCGGTCTCGGAAAATGGACGGCCTTCGATGTCACGTTAGTCGGTAGGCATATTACGGTCCTACGCGACGGCAAGATGTATCACAACAACGTCGAACTCCCCGGCCCCACCGGCGGCGCTCTCGATAGCAACGAGGCCGAGCCGGGACCGTTCTACCTGCAGGGAGACCACCACGGCGTCATTGCCTACCGGAACATCACCATCTCTGTCCCAAAAGAGTAGAGCGGCGGCGGGCTGCATGTGATTTGCAGCTCGCCGCTGGACCGTCCGGCTACACCATAGCCCGTTCCTTCACCATCAGGTATTGATTCAGCACCGAAGATGTAACCGCCTCTGGATTCAGATCCAGAGTCAGCGCTCCTTGCTCGTGCAGCCGTGCGATCAGTAATTCGCGCCGCCCTGCCATCTCCTGTGCTGCGGCGCTGCGAAACATCTGTTCAACCGTCTTCGGCCGCTCCTGCGCAATTGCGTCCACCTCCGGCTGCGCCATAGCCACGAACAGCAGCACATGTCTTCGCAGCAACTGCATAGCACCGTCGATCACCTCAGGCCGCATCGCCGTTTCCGCGATATCCGTGATCCACAAGATTAATGATCGTCTCGGCTGCAGCCGTCCCATCAGCGCCGTCGCGCGCAGGTGATCCGCCTCGCTTGACTCAGCCCGAAGCTGCGCCAGCAGTTCAATCATTTGCCGGAGTTGTGCCGCACCCCGGCCCGGGAGTAGACGCTGCTGTACGGTCTGACCGTATGCAAGCAGACCCACGCGATCCCCCGAGAACAGCGCAAGCTGGGCCAGCGCGACAGCAGTCGAGCACGCATGATCAAGCTTCGAATGTGCCCGCAGGCTGCCGGCCGCAAGCGGCATTGCCGCATTCGCCTGAGGCGGAGCCACCACGCGCGAGCGCATGAGCCGTCCGCAGTCCAGCACGATCCACACCGGCTGGCTCCGCTCCGTCTGATACTGACGCGTGATCAGGCTGCCCCTGCGCGCGCTTGCCGTCCAGCAGACATCTCGCAGATCGTCGCCTTCGCGGTATTCCCGCAAGCTTTCAAAATCGCGTCCCAGCCCACGCTGCCGCGTCTGACGCAATTGCAGATCGAGCTGCCTGCTCCGGGCCAAAAAGATCTGCTGCTCTTCACTCGTGCGCAACATGGGATATACGCGAATCGTCTGCGCCAGTGCCGCCATGGACCACTTCTCCGCCAATCCCAGCGGCGAACGATACCGAACATAAAGCGATCCGGTAGTGCAATCTCCCCGCTCCTGCGGCTCGATCAAATATCGTACTGATGCAGGCACTCTCGGAAATACCGTTAGCCGAATCGGCTCCGGATGGGCCGTTGCATCCATCAGCGCAGGCGGCAGATCGTCCGTGAGACGGCACTCCAGAATCACCGCGCCGTGGTTTTCAATGGTGAGTTCAATTTCCGACTGGCTGTCGAGCGCAGGAGCATTCGACCACTTCCGCATCGCAGTCAGACTCCCCGCTTTCGGAAGCCGCATTCCGTCGAGAGCAGCAGCCATCAATACCAGCGCATCCCACGCCAGCATTGCGTAGCTCAATCGCACATCCCAGAGACCGAAGACCAGGAAGATGAATCCTGCCAGAAGTAGCGCGATCGTTCGCGGCGTCAGCCCGAAGCTCATCTTGCCGCGCGGCTTGCATTCACCACGAA
>DATJEO010000250.1:0-2753 GCA_035496515.1 Occallatibacter sp.
AATCCTGAAGGGAGCCCTCACCGACGCCGACAATTGATCGTATTCACCTAGTGACCCACATGTCCTGGCCCCTCTCCGCGAGCACATGTGGGTCTTGCCGTCCTTCGTGTCCCTTCGTGTCCTTCGTGGTGAGTCCTACCGATCTCCACTGATCAGCAACTCCGAAATGGTCTGCCGATTGAAATTGTTGGAGAGATTCTGCGCCAGCAGCGGATCGCTTTTCGCTCCCTCCATCGCCTTCTGCGCATGGGCTCGATGCTCGCTCTCCGGGCCGCTCAGCGTGATCATCGCCGCCGCAAATTCCATTTCCGGGTCTTGTCCTTTCAGCCGGATCGCCTTCTTCACCCATCCATACCCATCGAGACCGTTGGCCGGGTTCGGTTCACTCTTCACCGCCCATTGCTTGTAAGTCTCGGCAAGATACCCGACGTCGAACCACGCCATCGCATCAGGGTGCCCGTTAGCATCCGAGTTCTCTGCCCTGGCATGCAGTCGAGTCAGTAGCTCTTTTGCTGCATTCGGATCCTGCCGTGCGTAGAGTGTGGCCCGCCGCAGCGTCTCCATGTGCACCAACACAGACTTGTCCGAGTCCAGGATAGCCAGCGTGTCTCGGGTCAGGTTATCGGTGTTGTAGTTTCCGCTTCCCTTTCGATAATTCAAATCGACCCAGGGCAAAGTCTTTGCATTCCCAATCTGTAACGCATGGCAAACCAGCGGAGGCCCTGCCAGCGCCGTAGTCGCTAGTACCATCACAATCGCCGCTAGGCTGAGCGTCGACTTTGAAATCCCGCGTGAATTCATGTTGTCATCTCCTTCTTGTAGGGCTCGCCCACGCTTAAGGAGACGCCGGTAATCATTCGACTGTTAACAGGAGAACTTCGAAAGTTGACTTAGCTTCAAGAACTACCGAATAGGCTTTGCTTCTGCGGGCCAGGAGCGTTCCCACTTACGCCAGACCGAGATGTCGTCGAACCCAAGCTCATTCCACCACAGGTCGAGCATCGGCTGGTCGAGTCGCAGGACTCCCTCTTTCGTAACGGTCGCCGGAGGAGGCGCAAGTTTCGTCAGCCGTTCGTAAACCGTTTCGCGTTGAGCCTCATCGACGCGAGCCAGCAAGTGCCACAATGTGAGGGCATCTCGCTTGCGAGCTTCGCCAAGAATCGTCGAAACATCTTCCGCTCGCTGCTCGGGTGTGCTGTCTTCGAAGTCGAATCTCGCCAGCGCCTCCCGAAATTTCGCCGAAGCATCTTCAAAGTAAGGCGTCCCGGGGCCGACCTTTGGCTTGGTGGCACACGCTGCTCCAGACGGAATGAATGACTCGCGGGTCTTCAGTTTGAATCCCACCCAGCCGAGGGATGTTCGCACCAATCCGGCTCCCGAATCGTCCACCTTCAACGTGTAAGCACAGCCAAGATCAACCGTGACTGCCGCCGGTGTGTCCACCACGAATTGCCCCGGAGAGGACCAGATGTACGCATGAATCGTCCCTCGATCCAGCGCGATTCGCTTCATCCCCTCACCCATGTTCAATACCCGCAGTCGTGTGCTCGCTTCCACTTCAATCTCGCCGACATCTTCCGCCTTCAAGCTCGCCCGCGACTGGCTATCCGTTTCCAGTACTTGCCCTTCGCCGATTCGCCCCGTCGAAATGCCACTGATCGCTCTCTTCCCCACCCTCGCCGTTCCCGAGACACTCGACACATCCCAACCCGCCACGTCGACCGGCGGCACTTTCTTTTCAGACACCGAGAACGTCACAACCACCATCGCGATCACAACTGCCGCAGCCGCGAATGCCGGGCGCGCTCCCAGCCACTCTGGCAGAAATCTCCATCGCCTTTCCGGAACATGTATCGGGAAAACTGGCGCGGGCCTGTCATGCCGGAACTTTCCCAGTAGCCCTTCCAACCGCTGGATTTCTGCATCCGGCACGCCCGAGCTATCCCACAAATAGTCGTCCCTGTTTGTCTCGGGCTTGTTCCCGGTCTGATCGCGTTCGTGTTCCACGATTACAGTTTCTCCTCTTCCGGCGCATCGCCCTGAGGACCAAGTTTCAGCTTGGCGCGAAGCTGCTGCATGCCGCGATGCAAATTCACTCGAACTGATCCGTGCGTCAACCCGGTGCGTGCGGCGATCTCCGGTCCGGTCATTCCCTCCACCAGCCGCAGAATTAATGTCTCCCGATACGCATCGGGCAGGCTGCGAATGGTCTCCAGAATCTCCGTCGCCTGGTCTCTCCCCGGTGCGGCATCACCGCTCTCCGCGCTCTCATCGGAGTCGTCCAACCGATCCTCAGGCGCGGAGTGCCGGTAAAAATCGTTGGCACGATTGCGAGCAATCGTCGCCAGCCATGCCCCAAAACTTCCTGGTTCTCGCAGCGTCGACAGCTTCCGAAGCGCGATCATGAAAACGTCCTGCACCAGGTCGTCCACCTCGTCTACCGGAACCTTAGCCAGCAGTACGCCATGAACCATGCGCGCATACCGTTCATAGAGATGAGCAAACGCCGCGCGATCTCCCGCCCTTGCTGCGCTGACCCAGGCCCCGTCCTCCGGGACTTCGGAGACAGACTCCTCCCTCATCGGCAAGCCAACGCCGCGCGCGAGTTCAATCCCATCCCCTGGCATGGCAGCCATGCGCACTATCCCCACGAAATCATAGACGCCCTCACCCGGAAAAGTGTTAACAAGCCCTTGGAGAGCCCCAAACAGCCCCGCGTTTACTTACTGCACCTTCGTGCCCCTCGTGGTCGA
>DATJEO010000251.1:0-4493 GCA_035496515.1 Occallatibacter sp.
TTCCAGTACATGCTCACCACAGATCCCCTCTTCGCGCTCAGTGCTCACTGAAGATCCCGGAGCGAATCACCGGCCACTCGGACCTTTGACAAATCTTCGCTAGCAGCTCCAGGTCCGATCGCGGGTTCGGGCCTGGGACTGCAAACTTCGTTTCGCTTCCCTACTTCCCCAAACCCTCCCGGTAGGCCATGGCCTCCAACTCCACGCGGATTGCATCCGCTACCGGCACCACCGGGCGAGCCTCAAACGTGAACGCAGGCAGCATCGAGCAGAACTTGTGCACCTCCAGCGGGTCGTCGCACTCCATCAACATGTAGCCGCCCCAGTCGCCGACGCGTATAACGAAGGACTCGATCTTGAAATTGGCCGGCGCCTTCCATGGACTGAAGACTTCGAGTATTCGCTTCTGCGCTTTTTCGTACTCCATTGGCGAGCCCTGCGGGCGTTCATTCCAGGTGATCATGTACTTCATCGTCGTTCTCCTCTTTCAAGTTTTTAGTCGCGACACACCCCGCCGCTCATAGCGAAGGCTCCACAATCGGCAACCGGGGAATCGTTGCGCAAGCATACTCCCCACGCCCGGGTCCGATACATCAAAACTTTGCCGACTAACGCGGAAGGCGCTGCTGGAAGCCAATTTGATGAAAGCTGGCCAAACAGAAATCCAGATGCGAGCACTCTGCTCCGGAAAGCGAGCATTCCGGCCGAATTACCGGAAACTTGGATGTTGAGTATTCTTGGCAACCCGTCGCTAACTGGGGAATCGCCTAGTTCCATTCCGCGATCAAGATCGGTAACGATGGTGGAATGGACAGCGTCCCCCCCCCCCACGAAATTATGGATCGGCTGATCGAAGTCACGGTTGATCTCCATCTGGAGCGCGGCGACTGTGAAGCTCTCACCGCGGAGCGACAGCGCCTGCTCAAATTGGCTCGAGAATTGAAGCTCATTCCAACCGAAGCACCGCGAACTTCACTCTAGAAGAGTCTCCTGCGTCTCCTCTGTCGACCCACCATCCACTCGCAGCTTTGGGCGGCGAGTAGTGAACCTGGGATGAGTAACTCCACCGGGCAGGGATCGGGTTTGTGTTGCGGTTGGCGGAATTCTTTGGCGGCGGATTGTGGTTCTTTTCGCGTGCGAGTCAGGGCTGTGTGACTGTCCTGATGGCTGATTTCGTTCCCTTCAATTCGATTCTTGTTTTATTCATTTTTTGTGCTTGATACGTGAGGCTGAGGTTAGATGTGGATTCCCTCCGGCCGGTTCGAAGGGTCTTCTTCTCTCTCGTTCTAGTTCCTGGTCTCGACCTGAAAGGGCCATTGCCCCAGCCGCCTGGCCCGGACGAAGTAGATGATGCTGCCCGTGACGCCGATCCCGATTGCGACGGCGAGGCCGCCGATCGCCTCGCTCCGCTTGATGAGGATGAAGACGAAGCCGGCCATGGCCAGCAGGGGGGGGAGGGGGTATAGCGGAATGCGGAAGGGCCGCTCCAGCTCCGGCCGCTTGACCCGCAGAATCATAACGCCGACGTGTTGCAGAAAGAACTGCAGCAGGATTCGCGTGATGACCAGCATCGTGATCACCTGCTGAAGGCTGAAGAAGCAGAAGACCGAGGCAACCAGCCCGAGCGCGACGAGAGAACGGTGCGGGATGCCGTGCTTCGGATGAATAGCGGCCAGAAACCGGAAGTAATTGCCGCTCTGCGCCGCCGCAAAAGGGACGCGCGAATACCCAAGCAGCAGTGAGAACACCGACGCGAACGCAGTCCACATGACCAGCGCCGCGACCGTGTAACCCGCCCACTGACCGAAGGCAGAACGCGCAATCTCAGCCACCAACTGCAACCGCAGGATTGCGCTTTCCTTTACATGCACGGCGGCATCATGCATCGAAGGCAGCGCGGAGAGATTCATTACCACGTACATGGTGGCAACGAACAGAACCGAAAGCAGGATTGCCCGCGGAATTGTCTTCTCCGGCTGCTTAACCTCGCTGCCAAGGAACGTGATGTTGTAGTAGCCCCAATAGTCGTACGTCGCAATCAACGTTGCCTGCGCCAGTCCACCCACTGCCGCTGTGGCCGCCATGGCGGGCGAAGGCGGCATGTGCCATCCGCCGGTGGCCGCGGCATGTGCAAACCCGGAGACGATCACACCGGCCATCGCCGCCATCACGCCAACGAACAATACCCACGCGGTCCCCGTGACGACGCTCAGCCTGCGATAGAGCAGGAGCGTGACCAACAAACAAGCCACGGCCGCCGCAACATTGGCATAATGCAAACCCGGCAGCGCAGCGATAGGGGCCCCGTTAATTCCCGGCCAGAACCATCCGAGGAAGCTTGCGAGCCCGATGCACCCCGACGCGATGGACAACGGGGCCGAGAAGCTGAGCTGCCAGACGTAGAGGAAGCTGAGCCAGCTGCCTGCCCGGTCGGGTCCATAGATCTCGCGCAGGAAGGCGTACGATCCTCCCGCGCGGGGGAATGCCGCTCCCAGTTCCGCCCAGACGAGCCCATCCGCGACAGCGATCACGGCGCCCAGGATCCACGCCCACACAGAGAGCCGGTATCCAGCGGCGGCGATGATGAGAGGGAGCGTGATAAAGGGCCCGACGCCGATCATCTCCAGCATGTTGAAGAGCACCGCGGAGCGCAGCCCGATTCTCCGCTGAAGTTCTCCGGATTGGGTCTGGGCTGGATGGCTGGAGGTGGACACTGGTGGGTTCATGAACCGCGGTGCTGCACGGATTGTACACTGACGACAACCATGTTCTTCATCCCGGGAGTCTCTCGCGCCGCCGCCAAACACGCCACTGCAGCATCAATCCTGGCCGTATTCATCGCTGGTTCTTTGCCTTTTCTTCCAGCCCAGCAGGCCCAGCCAACATGGCATCTGCCTTCGTCGGAACCGCAGCTCGTTGCGATGCCGCTCGCTGAGGATCGCGGCGAAGCGAAGCTCGAGCAGACTCTAAAGCAGCTTGGAACGACTTCGAGCATGATGTTCATTGTCGCCCACCCCGACGACGAAGATGGAGCGCTGCTGACTTACCTTTCGCGCGGCCTTGGCGTGCGGGTCAGCTCTTTCACGCTTACCCGCGGCGAAGGCGGACAGAATGCGATGTCGGCAGATACTTACGACGCGCTCGGCATCATCCGCACGAACGAACTCCTCAAGGCGGATCAGCATTACGGCGCGAAACAACTGTGGGGGACTGAAGTCGACTTCGGATTCTCCAAGACTCAGGAGGAAGCATTTCAGAAGTGGGGCCATGATCGCGTTCTCTATGACGCTGTACTCGCGGTGCGGCGCGAACGTCCGCAGGTGATTGTGTCGACTTTCGTCGGCGGCATTACGGACGGACACGGGCAGCACCAGGTCTCGGGCGAGATTGCGCAGGAAGTGTTCAAGGCCGCACCTGATCCGAATATTTTTCCCGACCAGTTGAAGCCTGTATCGGAAGGAGGCTTGGGCCTGCAACCCTGGCAGCCGCTCGCCGTATATTCGCGAACACCATTTGCTCCGGTCACCAGCAAGGGAATGTTCGACTATGCGACGGGCAAGTGGTCTCCCGCGAAGTTCCGCAACTACGTCACAGGCGAGTGGTCAACGACGGCTCCAACCAGCGATGTGCAACTGCCGGTGGGGTCGTTCGACTTTACGCTCGGCCGCACATATTCTCAGATCGCACATGAAGGCTGGGGAGAACAGAAATCTCAGTATGGGGGAGCGAGCCCGCTGCTCAGCGGACCAGCGACGGGCAGCTATCACCTGTGGGCGGTCGCGTCGGGAGCACAGCCGACCAAAGGAGGAGCGAGCGCTGCCAATAACAGTCTTTATGTGAACTCGAAGGTGCGAATCGATACATCGTTGGCGGGTCTCGCGGGGCTCGTCAAAGAGCCGGCGCCGGAATGGCTCTCATCCGGCCTTAAGCAGATCGATAACGATATTCATCAGCTCGAATCGAAGTGTCCCTGCAACTCGGGAACGCCATTGGCAAAGCAGCTCTCCCCGATCTACCGTCAGACACTTGATCTTCGGGAGAGAATCGCGGGAAGCTCTCTCGACGCACGTAGCAAGGCCAGCCTGCTGTTCGAAGTTGACGCCAAGATCAACGAATTTCAGTCCGCACTCGCTGATGCGCTTGGTCTCGACATGATCGCGTTCCGCAACAATGAGCCGCGCTCGCAGGGGTCTGGTTTTCGCGGAGCGTCCGCGGATGAGAGCTCGAACAGTGTCTCTCCTGGCCAGGAGCTTTACGTTCAGGTCCATGCTTCGCAAGCAACTTCTGAGACAAAGCTGGAGAAGGTATGGCTTGAAAGCCGGACGGGCGATGCCTGGAAAAGCAGCCTCACAAGCGGCGAGATCAAAACTGCTTCTCCGGTTTCGGATCCTGTCTTCACGGTCCACGTAGCTGAGAACGCGCAACCAACTGCGCCCTACTTCACGCGGCCGAATATCGAGCAGCCGTACTACGACGTTTCGAATCCCCAATGG
>DATJEO010000252.1:0-6003 GCA_035496515.1 Occallatibacter sp.
CCTGCGAAATCTGGCGAGGGTGGATGGGGAGTTTGCGCTTGCCGTCGCGGGGCCGGTGACGATCCGGTCGGTGCTCGATGCACTTGAGGCCCGGTATCCGATGCTGTGCGGGACGATTCGCGAGCATGACACGATGAAGCGACGGGCATTTCTGCGGTTCTTTGCGTGCGAGGAGGATCTGTCGCATCAGTCGCCGGATACGGAGTTGCCGGAGGCGGTGGCGTCGGGGAAAGAACCGTTTCTGATTATTGGGGCGATTGCGGGCGGATGAGGTAGCGTTTGAGAGGTTCCCAGTAGCGCTCGTGCCAGCCGGGATCGAGGTGGCTGAAGTCCCCTTCGTGAAAGCCTGAGTGATCGAGGACTAGACTCGTCTCTTCGCCTTTCTCGGTAAGTTCGAAATGGACTAGTGAGTAGAAGCCCGGCTCCCAGGAAGCCTCGCGCCAGGCCTGCACGATTCGCTGCCCAGCGATAAGTTCCACGTTCCTGCCTTCGATCAACCCTCCGAATGTCTTGAATGCTCCACCAGAAGTAGAGTCGATCTCTGCAGACAGGCCTGTCACCGCGGCGAATTGCTTCGAATCCGAAAGTACTTCAAAGACTCGTTTCGGTGGCGCAGGCAGATCGATCTGCTGGTGCAGGGAGGTGCGGAGTGAAGGATTAATCTCTGTCAGACCCTTGGACGTGCTCGCATGCTGGCCAAATACCTTCGACGACAAAGCGCCGAAGGCAAATGAGCTGACAATTCCAGCAATGGCAACCGATAGATCGCGGCGGGTTGAAACATCGATGCGAGCTTTCATGCGACCTCACTCGTTTCGGGGGAATCCATTCATCGAAACATGCGGGTCAGAGATCGGGCAAGGCCAAATTGCCTGCTGCATCACTGTAATTTCGAATCGAAGCAAGAGCTCTAGTGTTCGCCTTTTCCGGGGCGGAGCATCAGCTCGCGAATGGCTTCGCGCGGGTCTTTGCCTTCTTCGAGGATCAGCTCCATTTGCTCGGTAATGGGCATCTCGATCTTGCGCTCGCGGGCAAGCTCGAGGGCGGCACGGCAGGTGAGAACGCCTTCCGCCACTTTTCCGCCGAGGCTTTCGAGAATCTCCGGAAGCTTGCGGCCCTGGCCGAGGGCCTGGCCGACGGTGCGGTTGCGGGAGAGCGATCCTGTGCAGGTGAGGACGAGGTCACCGACGCCGCTGAGGCCGGCGAGGGTTTGAGGATTGCCTCCGCAGGCCACCGCGAGACGGGTCATTTCGGCGATGCCGCGCGTGATGAGCGCAGCAGTGGAGTTGTGTCCGAGGCCGCAACCAACGGCAATGCCTGCCGCGATGGCGATGACGTTTTTGAGCGCGCCGCCAAGCTCGACGCCGATGACATCGCTGGAGGTGTAAAGACGGAGCGTCTCTGAGCTGAATTCCTGCTGGATGAAATGGGCGACCTGGAAGTCGCTGAAGGCCACGGTGACGGCCGTTGGCTGGCCCTGGGCAACTTCAATTGCGAAACTGGGGCCGGAGAAGGCGCCGATGGAGACCAGGATTCCGGCGGGCTCGAGCACGTTGGAGATCACTTGAGTCATGCGTGAGTGCGTGCCTTTTTCGACGCCCTTGGTAGCGCTGACGATGAATTGCCCATTGTGGAATTGGCTTTTGATGCGGGTCAGTGTAGGTCGGAGGAATTCTGACGGGATGACGGAGACGATGATTTCGGCTGCGGCGATCGCTGTAGGGTCGGGCGTGACGATGAGATCGGATGGAAGCGGGAATCCCGGAAGAAACAGGGTGTTCTCGCGCGCGGCGTCGATTGTACGCGCTTCGCTTTCGTTGTGGGCCCACAGCGTGACCTGATGGCCTCCACGGCGGCACAGTGAAAGAGCAATGGCGGTGCCCCAGGCTCCAGCACCAAGAACAACGATTCGACTCATGCGGGCTTTCTCTCCTGCGTGCGCGAGCCGAAGCGGTTCTCTGTTCCGTTGAGGAGGCGGCGGATGTTTGCGTGGTGCTTGAGGATGATGAGCGAGGCGACGATGATCTGCGCGGCGATGAAGAAGGCCGGCTTGTCCCCATGCACGAGGAAGTATGCAAAGACCGGGAAACTGCCCGCGCCGAGAATGGACGCGAGGGAGACAAAGCGACTGATCATGAGAACAACGAAAAAGAGAGTGATCGAGGCGAGAGCAGCCAGGGGCGCGGCAACGAGGAAGACTCCGAAGCCGGTGGCGACACCTTTTCCGCCGCGGAAATGTAGCCAGATGGGGAACATGTGTCCGAGAACTGCGACAACCGCGGCGATGGCTTCGATGTTGCGCGGAGCCAGGGTGCCGGCCATCCGGGGAGCAATGTAGGCGGCTAGAGCAACGGCGGCTGCTCCTTTAATGACATCGAGAGCGAACGTGGCGGCGCCGAGGCCCTTGCCGCCAGAGCGAAGGACGTTGGTAGCGCCGATGTTGCCGCTGCCGACGGAGCGGATGTCCTGATTGCGAAAAAGTCTGACCAGCAGATATCCCACGGGGATGGACCCGAGCAGATACGAAGCCAGGACAAGCAGACTGATTGCCAGGAGCATGATCAAACAGAGTTTAGCAGGAAACAGGGAGTGGAAATGAGACGACTCGACCGGAGTTGACGGGGGAGCCGCGCTGCGCGCCTGGCGGCGACGTTAGCGCGGCTCTGGGTTTAGAAACGCTCGTCGGCGGAGGGGCCGAAGAGGGCGGGAACCTTGGCTTCAAGAAGGCGAAGGTAGACGGTGAGCTGTCCGCGATGGTGAGCGAGATGACTGAAAACTGCGTCAGCGATCATGATGCTCCGCGGATTTTGTGACACGGGGTTGCCGCCCATCTTGAACGCCCAGGGCTTGGCGAGATGCTCGTCGGTGGTCGAAGAGAGAGCACGACGGGCATTGGTGACGGCGGTGTCGAGACTGGCAAGAAGATCAGCTTTGCTGGAGAGCGCCTTGGTCCGAAACTCGGCGCCTTCGGGGCCATCGAGATTGAGCTCATCGCGATCGACGATAAGCGCGATCCAGCCCAGCATGCTGGCGACGACGGAGGCCAGGTAACCGAACTCCATGGAGCGCGGGTGGGGCTTGAAGTCGTTATGGCCTTCGGGGAATCGCTCGATGGCTTTGCGGGTGGAGACGGCTTCACGGTCGAGCTGGGCGAGGAAGTAGTCCTTGAGGATCATTCTTTATCTCCTTGGGATCTGAAATTTTAGCCAGTCACGCGGCGCAGTTGGCGAGTTCCTGGTAGCGGGTTGTGTTGCCGAATTTGAACAGTGAGTACCAGGCTTCGAGAGCTGAAGGTGTGTAGAGGTCGAGAGCCTTGAAGATCTCGCGGGCGAATTCGAGGGGAGCGAAGCCACTCGCGGTGATCACACCTTCATCGGTGACGGCCGGGATATCGCGGTAAAACTTCTCTCCGCGATAGCCCGAGGCGAGGAGGTAATCGCGGCTATTGCTGGTGTGGTGAAAGTCGTCGAGCATGGAGGCGCGGGCGAGTGCGAAAGTGGCTCCGCAGATGGCCGCGATCGGGACGCTCTCGATGAAGAAGACGCGTGCGATGTCGATGGCTTCCATGTTGCTGTGAGATTCCCACGTCTCGCCTCCGGGGAGGACGAGCATGGCCGCGTCGCTGGAGTCGATTTCGCTGAGAGTGGTGTCGGGCAGGATGCGAACGCCGCCCATGGTGGTGACGGGCTTGCGGGTTGTGCCGACGGTGACGACTCGGTATTGTCCTGGGTTCTGCTGGTAACGGGGATTGTGGATACCGGCTACGGCGAAGGATGTTTCCCAATCGGCCATGGTGTCAAAGACGAAGAGAAAGACGTTGCGAGGGGACATTTTCTGGTGACCTCCGGCTGACAAATCAATCTTTGCTCGGCAAATATGACAATCAGTGTCATATTTGATTTGAGAAAGTTTGAATTGTTGAGGAAAACTTCCGGACGATGAAAGCGGATCGATTGATGTCGGTGCTGTTGCTGCTGCAGGCGCGGGGGCAGGTGACGGAACGCGAACTTGCGGAGCAGCTCGAGGTGTCGCAGCGGACGATTCATCGCGATCTGGAGGCCTTGAGCGCAGCGCGGATTCCGGTGTCTGCGGTTCGGGGTGCGCAAGGAGGGTGGCAGCTCGAGAAGGGTTGGCGGACGCATGTGCCGAGCCTAGATGAGGCGGAACTGCGAGCGCTGCTTATGGCGCAGCCCAGGACGCTGGGGAATCCGCGGATGGCGGCGGCGGCGCAGAGTGCGATGAATAAGCTGATGGCGGCGATGCCGGAGCCGTTGAAGGCGCAGGCGGCTCATATGCAGCAGCGATTGCACGTCGACCCGAAGGGATGGCGGGAAACGGGTGAGGATATTTCGATGCTGACGCTGGTGCAGGAGGGAGTGTCGCGCGATCGGAAGCTGACGTTCGAGTACACCAAGGCGGATGGAGAGCAGTCGAGCAGGACGGTGGATCCGCTGGGTCTGGTGTCGAAGGGACTGAGCTGGTACCTGGTGGCGCGCACGGCCAAGGGGATGCGAACGTTTCGCGTGTCGAGGATGCGGAAGGTGACTGTACTGGCGGTGCAGTTTGAGCGACCGGCGCGATTCGACCTGGCGGAGCACTGGAAGGCTGCGACGGCGGAGCTGGATAAGAAGAGGGCGAGCTTCAGGACGGTGCTTTCGCTGAAGGCGGAGAGCGTGCGGCGCATTCAGTCCTGGTGCGTAACACGGGAGGCTTCACGGGAGTTGGCGAGGAGGTCCGGAGAGGGGCGAGTTGCGCTGGAGGTGGATTTTGACGACGAAGGAATGGCGCGATTCTTCGTGCTGGGAATGGGTTCGGGGGTGCGGGTGCTCGAGCCTGAGGGGCTGAGAGAGTGGGTAGCTGGCGAGATGAGCCAGATGGCAGCGGGACTTGCCGAGGCGGGATGAGATTTGTTGCGACCTGCGGTTGAGAGCGGATGTATAGTTAGTGCGCTCCCCTGATGCTCGGAACATGTTCCCTGGAAAGGACAGATGTATGCCCAGTTATCTCGTGCAGGTTTCGTATAACTCAGAGGCGGTGGCGGCGCTGGCGAAGAAGCCGCAGGATCGGACAGTCGTGGTTGGCAAGGTGGTGGAGAAGCTTGGAGGCACGCTGAAAGGTGCGTGGCTGTGTTTTGGCGATTACGACACCGTCGTTGTGGTGGATTTGCCGGACAACGTAAGCGCGGCGGCGTTCGCGATGGCGATCAGCGCGGGGGGATCGTGCAAGACGGTGAAGACGACGCCGCTGATGTCAGTGGAAGAAGGCCAGGCAGCGATGAAGAAGGCCGGGGGAGTGGGGTATAAGCCGGTGGGGAAATAGCGCCGTAGTATTCAGGCCGGCAGATTCATGTTGCCGGCGTTGGGCGGTAAGCGAGGAAGAGATTCCTCAGATTCAGAGTCGCGTTGATACACCAATGCGGGTGCGTTATATCAAGGTACGACTTGAGTCGTGCCGATAACGCTCGCGAAAAGGCTCGGGTTTTCGCCTGAGGGACACTCTTTCCGTCCTTGCGGAAGAGCGAACTCGTCAAAGTCCGAGTTGCCGGTCACTCGCTCAGAGCCTATGTCTGGCTACATTCTTGGAACATACCCAACAACAAATCTGGACTTGGACTTTCCGAGGGTCCGCGGCAGCGAATACACGCTGGAACGTACTGGGAGAGCCGGTGGGCCGCGCGGCATCCGGACGTTTCTCTTTTACCCTGTGATAGCTTCGGGATTTGCGAGCATCGTTTGGCTGGTCCAGGCGGGAACTGCCAAGCTGCTGCGGAACGCGCGAGACGAGGTGAATCGGTGAAACACTGGGACGGTTGGTTCTTTCTAGTGATCGGGCTTTACCAGATCATCCACGGGTTGATCGCCAAGCACCTCATCTATGAAGCGGATTTCCCAACGACCAAGGAAGAACGAGAACGAGAGCCGGCAGATGCTCAAAAGCGTATTGTCGCGATGGTAGTAGGCTTAGTCGGCGTTGGCTACGGCGTAATCCGGCTCTTCTTTTGGC
>DATJEO010000253.1:0-6689 GCA_035496515.1 Occallatibacter sp.
GGAGACGGTCAACGCTCTCATTGCCCACTATCTAAAGCACGAGCTAACGACGGAGCGTAAGGCGTTCGCAACGGTCGAAGCGCATCGGATTCTGATTGAGCGATACGTGAAGCCGATTTGGGGCAGCCTTAAGCATTCCGACGTTCGCACTGTCGCTGTAGAAAAGTGGCTCGAATCCCTTCCGCTTGCGCCGGGTTCCAGAGCAAAGATCAGGGCAGTTTTGAGCGCCCTTTACAGTCACGGCATTCGGCACGAATGGATAACGTTCAACCCAATCACAAAGGTTCGCTGTTCTGCCAAGCGACTTCGTGAGCCTGACGTTCTCAGTCCAGATGAGTTCCAAGCTCTTTTGGCTGAGCTGCAGGTTCGTGAGAGAGCAATGGTTTTATTGGCTGGTGCAACTGGCCTTCGTCGTTCTGAGTTGTTCGGACTGAAGTGGAGCGATCTCAACTTCCACACGATGGAAGTTGGAATCAATCGCTCTTGCGTCCGCAATCACTTCGGTGCAGTAAAGACCGAGGCGAGCGGGAAGCCTGTACCACTCAGCACGACAGTGAAGGACGCTCTGCTCACATGGCGCAAATCGTCCGACTACGGAGCAGAAGATGATTTTCTGTTTCCGTCTATTCGGCTGAACGGCAAGTTCCCACTTTCACCAGATTCGGTTCTGAAGAAGATCATCCGTCCTGCGCTGGTACGGGCTGGAGTTGTCGACAAGACAATTGGATGGCATTCCTTCAGACACAGTCTGGCGACGAATCTGCGATCCCTTGGGGTTGATGTGAAGCTTGCTCAAGAATTGCTCAGACACGCAAACTCGCGAGTGACGCTCGACGTGTACACACGTGCTGTGTCATCTCAGAAGCGAGAGGCGAGTGGGAAGGTACTGGAAATGATGTTGCTTCCAAAGAAGACGGGCACGGAAGGCTAGCACCCTTCAGCACCTGCGATACTTCAAATAGAAGCAATCGCATTTCTAAGTTGTTGGTTTGGGAGGGTTTTTGGTGGACCTGATCGGGATCGAACCGATGACCTCTTCCATGCCATGGAAGCGCGCTCCCAACTGCGCCACAGGCCCACATAGGAGGGGTGCAACTCCTCTATTGTCTCTGCTTTGGATGAATCCGTCAATTGACGCTGAAGGCCGTCACAGCCTCCGACAGGCTAAGTCACGGATGCGGAAGGGTTCGCATTCGGACGACTGCTGGCGTCCGGCGAGTGATGAGGCTATGAATCGGCAGTTTCTGGCCTAAGTCGTCCCAAATGCGTTATCTGCACCTGGGATCTCGCGTGACCGGGAACACTTTAGGGGTGTTCCGGTGTCTAAGACAATAGGCGCGCGGACAATTGGAAGTTTCGCACCCTGCGCGCCCGGGTAGTAAGGCGACCCGACCGGATATTGATCGTCGGGGTGGTTTGCCGCAGCAGAATGCGCATCTTGGCACCGACCTGATTGTTGGGAGATGGATGCCAATTGTGATGCTGATGCGGTAACGTGGGGGGAACTGAATTGCAGGCGGATCTCACCATGGGGAATATCGCAAGCGCGCTTACACTTCAACCCGACGAAGCCGCATTGATCGCGGAGTTGCAGGCAGGGTCTGAAGAAGCGTTTGGCTGGCTGATCTCTCGTTACCACCAGCCGATCTACTCGCTTCTGGCGCGCACGCTGCACGATCGGGCCGACGCGGCCGACCTCACCCAGGAAGTCTTCGTTAAGGTCTTTCGGGGCGTGGGCCATTTTCATGGTGAATCCTCGCTGCGTACCTGGATTTACCGCATTGCTCTGCATGAAGCATCGAACCAGCGCCGCTGGTGGATGCGTCACAAGCAGCAGGAAGTGCCTATCGAGCAGGAGATCGGCGACAACAGTTGCGGCTCGTCGATGAAGTTGAAAGAGACTCTGGTGGACCCGGGCGAGTCTCCCTTTGAGATGGCGCTTCATGGAGAAAACCGGGCTCGGGTTGAGGCCGCGCTCAGCCAGGTTCAGGAGCCATTTCGCACCACCCTTATCCTCCGGGACATTGAAGGATTTGTTTACGAAGAGGTAGCCGAGATTCAGGGGGTGAACCTCGGAACAGTGAAATCACGGCTCGTGAGGGGACGAGCCCTGTTGAAGGCCATTCTTGAGGAATCTCGTTCCGCCGACGCGGCCTCAATGCGTCGCTCATATGAGGTTTCCCTGAGAGAGGAGGCGAGATGAGCGACTGCGGCTCCATCCAAATGAAGTTCTCGGAGTATCTGGATGGCCGGCTAACCGGACATGAGATGCAGAGCATCGCCGCCCATATTGACGACTGCCGGAATTGTTCAATCGAGTGGGCAGGTCTGAGGAAGACGCAAAAGGCATTGGCCTCCCTGGGCCCGGTGCCGCAGCCGCCGGATCTGTTGTTGCGTATTCGCGTCGCGGTGAGCCACGAACGGGCACGCAGCCGCAGGAGTCTTGTCCAAAGCTGCAGGCTTGCATGGGACAACACCATCGGGCCGTTCGTACTGCAGGCGGCGGCAGGATTTGCCAGCGCTGTCCTGCTCCTTGGAACTGTAACGGTGCTGGTGGGAATGTTCACCCGTCCCGAAATGGCGCACGGAGCGGACGAACCTCTGGGCATGGCTACGGCTCCGCACTTTCTTTATCTCTCTTCGGCAGTCAGCAGCAACGATCAGATACGGGATGGCAGTTCACCGGTAGTCGTCGAGGCCTACATCAACGGAGAAGGCGAAGTGTACGACTACCGCATTGTGTCCGGCCCTGTTGATGACAAGACTCGCGCTCAGGTAGAGAACCTGCTTCTCTGGAGCCACTTCGAGCCAGCCCGATTCTTCGGGCAGCCTGTACGCGGTCTCGCTGTGCTGTCGTTCTCCGGAGTCTCGGTCCGCGGATAATCTCCGGTTTCATAAGATTCAATCGGCCCTTACGCTCGTTGCGCAGGGGCCTTTCCTTTGCTGGATATCTTTCGTCTAACCCTTGTGCTTCCAAAGTTTCCAGCTGCTTTAAGGTTCAGAAGGACACCATCGGCTGTTGACGGACGTGAGGCCATCGAATGCCGTAGACTTCAAGCAAGGTTCCTGTTCATGTCGTTAAGACGGTTCTTCAACATCGCCAGCGTTCTCTCTGCTGTGGTTTGCCTTCTCATCCCTTCCGGCGCCCCATCTGCTGCTGCCCAGGCTTCCAGCAGCCAGCAAAGTTCCTCGTCGCAGCCCCTTCAGGAGAAGGCGCCCACCCTCGTTGATCCGGCTGGTCCCACAATATCGCTCATCAACTCTCCGCAACTCTTCTTTATGGCATCGGCACTGAATGCCTGCGGCTACGACGAAGGTCTGGAAGACAGTAGTCCCGTCCGCAAGCGCGTTCGCGACGAGATCAATGCGGCCCTTGCAAAAAGCGAAGATGCACGCGCGAAGCGAGACAAGGTGTGCCTCTATATCGCGCAACACCGCATGACGGGCTCGGAGCGCGACATCTCGCAGTACGTCTCCCTGGCTCTCTATCTCAGTCCTCCGCCCGCCCTCGAGACCACAGTCGAACTGCCCGAAATGCCGCCCGATTCAACCCAGGTCGTCGAATTTGTCCCGCTGCTGAAGGAGTTCGCGCAGGCGATCGATCTGAACGGCATCTGGCTGTCTGTGCGCAGAACCTATGATGACGAGTCAAATCTGCTGCACGATCCATTGTCGAAAATGATCGTTTCAACAAACCTGTATCTGAAAATGCCGGCATCAACGTACTCGGGCCGCCGCTTCGTGGTCGTCATCGAGCCCATGCTCTCGGCGAAGATGGTGAACGCCCGCATCTACGGCACGGATTATGTCGTCGTCCTTTCGCCGGTAAACGGCACCATTGACATGCAGGACGTACGCCATGTCTATCTGCACTACATCATCGAGCCGCTGCTTTATTCGCGCTCCAATGCGATTGATCGCATGCAGCCGATCATGAAGGAAGTTCGCGAAGCTCCACTCGAGTTCCGTTACCGGTCTGAAACTGTCCCCCTCGTAGTGGAGTGTCTGATCAAGGCCATCGAAGCGCGAACCATGAACACCGGGATTCCGGATTACAAGATTCCCGCGGGGATTGACCGGTCCGTACTGCCTCGCTATGAACGCGAACGCACCGCCACGCAGCAGAAGCAGGAGGTTGTGCGCGTTGCGGCGGTTCAGCACGACATGAAGCAGGGATTCGTGCTCACCCAGTACTTCTTTGAACAGCTGATTCAGTTTGAGAAGGACGCAGCCAGCTTGCGCGACACCATCGGCGAAATGGTCTATGGAATGGACGTCCAGCAACAGGTCCATCGTGCGCGACAGACTGAATTTGATCAGAAAGCAGATGACGATGTTCTGCAGCGAAGCAAGCCGCGCACGCTTACGGGACTTGATCTCGCCGAGGCAAAGCTCGCTGAGGGTGATATCGCCACGGCAAGTGCCATGGCCCGCAAAGTCCTCTCTGATAAGACAGACACCCTCGAATCCGTCGCTCAAGAGGCGCGTGCCGACTTCATTCTTGCGCGGGTAGCTATTGCTACAGGTCATCCGGACCAGGCGATTGACAACTTCCAGAAGACGATCTCCACAAGCAAAGAACCTCGGCTCGTCGCGTGGTCGCACATTTATCTTGGCCGAATGCTCGACCTCGATTGCAAGCGCGATCAGGCTGTCAGCGAATACCAACAGGCGCTTGCCGCGCGCGATGGCCAGCAGGATACGAGGCTTGCGGCCGAACGGGGCGTGAAAACCGCCTATGCCGTGAAAGGGCATAGCTGCGAAGAAGATGCCGATGCGCCGGATACGGCTGCGCCGCCGAAATCCGAGGTCCCTGCGCAGCAAGCAAAGCCGAAACCCCAATAACCCTCGCCGCGGTGAGGGATTCTCAAATCATCAGCCGGCGTGTGCTGTGAATCCCTAATTGCGCGCATCTTAGAAGATGAGACTTCACGGGGTCCCCCTGGGGACTGTTCGTTGAGGTTCCGTGGAGGGTTGATGCGCCGACGTGATTTTGTCCGCGCCGTGCTTGCTGCCGGTGCAGCTCCTAAACTCCTGCTTGGTCAGCAAGCGGCCACCCCTGCTCCTCCGCCGCCTGCACCTGTCCCGTGGCTCCTGGGGCTCACTGAGAAAACGCCGATACCACATGTGGAGGCTGCCGACCAGGTAGCAACCGCCGCATTTCGTTTCTTTTCGCCGGAGCAGATGTCCACGCTCACACGGCTCAGCGACGTACTGATGCCTGCCCTTGGAGACAAGCCCGGCGCTGTTCAGGCGCAGACTCCGATGTTTCTTGATTTCTTAATCGGCAGTTCGCCCGAAGAACGCAAACAGGTGTACAGCAAGGGACTCGACTGGCTCGATGCCGAGTCAAAGAAGAAATTCAACGCCGCTTTTGCGACGCTGACCGATCAGCAGGCGGGCGAACTGCTGAAGCCGTGGCTGCGCACCTGGCTCAACGACCATCCACCGGCAGAGGAGCACGCAGACTTCGTGAATATTGCGCACGACGATATTCGAACAGCGACCGTGAACTCCAAAGAGTGGTCATTGGCTCCGCAAAAGGGTACGGAGCCTAGAACCGAGGAAGAGCTCTATTGGTCGCCAATCCAGCCCGATCTTTCGCCCCGCAATGTCGGTTCCGGGAGTGTGCAGCCGCATGTGCAGGCAGTGCCGCCCTCTGGCCACCGAATGCCCTCCTACCAGAGATAGCTGGTCATCGCGCAGCCAAAGATACCTGAGACGAATTGCATGCTAAACGAGACGTATGACGTTCTGATCATCGGGTCGGGACATTCGGGCGGTATGGCCGCCAAAATTCTGACCGAATATGGAATCCGCTGCATCATCCTGAACGCCGGGCCAGTGGCCGACGTAACACACGATGCCCAGCGAAAACACGCGTACGAGCTGCCGTATCGCGGCTTCCGTCCCCCCGGGCAAATCGAGCACGTCTTTCAGTCAAACGGGTTCAACGCCAACATCTGGGTGGACGAACGGGAAGTTCCGTACACGGTTGAACAGAACCAGCCCTATAACTGGGTGCGGGTGCGACTCTTCGGAGGGCGATCCCTGTTCTGGTCGCGGCAGTCATTTCGCCTGAGTGACTACGAGTTCAAAGCAAAATCGCATGACGGGTTCGGCGAAGACTGGCCTGTTTCCCACGCGGATCTTGCGCCGTACTATTCTCGGGTCGAGGGAATCTTTCGCGTGATGGGCGCGCAGGATGGCGTACCGCAGCTGCCGAACGGGAATTTCATTCCGGATGATGCGCCATGGACCACCGCTCTTCAGCGCTTCATCGAGGTAGCGAAACCGCGCGGCATCCCGGTATGCAAGCAGCGAAGGGCGCAAGGACGCGACGGCCTAGCCAGTTCTGTCAACCTCCTGCTCCCTGATGCCGAGAGCACAGGCAAATTGACGTCGATTGCCAACGCCGTCGTTCGCGAGCTCACCGTGGACAAGAATACGGGATTGCCGAACGGGTGCAACTTCGTCGATCGCCTGACCCATCGCGAGATGCGCGTCAAGGCGCGCGTGGTGGTGCTTGCAGCCGGAACACTGGAGAGTACGCGGATCCTGCTCAATTCCAATCTGGCGAATTCAAGCGGGCTCGTCGGGCACTACCTGATGGACCAGGTGTATGGCCCCGGCGTGCTTGCCTCTGTTCCCGAAGCTCGCAAGGGCAACATCAATGCCGTGATGGGTTC
>DATJEO010000254.1:0-9492 GCA_035496515.1 Occallatibacter sp.
CGCGATTCGATGGGCCTTGTCGATAATCACCTCAGCGTGCTCGGGCTGCATCACCTCGCGCGCGGTCTCCTCGAACAGCGCGAGCCAGCGTGCAAAGTGCGGGGGATCGAGAGAAAGCGGCAAATGTTTCGAAAGCGGATCTCCCTTGTAGCTGCGATCCATCAGCAGCACCGTAGACCAGAAACTCTTCAGCAAACTCAGGTGCGCCAGCCAATCATCGATGGCGGCATTGAAGATGGGACCAATCTCCGAATCGACACGCACCTTTGCATAAAAGTGGTCCACTAACTCGCCGATCTCTTCTGCGGGAATCTGCTCTGCGGACATCTCGGGCTCCTCTACCGTTTATCTAAGAACAATCCTTCAAAAGCCATCTTCTTCGAAGCGCCCGTGAGGTCTTGGGTTTCTTCATCTGCATCCCGCACCAGCGGCATGCACGTGCCCGTCACAAACCAGCATCCCATCCGTCTCGCACCTAAGTTCAAGAATGCCAGGCCACGAATTCGATCGTGTCCCCATGATCTCTTCAGATCAGCCCGGTATTGGCAGAGAAGCTTTGCGGTGGTGCCCAGCTATGGTTAACCGCCCAACACACGTGATCACACTCACCGACGATCGACTCAGACAGGATTAACATTCGCCATGCCAACACGGCCTGAATGCGGAGACGGTTCGTTCTGTCCCCGGGAATGAGGCTATCTCCATGGCACTGACGAACGACTCATCCTTGAAGCCTCCTGAAGGCGGAATACACTCGGCGAACTACCATTCTGAAATCTCACTAAAAAACTGCGCGCGAAGCACCGCCCTGAGAGGGGTCGTGGCTCTGGTGTGCTTGGCCATTCTCTGCGGGTGTAGTAACTCCGTTGGAAAAGGTTCCAACGACGGCGGTTCTTCCGCGGAAACTGCATCCCTGACCGTAAACTGCACTCCCGCAATAATCTTCACCAATCAAACTTCAGCGTGCGTCGCCACGTTACAGGGCGCAGGAACCTCCGGCGCTTCACCTGTATGGAGCATTGTTGATACGACGATGGGAAGCGTGAGCCAGTCCGGTCTTTTTACGCCAGCCAGGGCAGGGACCGTGATTATCTACGCTGGCCTTGATAGGACTGGTTTAGTCGGCAGTGCCACCATAACGGTCAAAGACCCTCCACCGTCGAATCTCACTTATTCGAAATCGAAGATCATGGTAAGTGTGGGCGAATTCACCTACGTCCAGCCCTCGGTTGTCGGAGTAGTTGACCAATTCAGCATCAGCCCACAGCTACCGGAAGGGCTTCTTCTCTTCGATCCCCTGCACGGTAGGTGCGGAACTGAAGATGATCGATACACTCGGTCGGGCACGATATGCGGCACCCCAAAAGTCGCTTCGCCGGAAACTGTTTATACGGTGACAGCATCGAACAGCTCCGGATCGACAAGCACCACGCTTACTATCTCAGTGAGGATTGGTGCACCGTCCAGCTTCGCCTACCCTCTGTCCACCATCAACGCCACGGTTGGCCAAGCTATCCCATCCGACGTTCCCTCGGTTGCAGGAGCCGTGGATCTCTTCAGCGTTTCACCGGAACTGCCGCCCGGGCTAGTCCTGGATGCGTCGACCGGAACAATCTCTGGGGTGCCTGCGGCTGTCACGCCTCAGGCTGATTACGTCGTAACCGCAACAAATGCCAATGGCAGTTCGGATGCCACCGTGACTATCTCTGTCGCGCAACAACAAATCGTTCTTGAACTTGGTCACGAGCAACCCATAAGTACGCTTCGAATGGGAAATGATCGCGTCCTGAGCGCAGACACCTCCGCACACTGGGCACTGTGGGACTACTCATCAGGCGCTCTTCTTGCTAACGGCGATGGCATGCGGCCGTTCAACAACTGCGTGATTCACTACATGGGAGAACATTGCCCTTATCCCGTGCCCAGCCGATTTCTGCAGGCCGCCGATATGGCCGGCCAGAACTTCGTTATCGCAGTTTCAAACGGCTTGGAGGTTCATGCGCAATCAGATGGACATCTCATCTCATCTGTCGTGTTCCGCGGGCTGAATCAGTTTGGCCTCGAACCACTGTCACCGGATTTTTACAGCCAGATGACAAACTGGTGGCAGTTGGCCTCCGATGGAAGTTACATTTCAATCGGCTCGCAAACAGGTCTCTACGTCTTTACGCCTCAGGCCACGCTCCTTTTCTCCAAAGCCGGCGACTACTCCAAAGCCCTGAGTAATTCGGCTCCCGATAGGCTGTATGTCGCACTCGGACCTGCAGGTGCCAACGTTATTGAGTCAATCTCCATACCGGATGGGACATCAACAAACAGCTCATCATTTACTGGAGCTTTCAACTCATGGTTTGGCGACGGAAGCCGCTTCTTGAGCAGTTCAGGCAACAGAGTGTTTGTTTACTCGAAAACGGGCACACAGGAAGCTGCCGTTGATTTGCCCTCTATCGTAGGTTTGGGAGGACAAGGCAGCTGGATCTGGACTTTCGACAGAGGCCGTCTTGAAATTTACCCAGTTGGCTCTCAAACCTCAGCCCTGAGCTGGAACGGCGAAGGCGACCGTTACATCAAGTCAGGTGTCACACTGTCAGCACAGACCTTGGGCTTCGTTTCGTATTCGTATGCAGCAAATACGGGATCGGTGGAGAAATTCAACGTAGTCGATCTGTCCGGTCTCAGTCCCGTGGAGAGCTCTTACAGCTTCCCAGTCGAATACGGTAGCTCGTACGCGGCGACCTCGTCATCCCAGTGGATAGCAGGAAATGGGAATGGGGTCATCCTGGACGGGGCGAGCTTATCTAGTTCACCCCGGTACTTCGGGTATGGAGACGCGTGGAGCATCGCCGGTAGTGTAAGCCGCGCGGCCATCAGCACTGCAAACGGCAAAATTTTGGTCATCGATCCTAACTCGCAGACTATCGAACGGCAAATTGACCTGTCCGCCGGGAAAATTGCGCTCTCTGACGACGGAAGCTTGTTGGGAGCAGCCACGTATTTCGGTATATCTGGCTCAAGCGGTTTTCTGGATCGGACCCTTACCTTCTACTCGCTCCCTTCTGGGGCAGTCACAAGCACCTTTCCGTACCGTCTTCACAGTTCGAGTCCGGTGCTCTTTGACTTCACTCTCTCGGCCTCGGGCACAATGATGGGAAGAGCTACCGGAACTTTCCAGCAGTCATCGACAGGGTCATCCTGGCTGTTTGCGAGGCAGGTTTCGCACATAGACGGGTCCACTATATGGTCGGACAATCCTTCGCCCTACAACAACGACGCATACTACTTGACTCCGCCATTCCTCTCACCTGATGGGAGCCTCATTGCAGCCACTTTGGGCCCCCGAAAGTCTCAGACCTCCATTACAAGCATCCTGAAGGACTCTGTCGGCGGCATCGGAAATGTTCCGGGTTATGCGGTCGGATGGATCGATAACAATAGGTTCCTGGCCAATATCTATTCGATGGACGTCAACGGAATTCTGCATTACGCCTCCTGTTCCATCTACAGTGCGACTGGAGAAGTGCTCGCTTCGCCACCTCTGCCTGAACTGGCCAGTCTCCAGCCTGTAGGGAGAGATACGATATACGATCCTTCGCGGAACGCCATCTACTCCTTAACTACGGGCCAACCTGTCTGGATGGCATCCTTCACAAATCTCTACACCAGGCTGAATCCCCTGACAAACAAGGGTGTTGGAGCTGTCGCGGGAAACTACGTGGTTTACAAGTCAGGGCCCCGCGTGGTGGCGGAGCCTTTTTAGCGTTGGACAGAAACAATCGGAGGCTGCTCCGCCGCGAGGCGTTGCAGGCGTGAGGTCGGCCACTTGTTCTTACCTATCGGTTAAATGACGCGCCGAGATCTGGCATTACGCGGTCAGGGCATCCGCAAGTACCGAATCGCTCCTTTGCTCTCCATTCGAACTGGAAAAAACATCCCCGCATTTTGCAGGCTATTTCGAGGATCTCTTCACAATAGAAGTATGCGGAAAAATTCAGTACAGCAGTTCGTGAGTTGCCGTGCGCCGAAGCCTATTCCTTACGCGACGCGAACAGCAGAGTCATTGATCTTGAACCGAGTTTGCAAGGACAAACCAACTCAGGAATTGCCTTAACCCAAGGGATCTCTGGTCCCTTATCGCAGCCTGTGCTGCTAAATACTTATGGCTCAAGATTCTGGCCACAAGTCGCTCAGAACACAAAGCTTACGCGCATTCGGGTCGCGTAAGTTACTCATGAAAGGAAATTTACCGCCAGAATAGGGGTACACCCCCACGACGCACTAAAAGAAGAAACCGTGCTCAAAGAGAGCGGCCACATGATGCCCGACATGTCCAGCGGATTGCTCTCGGCAGATTGCAAGATCTTGAGCCCGCCAGCCGCCTACTCAATCGCCTTCAGCAACCCCTCCGCATCCCAGACCGGCGGCATACAAGTCCGTCCCCGACACACCAGCGCCCAGGCAGGCTTGTCCTCAGGCTTTGGAACCTGCCCCACCGTCTCCGCCAGCGCATCCGGCAGCGCCCCCGCGGCAATCGCATCTTCTGAAAGCCGAATCACCGTCTTGTTCACCGCATACCGCGCCGTCGCCAACGCCTCAAGCTGATCCGCCTCCGCGCCCGTTCCAACAACAACCACCTGCATCGGATCGAGCAGCAATCGCTCTGCCGCCAGCCCGTAGCTGCCCGCGTACAGCCCGAAGTGCTCCACAATCCCCGCGAACGACTCCAGCGTATCCTCGGCAATTTCCCGGTACTCCTTGCGCCCGCTCAACTCTTCGAGACGCAACAAGGCCGAAGCCGCAGTCGGATTCCCGGCCGGAGTCGGCGAATCCTGCAGCGGCTTCCTCCGCGCCGTAAGCGCCCCCAGTGGAGCAGCTCCATCCGCACCCGCAGCCGAATCGAAAAACGCGCCCGCCGTCCGGTCGTAGAACTTGGCAATCATCGCGTCCGCAATCGTCACTGCCGCCTGGTAATACCGCATCTGCCCGCTCGCGATCCAGCCATCGATGCACGCATGCACCGTCATCGCGTAGTCATCCAGCGTCCCCGGCACATCCTCCGCCGTCCCATCACCCACACCATCACCATAGGCAATCACATGCCGCAGCGCGCTCTCCACATCCCATGCCTCGGCGATGATCCGGTCCAGCGTAAGCAGCGCGAACTTCCGCGGCTCTTCCGCTCGCAGCACCCGCGCAGCTTCCAGATAAGCTGTCACCCCCATCGCATTCCAGCCCGTATACAGCGTCGTATCAATAAACGGTGTAGTCCGCTCCACGCGAGAAGCCAACAACTTCCGGTGCGCGGATGAAAGCAGCCAGCGCACATCCCCTGCCGCCTTCCCTGTCTGCGCCGAAACTTCCTCGATCGTGAAGTTCCGGTGCAGCACATTCTTCGCCGGATTGTGGTGCATATCTCCCAGTTCGCCAATATCCCAGTAAGGCCCCGCTACCGCCAGCTCATCCGCATCGAGAACAGCCCGCGCTTCCGCCAGCGTCCACGTGAAGTAATCGCCATCGTCATCAAGATTGATGTCCGCATCCTGCGACGCATAGAACCCGCCCCGTTCGCGATCCGTCATCACCGCATCAAGCCACCCGATAATCTCTTCCGCAGTACTGCGAAAATCCTCGCGCACAAACGTCTGGTACGCGTGCACGTAGTTCCGCAGCAGTTCCGTGTTGTCGTAGATCATCTTCTCGAAGTGAGGAACCACCCAGCGCTCATCCACGCTGTAGCGATGAAAGCCTCCCGCAAGCTGGTCGTACACGCCGCCGCGCGCCATCTGCTCCAGCGTCACCGTAAACGCCCGCTTGGCTTCATCGACCCCGCGATTCACCCCAACTTGCAGCAGCAAATCCAGAATCGTCGGATGCGGAAACTTCGGCTGCGATCCGAACCCACCATGTCGTGGATCGAACTGCGACACCGCCGACGTCACAATCTTCTCTACCAACGCCAGATTCAAATCCCCGCCGCGCGCCGAAAACGACTCGTTATGCTCGATCGCATTCATCACGCTCGATGCCGACTCCAGAGCTTCCTCCCGCCGGTCCTGCCAAACCTGTGACATCGTCAGCAGCACCCTGCCAAACCCCGGCCGGCCATAGCGATCATCCCGCGGGAAATACGTTCCCCCGAAATACGGTCTTCCATCCGGCGTCAGAAACGCCGTCAAGGGCCACCCACCTTGCCCGCTGATCGCCGACACCGCAGCCTGGTACCGGGAATCCACATCCGGCCGCTCGTCCCGGTCCACCTTCACCGCGACGAAATGATCATTGATGATTCGCGCAATCTCCGCATCCTCATAGGACTCGCGATCCATCACGTGGCACCAGTGACACCACACCGCTCCAATGTCCAGCAGAATGGGTTTGTTCTCCGACTGCGCCTTTGCAAACGCAGCCTCCCCCCACGCATGCCAGTTCACCGGCTGGTGGCGCGCCGATCGAAGGTAAGAAGAAGATGCCGATTGCAGTTGATTCAGCACTGTTGCGGTGTCTGACTGTCGCTCGTCCATGCGCCGAGCATACACTCGCCCTCGTTTGCGCTTCCACTTCTGCTCGGGTTATCATCCCCGCTACGAAATGCAAAATCTGCGCACAGCTAAACTGAACCTTCCAGACAACCGACCCGGCTTGAGGGGCATCCAAGTGCGATGGTTGAACGGAAGAGGGGTCCAGAAACAGCGGGAATCAGATTTCTGTTCAACGTTCCCTGATCCGAGTGTGTCTACTCCGACCGCGTAATTGAGTAGGGTTACCTCAGCCGGAGATCCATTGATGGACGATGACAGCCCGCTTTGGAGCGGACAAACAGGAACCATGCAGCCCGGCACAATGAGCGAGCTGATCAGTTCTTACGACTGGTCGACGACACCCCTCGGACACGTGGCCGGCTGGCCCGATAGCCTCAAAGCCGCGGTTCGCATCCTCGTCACTTCCCGATTTCCCATGTGGATGGCATGGGGCCCGCAGCTCACCTTTCTCTACAACGACAGCTATGCACGAGTAACTCTGGGCAAAAAACATCCCTGGGCTTTAGGGAAACCAGCACCCGAGGTCTGGCACGAAATCTGGCCCGACATCGGCCCCCGCGTCGAACGCGTGATGACCACTGGCGAGGCCTCCTGGGATGAAACCCTCGGCCTGATTCTCGAACGCAGCGGATTCCCCGAAGAGACTTACCACACCTTCTCCTACAGCCCCCTCGCAGGCTCGAATGGTCAGATCGAAGGCATGCTCTGCGTTGTCATGGAAGACACCCAGCGTGTTCGCGGCGAACGTCAGCTTACCGCTCTCAGCACCCTTGCCGGTGCTCTGGCCGAAGCAAACACCCGCAAAGAAGCGTTCGCTGCTATTCAAGCAGGCCTCGCCGGTCAGAAGGACATTCCTTTTGCCTTGGTCTACTGCTTCGAAGACGTCGGCCCCAACCTCTGCCTTGTCACACAAAGCGGAATCGAGCCCGGCCATCCCGCGGCGCCCCCTGAGATGGACAGCGAATCCGTATCCGCACCCTGGCCGGTCCACTTCCTTTTTGATTCCAATCAGCCCATCACCCTCGACCTCCTGGGTGATCGTTTCCCAGACCTTCCCACAGGCGAATGGAACAAGCCCCCCAGTCAGGCGCGTCTTGTTCCCCTCTCCCGTCGTGGTCAGGACAAGCCTCTGGGGGTCTTCATCGCGGCTATCAATCCCTATCGCCAGTTCGACTCCAGCTACGCAGGTTTCCTCGACCTCGCCGCCGGCCAGATCTCCGCCAGCATCACCAACGCCGACGCCTACGAAGCGGAGAAACGACGCGCCGAAGAACTTGCTGACCTCGACCGGGCCAAGACCGCCTTCTTCAGCAATATCAGCCACGAGCTGCGCACCCCCCTCACCCTGATCCTCGGCCCCGTTGAAGATGCACTGCTCAACGAAACCACTCCGTCAGTCGAATCGCTGCAGATGCTGCACCGTAACGCACTGCGCCTTCTCAAACTCGTAAACGGAGTCCTCGATTTCGTCCGCATTGAAGTCGGACGCATGCAGGCTACCTACCAGCCCACCGACCTCTCCCTTCTCACAGCCCAGCTCGCCAGCGTCTTCCGCTCCGCCGTCGAACGCGCTGGATTGAAGCTCGTCATCGAATGTCCCCCTCTCCCTGAGCCGGTCTACGTCGACCGCGATATGTGGGAGAAGATCGTCCTCAACCTGCTCTCGAATGCCCTGAAAGCCACCTTCGATGGCGAAATTCGCGTCTCTATCTCCGCCGAAGAGAACGGTGCCCTGCTCACAATTCACGACACCGGAACCGGCATCCCCGAAGAAGAGCTCCAGAACCTTTTCGAACGCTTCCGGCGCATTGAAGGCGCGCGCCGCCGCAGTCATGAAGGAAGCGGCATCGGCCTCGCTTTGGTCCACGAACTCGTTACAATGCACGGCGGAGCGATCGAAGTCCGCAGCAAGCTGGGAGATGGCACTGATTTCAAGGTGCACTTGCCCTTCGGTCACGAACACCTCAAGCACGGCAACATTTCTCGCGACGCCGGCAGCCCCCTCGTTCTTCAGGGCTCAGCCGTGGCCTACGTGCAGGAAACCCTGGGCTGGATGCCCGTCCACAATTCCGATCACGATCAGTTGCAGGACCTGATCACCGGCTCCGTAGAGGACGACACTGCCGGAGGAGATCATCCTCGCTCCGCTTCCCGCCCTGTCGTCCTCCTGGTCGATGACAATGCCGATATGCGCGAGTACGTGCGCACGCTCCTCGCTGCTCGCTTCACTGTCCTCACTGCCGACAATGGACGCGCAGCCCTCGAAGCGATTCGCAATCGCACTCCCGACCTCGTCCTAACCGACGTGATGATGCCTGAGATGGACGGCTTCACTCTCCTCGAAACGTTGCGCCGGGACCCTGCGACATCTCTCATTCCCATCATCATGCTCTCCGCGCGCGCCGGCGAAGAAGCCCGCATTGAAGGCGTCGAAGGCGGAGCAGACGACTACCTTACCAAGCCCTTCGCCGCTCGCGAGCTCATCGCCCGCGTCGACGCCCAGCTCAAAATGGCCCGCATGCGCCGCGAAGCCGCCGAGCAGAAAGCTGCCCTTACGCAGGAGATCAGTCGCGCCCGCCAGTTCGCTGGAGAAGCGCTCGAGCACGTGCCCATTGCATTCTGCACAATGGACACCGATTACCGCATCACCTACATGAATGCCGCCGCCGCTCAACTCGGTATGAGCTCAGGCAAGTCCCTCATCGGCGCAACCCTCTGGGATCTCTACCCCGAAGTCATGGGAACCGAAGTTGAAATCAACGTCCGCCGCGCCATGGATCAACGCGTTCCCGTCGAGTTCGAGCAGTTCTTCTCGAGCCCTGAGGGCGAAGCCTGGTACACCTTCAGTGTCTACCCGCAGCCCGGTGAAGGCATCATCCTCTACTGCGCCAACACGACTGAAGCACGCAAATCCGAACAGGCTCTACGCCGCTCCGAGCAACTCGCCGCAGCGGGG
>DATJEO010000255.1:0-4905 GCA_035496515.1 Occallatibacter sp.
CTCACCGGCTTTGACATGGCTCTGCCCATGAATTCCGGAGCCGAGGCCGTCGAAACCGCCGTCAAAACTGCTCGCAAGTGGGGTTACAAGGTCAAAGGCATCCCGGAAGGTAAGGCCGAAATCATCGTCTGCGCCAACAACTTCCACGGCCGCACCATCACGATCGTTAGCTTCTCCACTGACCAGCAATATCGGGACGGCTTTGGACCGTTTACTCCGGGATTTAAGGTCATCCCATTCGGTGATGCACACGCGCTCCGTGACGCTATCACTCCCAACACCTGTGCGTTCCTCGTCGAGCCAATTCAGGGCGAGGCCGGTATCGTGATCCCTCCGGTTGGATTCCTGCGCGAAGCCGCGGAAATCTGTCGCGCTAACCGCGTTCTTTTGGTTGCCGACGAAATCCAATCTGGTCTTGGTCGTACCGGGAAGATGTTTGCCTACATGCACGAGGGCATCACCCCGGATGTACTGATCGTCGGCAAAGCGCTCGCTGGCGGCTTCTATCCCGTGTCCGCGGTGCTTGCTTCGAAGGAAATCCTCGGCGTCTACATGCCGGGAGACCACGGCAGCACCTTTGGCGGTAATCCCTTGGGATGCGCGGTGGCGCGTACAGCCCTTCGCGTTCTTCTTGAAGAGAAGATGGTAGAACGCTCCGCCGAACTCGGCTCCTATTTCATCGAGCGTCTGAAGAGCCTGCGCAGTTCCGATATTAAGGAAGTGCGCGGTAAAGGCATGTGGATCGGCATCGAGCTCCACAGTCCCGCCCGGCCATACTGCGAAGCACTCAAACAGGAAGGCATCCTGTGCAAGGAGACTCACGACCACGTTATACGCATCGCCCCGCCTCTCGTCATCAAGCGTGAAGAGATCGATTGGGCATTCGAAAGAATCAAGAAAGTAGTCGAGAAATAGGCTTCAGAATTCACCGTGCATTCGGCTGTGCGGCACGCGCAGGGGAACTGCTAAAGAACAACCGTCCTTACAGAGCGGCGCCGATTTACAACTCTCCGATGAGGTCCCCGGGGTTAACCTTACTGACGCCTGACCACAGGTCCACCGCCCATAGTAATTTGCCCCTGCCTGCAACGGCAGCTACGCTTCCCACGAGACTCTTAACAGGAGCATTTCATGCGTTCTAAAGTTTGGATATATGCTGGCGTCCTGCTGTTGCTCTCGCTGGGTACGCTGGCGTTTGCTGACCACGATCGTGACCACGATCGCGATCATGGCCGTGGCCGCAAGCACGACACGCACCTGCGCGAAGCGCACGCCCGCGAAGCGCGCTACGCCTACGACGATCATGATCGCCGTGAGATGCGTAGCTACTATCGCGGTCATTACCGCCATCTGCCTCCCGGCCTGGCCAAGAGAGATCGTCTGCCTCCCGGCCTGGAGCGCCGTCTGCGTGTGCACTACGTTATGGACGACGAGATGCGAGGGTACATGCGCCCTTGTCCGCGCGAGCTGGAAGAGCGCCTGCCGCCGCCACCACCACATTGCGCTCACACCATCATCGGCGGCCACGTCGTGCTCGTGAACAACAGCACTCACGTGGTGTTGGATATCTTTCACCTCGATCGGTAGCTGCGGGCTGGCCGATTCCGCATGCACGCCCTCTGGCGAGACTCCGCATCCTTCATGTGCGGGGTCTTTGCTTTTTGGCGCCTTTCGGTCGGGCGTGGTTCTGTGAACTAACCTGCTCTGCTCACCACTTCTTGGTTAAAACCCCAAAGCTGGTCGCTGACATACCGGGGCAGGCCTTCGGCTTTTCGCTCAACTACCGTTATGCCCTGTTCTTCCAGAAACTGGCGTACCGGAGATTTGGTCCTCAGTGCGTCGTTTCCAGTCTTCTCGGCAAGGAAGTCGTGACAGCAGATGCACAACACCTCGGTATGTCTCAAGCTTTCGGTCATTCCGCGCACTGCATGGAACTCGGACCCTTCGATGTTCATCTTGAGGAAGTCAACATGAGTCAAACCAAGATTCCGGCAAATGTCGTCTATAGTGCTGCCGCGAACGGTGATCCCGCCTCCATCGCTCACCCGGTTGCGAAGATACTCTCGCGAGTCCTCGATGTGGACAATCTCATCCGATGCCGGAGCGATAGCTAGAGAGATCGCGGTCACGTTCTGCAGGCGGTTGTACTCGACCAGCTTCGTCAGGCAGCGATAAGTGCGCGGATGGGCTTCGATGCAGATAACCCGCCCCTGCTGTCCGACGGCGCGGGAGAAGCTCAGAGCTTCCTCCCCCACACCGGCGCCTACATCCACGACCACATCGCCAGGCTTGGGTGTGTATCCCCAATGGAAGTTGACGCGTGTAAGCTTGTCGAAGATGGACAGGTCCAATCGGATGTAGGGCTGGTGGTAAGCGAAGTACCCGCTGGATGTCTCATGCATCCATACTCCGTCATCGTAGAAGATGCGCTGAACGCCCTTGCCTTGTGACCTTGCAAGTTGACTGATCAATGGGACGAGCAGGAATCTGATACCGGGACGATCCAGCCACAGTTTGAGTTTGTCGGTGAGTGACATCACAGATGCTCCCAAAACGATGGTGCGCCCAAAAGCACCAGGAAGCTGTGACGCTCGAACATCGGCTACTGTCGCGCAAGACTCGTCGCTATAATCAACCAAGTCATGAACGACGACCATGAGCTTGGAATGCAGCGTCGGATCTCGCGCCGCGACTTCCTCAACGGAGTTGCGCTGACCATTGGCAGCACGCTGATCCCGGCGTCCGCCCTGGCGTTCGACGAAGCAGCCTACGCGCCCGAGAAGGCCGCAGGCTACTACCCTCCGGCTCTGACCGGCATGCGCGGCAATCACGACGGCAGCTTCACCTACGCCCACCAGCTGCGCGACGGCGCAGCGTGGAACACGATGGCCAAGGCCGAGAGCTCGGGTGAGACGTACGACCTGATCGTCGTCGGGGCCGGGATCAGCGGCCTCGCTGCTGCCTACTTCTACCGCAAGCGGGTGGGGGACAAGGGCCGAATCCTCATCCTCGACAACCACGATGACTTCGGCGGCCACGCCAAGCGCAACGAGTTCCGCGTCGGGACCCGCACGCTGCTGTCGCATGGCGGTACCATGAACATCGAACGGCCGGGCGAGTACAGCCACGTCGCAATGGGCCTGCTCCGAGAACTGGGGATCGATGTCCAACGCTTCTACAAGGCATATGATCAGCGGCTGTACCGGAGGCTCGGTGCAGCGGTGTTCTACGATCGCGAGACCTTTGGCGAAGATCGCCTGGTCACCGGCCTGGGCAGAAAGCCGTGGGCCGAGTTCCTCTCGCAGTCGCCACTGAGCGAGACAGTGCGCCTCGACATCGCCCGCGTCTACACCGAGAAGAAGGACTACCTGCCCGGTCTAAGTCGCGAGCAGAAGATGGAGCGGCTCCGCAAGATCAGTTATGCCGATTACCTGACCAAGATCTGCAAGGTTACGCCGGATGCGCTTCCGTTCTTCCAGACTTACACCAACGACCTGTTCGCAGTCGGGATCGATGCTGTGCCGGCGCTCTACTGCTACATGACCGGCGACGACTACGGAGCGATCAGCTATCCCGGGTTCGATGGACTGGATCTCGGGGCTCCACCTCAGGAGGAGCCCTACATCTTTCACTTTCCTGACGGCAACGCGTCGATCGCACGCATGCTGGTACGCCGCCTGGTGCCGGTGTCCATGCCAGGCCGGACGATGGACGACATCGTGACTGCCCACGCTGACTATGCCCGGCTGGACGAAGCCGGGTCACCCGTCCGTATCCGCCTGAACAGCACCGTGGTTCACGTGTCTCACGTCGGGCCGCCGGAGAAGGCCAAGGAGGTCGAGATCGCCTACATGCGCGGCGGGAAGCTGCAGAGCGTCATTGCCCGGAACTGCATTCTCGCGTGCTACAACGGCATGATCCCGTACCTGTGTCCCGAGCTGCCGCAGAAGCAGAGGGAGGCTCTGTCGTACCTGGTGAAGATGCCGCTGGTGTACACCCATGTGGCGCTTGCCAACTGGACAAGCTTCCACAAGCTTGGCATTCACCAGATCGTCTCTCCCGGAAGTTATCACTCGTATACGGCTCTGGACTTCCCGGTGAGTCTTGGCGAATACAAGTTCCCCAGCCGGCCAGAAGAGCCGATGGTGCTCTTCATGCTGCGAACGCCTTGCTACCCAGGGCTTCCAGCCCGCGATCAGAACCGCGCGGGACGGGCACAGTTGCTGAGTACGAGCTTCGCCACATTCGAAAAGAAGATCCGCGAGCAGTTGGCGGCGATGCTGGGCAGCGCCGGGTTCGATCCGGCACGCGACATCCAGGGCATCACGGTGAACCGCTGGGCCCACGGGTATGCCTTCAGTCCCAACCCCCTGTTCGATCCCGATTGGAAAGAAGAAGGGAAGCCGTGGGTGATTGGACGGCAGCCGCTGGGGCGCATCCGGATTGCGAATTCCGACGCTGGAGCCGAAGCGGAAACCGACACGGCGATTGACCAGGCGTATCGCGCGGTGCAGGAGATTCCGTGAAGGGCCGGCGGGACTGTCGGAAAATTCCTACACAACCTATTGTGGTTTTGCGAGAACTCGAGTAAACAACAACCTGTTGTATAGCCTGGGCTAAGTTGTTGATTTAGCGGATCTGCGCTTGCGAACTTTTTTGTCTGTAAGTTCCGGGAAACAAAGGATCGACCGGGCGAGAGATCCCGTAAAATCCGCGATCCAGAGGACTTACACGCATAATCCGCGATCGAAAGGACTTAGCCGGGTGTGCTAGTTACTCGCCGTTGATACGAGATTTGTACTGGTTAGTAACTAGCTGTCGGCCGTCGGATCTCAGCTATCTGCTCTCAGTTGTCAGCTGTCAGCTCTGAGCTATCGGCGGGGAAAAAACGTGACGATTTGACGG
>DATJEO010000256.1:0-38274 GCA_035496515.1 Occallatibacter sp.
GTCACCGGCTTCGTCTCCGCCTCTACCGGGAATGGCAAAGCCCAACGCCTTACCGCGAGAGGAAGTAATACGTCTTTGGGATTTTGTGGAAAAAGACGCTATAGAGGGCAGTTTCATGGTTGAAGCGGATTGTGTCAAGGACTGCTTTGAGCGAGTCGAGGTAAGGGGTATGGCCGCTCAGCATCGGCGTCTATGAAGGAACGGCAAGAAGTTGCTTTCGGTTTTCTAAGGGCCCGGGTCGGCACTCTTACCTGAAGAGCGAAACGAGTCGCTTGCTCTCGCAGTACACTCGTCGTATGAACCACCGCACGACAACCCGCGTGAGTCTCACGGCGCTGCTGGGCACTCCGGTGACCGACTCGCAAGGAAGCGTGTGCGGGAAATTAAAAGACATTGCCGTCGGCACCGGTGCGGACGCAGGGAAGGTGGCGGGACTGGTCCTGAAGACCCGCGCGGGGTTGTCGCTCGTCCCATCGCAGGAAGTTCGCGAGACGGCTGCGGGAACGCTTCAGGTGCTGTCCACAAACGCAATCACCCCGCTGACTGGCGAACAGGGAACTTACATCTACCTTCAGCAGGACCTTGTGGACCGGCAGATCATCGATATTCACGGGCGGAAGGTCGTTCGTGTGAACGATGTCGATCTGGAGTGGACCGGCGATGGATCCGCGCATCTGTTGCGGGTCGCCGAAGTAGAAGTGGGGCTGCGGGGTGCCTTTCGGCGGGTCTTCAAGGGAGTACTGCCAAAGACGACGCTGGATCAGCTATCGCGTCGGTTCAAGGATCGCGGGATTCCGTGGCAGTTCGTCGATGTGATCGAAGTAGATCCTTCTCGCCGGGTGAAGCTGCGGATCGAATATGAGCGCCTTGCCGAGATGCACCCATCGGACCTCGCGGATATTCTCGAGGACCTGAGCCCGGCAGAGCGCGATGCGGTATTTACGTCGCTTGATGAAGAGGTGGCGGCGGAGACGTTGGAGGAGGTAGACCCCAAGCTGCAGGTTTCTCTGCTCGAGAAGCTCGACGAAGAGAGAATCGCCGACATTGTCGAGGAGATGGATCCTGGGGCTGCTGCCGATCTTCTGGCCGAACTGCCAGAGGACAAGTCCGACGCGATTCTCGAGGAGATGGAGCCGGAGGAGCGGCAGGAGGTTGCCGAACTGCTGGAGTTCGACGAGAACTCAGCCGCCGGAGCCATGACTACAGACTTCGTTTATCTCGGGATCGACGCGGTCGTCTCGCAGGTGGGACCGGCGCTGCGCAGCTTCGATGGCGACGTTGAATCCGTAACGGAGATCTACCTGCTGGATGAGAAGCGAGTGGTGCGCGGGGCGGTTCCCCTGGCACGCCTCGTGATGGCTCAGGCAGATACGCAACTCTCGGTTCTGGCTGAGGGCAGGGTGCTTTCGTGCCCCGCGGATATGAAGCAGATCGATTTGGCAGAGATGTTCGACAAATACAACCTGCATGCCTTGCCGGTGGTGGATAAGGTTGGACGGATGGTCGGCGTAGTGCAGGCCGATCACGTGATCAGCTTTTTGCGGGAGAAGCTGTAAGACAGGGGACAAGGGAACGAGAGGAAAGAGATTGGATTAGCCGGAAAGCTGCGCGGTTCGGCATCGATTTTCTGTCACTCGTCACTAACTCTCCGAGAGCTGAAGTCCTTTTCGAATAAAATCTGGACAGTTTTCAGGTCCAAATCGACACTGACAATTCATGTTTCGGCACGAACTGAGCGAGGTGCTTTCCTTGCCTGTAACGTACCGGATGTTGAGGGGGAGCATGCCACCGAGAGACGGAATCAGAACTTACGTTCCGCAAGCGCAGCAGACCGGTCCGAATAAAGAGCGGGGCGACTGGGTTGAAAGAAACAAACTCCCGGTGTTGATTCGGTTGTTCGTCTGGCTGCTGGTATTTCGGTCGGCGGTGAACCTGATCTTTGCGCTGATCGTGGGACTCGCACCGGATACGGCAACAGCAACCTTTATTGCGACCAACTTCGATGCGTGGCCGAGGCAGATGCCTCCGGAGGGCGTGTTTTATGTCAGCGCGTTTCTGTACGGGCTGACGGCATGGCGGTGGTACAGCCGCGACTGGCGAGCACGGTGGTTCGTAATGTTCATGTCGGGCGCGACGGCGGCCAAGATGCTGGGGAACTATGCGGCCGATCGCGCATCTGGCTTCCCGACCCCGATGCCTCCGGGTCAGGAAGTTTCGATGTTTGTGAGCATTGCCGTGAATCTGATTATCTGCGGTTACCTGGCGTTCTATCCGGGGATGGCCCAGGCCTTTAAAGAGACTCCCTGGGATTAAGGGACGTGGGCAAGGGAACTACCCTACGAGCAAACCAACAGGACGGCGCTCGGGGGCAAAGTGCCGGCTTGGTGAGTTCCTTTTTTGGTCGCACGTCACTGACCATCGGCTGCCGGATGTGAAAGAATGCCCCGATGTTTCAAATGCCAAAGATCATCCAGGGCGGCATGGGGGTTGGCGTGTCGAACTGGAGGCTCGCTCAGGCTGTCTCGCGGCTTGGGCAGCTTGGCGTTGTGTCTGGCACGGCACTGGATCAGGTGCTGGTGCGGCGGCTGGCCGACGGCGATCAAGGCGGGCACATGCGCCGCGGCTTCGACGCGTTTCCGTTTCCGGAGATGGCGAAGCGAATCTGGAACGAGTACTTCCAGTCGGGCGGTAAGCCTGCCGGTGCGCCCTATCCGACGACTCCGATGCACCAGAGGCGGGACTCGCGCAAGCTGATCGAACTGCTGATGGTAAGCAATTTCGTCGAAGTTTTTCTGGCACGCGAAGGCCACTTGAATAAGGTGGGCGTGAACTTCCTCGAGAAGGTCCAGCTGCCGCATCTTGCCTCGATTTATGGGGCCATGCTGGCGGGGGTTGGATACGTGCTGATGGGCGCGGGAATCCCGCTGCACATTCCAGGGGTGCTCGACAACTTCGCCGCCCGGCGCCCCGCAGAGTACAAACTGACAGTGACAGGCGCGCCTGCGGATATGGACACGCTGATGCAGTTCGATCCGCGCGAATACGTGGAGGGGATTTTGCCGGAGCTGGAGCGGCCGAAATTTCTGGCGATTGTCTCTTCGAACACGCTGGCCTCGACAATGCTGCGCCGGGCTACGGGACGCGTGGACGGCTTGATCATCGAGAGCCCCATAGCGGGCGGGCACAATGCTCCCCCACGAGGAAAGGGCGCTCTGGACGCAACTGGGCAGCCGGTCTATGGGGAGCGCGATCGGGTGGATCTGGGTGAGCTGCGCAGACTGGGCGTGCCGTTCTGGATGGCAGGCGGGTACGGCAGCGCGCAGAAGCTTCGCGAGGCGCTGAGTGAAGGAGCCGCCGGGGTTCAGGTGGGCACGGCGTTTGCCTTCAGCGAGGAATCGGGTCTACGGCACGATTTGAAAAAGATGCTGGTGGCGCAAGCCTCGCAGGGAACCGCGAAGGTGTTTACGGATCCTGTTGCATCACCAACCGGATTTCCATTTAAGGTGGCCCAGCTGGCAGGAACGTATTCGGATGCGGGAGTTACCGCTGCCCGCGCGCGGGTCTGCGATCTGGGGTATTTGCGCGAGGCTTATTGGACGGATGACGGAAAGATCGCCTATCGGTGCGCTGCGGAGCCAGAAACGTCATATATAGCAAAGGGCGGGAAAATCGAAGAAACGGCAGGCCGCAAGTGTCTCTGCAACGCGCTGCTGGCGAACATCGGGTATCCCCAAACGCGACCTGATGGCGTGGCCGAGCCTCCACTCGTAACGGTGGGAGATGACGTGAATCGAGTGGCCGCGTTTATAGCGTCAGGACGCGACAGCTACAGCGCCGAAGATGTTGTGAACGCGCTTCTCCGAGGAGTCGCCGAGAGCGCGGAATCTCAAGCTGAACGTACGTTGTCAGTTTCCAGCTAGCTGGTAAGCCCGTGCCAGCCATTCGATTACGTCCCGCGTATCCCGTTCTTCCCGAAGCAGGTAGATGCGCCATTTGCGGCCTTCGCCCTGTTTCTTCTTACCGCGCTGCTGCATGGTGCCCGCGGCAAAGCGCTTTTCAACTGCAATCTTTTTGAGCAGGGCAGAGGTTTCCCGGCAGAACTTGATCAGGATGGCGTCCTCTTCGAAGAGGGCACGCGTCCCGGGAAGGGCGGCGAAGACGATGCCCTTCCGGTAGACCATCACCATTCCGAACGCCCGCTTTACGGTGACGCCTGGCCATTGCTCCAGTTCCCCTCGCACTGTTTCGGCCCAGCGCTGTGCTGCCTCGCTGGTGGGCTTCATGGCCGGTCGCCGTTGCTTTGGTTCCATGGCGGTCCCTAGCTGCTCAATATACTGGAGTTCCGTCAAATAGGGATGAAGCACGATCAACCATTTGTGAAACTCGCAATATCCAATCCAGGTCCTGCCTGCCTCTCGCCTGCCGACCTTTCCAACGGATACAATGCAGGCATGTTGTCCAGTCGCTTTCTTCGCTATCTGACGATCACGGTTGCCCTGCTGGTCATGGCCGGGGTCAGCTTCTCTGCACAGGAAAAGACCCGTCGCGGCCGCAAGTACAAGCCGCCACCGCCCACAGCCAAGGTTGAGGTCACGGTGGTGCGGGCTTCGGACTCCAAGCCGATCGAGAACGCGGCCGTCATCTTCCATGTGGACATGGATGGTGACAAGGGCAATATGGAGCAGAAGACGAACGAGGATGGAAAGTCGATGATCGACGTCCTACCCATCGGATCGACGATGCGTCTCCAAATCATTGCCAAGGGGTTTCAAACCTACGGCCAGGACTACAAGATCGACAAGCCGGAGATGGCCTTTGATGTAAAAATGAGGCGCCCTACCGAGCAGTACTCCATCTACAAGGACCACGACGGCAAAGATGGAAACTCCCAGACGGAGCCGGACGAGGACACCAAGGACAAGGACTTGAAGGACGAGCCGAAGGACAAGCCAGCACCCCAGCCTGCGCCGGAGTCCAAACCGCAATCAAGATAGTCTGCATCCAACCTCGGCAGGAAGATTTCACCTGAGGGATTACGCGGATGACCAGCGAACCACTTCTAGGCAAGGCGGCGCTGGTAACCGGCGGAGCCCGCCGGATCGGGCGGGAGATTGCCCTTCAACTTGCGACTGCCGGCGCGGAAGTCACCGTCACCTATCGCACCTCGCGGCAGGAAGCCGAAGAAACCATCAAGGCCATCAAGGATCTGGGCCGGCTGGCCATCGCAGTCGAGTGCGACGTGCGGTCAGAAGATTCCGTGCGTGACGCGGTTGTCGCCGCTGTGAACTTCCACGGACATCTGGACGTTCTCGTCAACAATGCGGCTGTTTTCCAGTCCGTTCCTCTCGATCAGTTGACGCTCGAACAATGGGATACCGTTTTCGAGACGAATGCCCGTGGACCATTCCTTATGGCTCGCCAGGCGATCGAATATCTGCGAAAGTCTCAGGGGCGCATCATCAATATCGGCTCTCTTGGAGGACTTCGCCCATGGGCGGGCCACGCGCACTATTGTTCCTCGAAGGCGGCGCTTCACATGCTGACCCAGGCCATGGCTAAGGCTTTCGCGCCTGAAGTAGCCGTGAATTGCGTTGCTCCTGGCTGGATCGATCTGGGCGAAGAAGAATCGCGATCCGATGCGGAACGCTTTGCTTCGAAAACGCCCATGAAGCGCAATGGAACGGCCCGCGACATTGCCGATGCGGTGGTGTTTTTCGCGTCTGCCACCAGCTTCGTCACTGGGCAGATCCTCGCGGTCGATGGAGGACTCGGGCTGTAGTTTCTCGATACCGGATTATCGTCCGAACAAGCGGCCCCAGAAGCTGCTGCCACTCGAGCCCTTGCGACTGCCAGACGGCGATTCAAACGCAAGAGGAACTTCCTGCCACAGGCCTGCTGGTTCGGGCTGCTCCGGCCATTTCGCCCCATCGACTGCGGCTCGAGGGTTCGTGACATACAGCCTGCGGGCGGTTTCTTCGCCGGCCTTTTCTGCCACGTAGGTGTATCCCTTCTTCATATGGAGAGGGCGCCACTGTGGATGATGCGCATCGCTCGCCATGAAATGAATCCAGTTCCGTTCGAGGAGCGCGTCCGCAAACGCTTTGGCGACCTTGCCGAATCGTCCATAGATTGAGGCGGATGTAACCTGCACGAGGCACCCATCGCGCATGAAGTCGGCCAGGCGATCCGGATTTTGCTGAAGGTAAGGATTCCGTTCAGGATGCGTGATGATGAGCGTATATCCAGCTTTGCGCAGGCGGAGCATCGCATCGACCAGTTGAGGAGGAATCAGCAGGTCTGGGAACTCAATCAGCAAGTAGCCCTTGCCGTCGATCGAGTAGCGCAGCGGATTCGCGAGCGCGTCCTCGATGTTGGCCGCGTTCATATGGAAATCGCAGGCAAGGCTGAATCCGATTTGCCCGTCGAACGCCGCTCGCAATTCCTCCATGCGGGACTCATTCACCTCGGGCTGAAATCGATATCTGTCGCTGGAGTGCGGGCTGCAGACCAGATGGCTCACCCCCTCGTCGATTGCCATTTGCGTCAGCTCCATTGCAGTCTTCAGATCAGGAGCACCGTCGTCGACCCCATAGATGACGTGTGTGTGGATGTCGATCATGAAAACCGCGCCCTCTCTTTCATGGGCCTAACGATTTGCAAGAGCTTCAATCATCGATTCGAAGATTTTCCAACCATCGCTCGAGCCCAGCAGGTTTTCGCTTGAACGGTCGGGGTGCGGCATCATGCCCAGCACGTTGCGTCCTTCGTTGAGAATGCCGGCGATGTTTGCGAGAGACCCATTAGGATTCGCTTCAGGCGTGATCTCGCCCTTTGGCGTGGAGTAGCGGAATGCAATCCTGTCTTCCGACTCGAGGCGTTTCAGCTCTTCGGGAGTGCAGAAGTAGTTGCCTTCCATATGTCCGATGGGAATCTGCAGGACTTTGCCTTTCGTCAGTTTGTTCGTGAAGGGGCTGTCAGTCGTCTCGGTCCGCAGGTGGACCTGCTTGCAGATGTACTTCAAGCCGGCATTGCGCATCAGCGCTCCCGGAAGCAGGCCTGACTCAGCAAGAATCTGGAAGCCGTTGCAAATACCGAGGACAAGGCCTCCGCCGGCTGCGAACTTCTGGACGGCGCCCATCACAGGGGAGAACCGTGCGATGGCGCCCGTGCGCAGGTAGTCCCCATAGGCGAATCCGCCGGGGACCAGGATGGCGTCTACGCCCTGTAGATCATCAGAATCATGCCAGAGAAATGTGACGGGCTGGTGGGCGATTTCGGCGATCACATTGTAGGTATCGTGATCGCAATTGGATCCCGGGAAGACGAGAACGCCAAATTTCATGTTTCTAGGTTATCAGTTGGTAACACAAGGAGTTCACCTGAAAGAGGGGCTGGAACCACCGGAAACAGGTGTGTTTCAGGCTGCTCCGCCACGTGCTCAATATGTCAGCTGCAGTTGCAGGCCTTTCGCATCATCACTTACGAGTGCGGTGACGCGATGGTGTTCGGCATCGAAGTTGGTCGTGACAGGGTTGTTGCCCGGATGATCCAGTGCGGTGAGGTTTGCACTGCTATAAGGCTTGCTAGCTCCATACACCTCGATGGAAAGGAGCTTCCACCAGGGCTGGAACGTGCCCTCGCGCGGTGCAATCGTCACAAACATACCTTGAGAGCTGAGACGGCATGAGAACTTCACGCGCAGATACTCACCTTTCTTGAAGTCGTAGCTCACGCCGTCATCCAGATAAAGTGATCCGCTGCAATCTGCGCCGAAGGTTGTGGGCGGGTAGATTCGCAGCGTCAGCGGACCCTCAGGCTTCTCCTCCGTGCTTTGCACGAGCGGCTGCTCGGGCACAATGGAGCCCGCGCGGACAAACACGGGAAGAGTTTCGAGGTTGCGGTGTATGTGAACCTCGGGTTGAGAGATTGCTGCGTTATCGATGCCTTTGCGGCCTGAGGTCGGATCGATGCGGGAACCTGTCCAGTAGTCGTACCATGTGTCGGGCGGCAGGGCGACTGCATAGTCATCCACTTCGTCAGGGAATGGGCTCTGCGCAACCAGCAGATCAGGACCAACAAGGAAGGCGTTTCCTGTGCTGAGGTCAAGTGGCCCTCCATCCGCGGCGCCGTGCGGAAACTCCATGAAGAGGGGCCTCATGATGGGGATTCCCGTCCGGCTCATCTCCTCCGTAGTGGTGTAGAGATAGGGCATGAGCCGATAGCGCTCTTCAATGTAGCGACGGCGCAGGCTCAAGTCTTCCGCGGTTCCGTTCTCCCAGGGTTCTTGCGGGTTGGTTCCCGTAGCCGTGTGATCGCGGTCAATCGGATGGAATGCCGCCACCTCAAGCCAGCGCGTCAGCAACTCCGGCTGCGGAGATCCCGCGAATCCGCCGACGTCGGCGCCGGACATCGCGAAGCCGCTCAGGCCTAGATTCACGATCTGAGGTGTCGTTTGCCGCAGGTGATCCCAGTTGCTTGAATTGTCGCCCGTCCATGTGACGGCATATCGATGTCCACCGGCATAGCTTGCACGAGTCATCACGAATGGACGCACGTTCGGCTGCAGGTTGAGCAGACCTTCAAAGGTGCCCCGCGAGTTTTCCATGCCAAAGATATTGTGGACTTCGAGGTGATTGGCGGTTCGCGTCGTGAAGCCGGGTTCCTCAATCCGGTGCTGGACGTTGTCGGGCATCGTTTTGGAGGGAACGAGAAAGATCGCGGGCTCATTCATGTCGTTCCAGAACCCAGCCACACCCTGTTTTACAAAATCCGCGTAGAGAGTTCCCCACCAATCGCGCGATGCCTTCCGCGTGAAGTCAGGAAAGACGGCCTTTCCGGGCCAAACGACTCCTTCGTAAATTGACCCATCGGCATTCCTGACGAAATGATGTCCGTTAATGCCTTCCTCAAAAGGCTTGTAGTGCGCCAGGGGCTGGTCGGCAATATGCAGATCGGTGATGACCACTGTGCGAATGTGCTCCGCGCGGAGGTCCTTGATCATTTGTTCGAAAGTGGGGAAGCGGTCGGGATCCACAGTGAAGGGCCAGTTCTTGTACTGGTAGTCGATGTCCAGCCAGATCACATCTGCGGGAATGCGCTCGCTGCGGAGACGGCTTGCAATGCGCTTCACTTCAGCTTCTGGATAGTAGCTGTATCGCGATTGCTGATAGCCGAGCGCCCACATGGGCGGCATAGGCGTTGTGCCCACCAGCCACGCCCATGTCTGGACAACCTGTTTCGGTTCGGGGCCATACACAACGTAAAAATCCAGCGGCCCACCTTCCGAGCCGAAAGAGTAAGCGTCGTGATACTCCTTGTTGAAGTCGAAGCTGGACCGCCACGTGTTATCCAGAAAAATCCCGGCGCAAATGCCTTTGTGAAAAGTGATAAACCACGGGATCGATTTGTAGATGGGATCGGTCGACTGCTGCCAACCGTAGGCGTCGGTATTCCAGTCGGTGAAGGCCTCGTTGCGCCGGTCGAGAGGGCCTGGCTTATCGCCAAGCCCGAAGTAGTGCTCGTCCTCGGGCGAGTTCATGTACACGCGGAACGATGCACCGTGGTACTCGATGGGGCGGCCTGACAGATCCTGAACAATTACGTGACCTGCATTGTCAGTGACCGTGAGGCCGAACGGGTCCTTATGTACTGCCACGTGAAGTTTAGCGGTCTTAAAACCAGCCGCGGCTCCGGCCGATTCGGGCGTGACATTTACGCTGGCTGTGCGAGATGCGGGAAGTACCGCCCACGATGCGTCTTCGGGTAATTGTCCTGTGGGTCCTACGCGCACGCGAATGACGTCTTCGCGAAGAGCAGTGATCTGGACAATTGCTGTTCCCGAACGAAGCTCAATGCCATTTGGCAGCTGATGCGAAGCGGTCACCCGCTCCAGACGCACAGAGCCGGCCCGCTGCTGTGCCTCTGTGTTAATCGTGACTTGTGCTGTTGCGGCTAAAGACAGAATTACAAGGACGGCAGATAGAGAGCTTCTCGCTCTGATCACTCAGCACCTCATGGGAGCCAATTTGATTGTCGCTAGAAAGCATAACGGTTCACAGCAGCATCTGAGAACAGGTTCATGCGCGGCGAGGCGCGTGCGCCAAAGTTGCTGGTTCCGCGGGTTGCGCCGAGCCGGGCTATGAGATGCCATATTTCGCATCGAGGAATCGACGAAGGCCTTCGGGCAGAAAAGGCGTCAGCTCCTGCCATGTCAAAACCTTGCACCGGGTCCGCATATCTGCCGTTCGCACAGCGCTCATGACTGAGAACCACGCCTCGCGGAGATCGGGCCTGCGTTCATCGTGGATCACGCAAAAGCTTGTGCCGATTGCATGCGCTGCGAGCACGTTGCGGAGCAATTGATAGGCGGCGTATCCCGGCTCCCACGGTTGTTCTGCATCCGCCTGCGATTCCAGTTGTGCCTGGAATGCGCGTGCAATGTCATCGGCGCCTTCGACGGGATGCTCCCATTCTTGCGTGAACTGCTCTGCGAACTCGACAGCAGCACGCCGGCGATGAGTCCGGATTTGAACCTTGGGCAGCAGGTCACGATCGAAGACTTCATCGAAGTCGCGATATGCTTCGACGATTTTTCCCTCACGGCATTGGAAGTCCGATTCGGTCAGCTTCGCCTCGACCAGCAGATCGCCCCAGCGCATATCCACTTCGGTGCGGTCGACGCGACCATTGCGCAAGGGAACGCGGGCCTTCCAGCCGAACTCTGGTCCAGTGTTGCCTGCAATCCCCAGCATGGAACGGAGCGCGCGCGAGTCTGCCACGCCCGGTGTACAGAAAACGTTCATCAGCAGTGCGTCGGAACTCATGGATGAATCGAGTTCGCGCCACTTCCGCGCGGGATCAATCTCGGGTTTCGGAAGCGAGCGTCCATGCGAGTGAATTTTCTCGAAGCGCCGGAACCACGCAGGATTCGCCAGAATCGCGTCATATGCTGGTGGGTAGAAATTGCCGTGGCGTTGATCTTCAGGCGCATAAACGATCACCGGATCGCTCCCGTAGCTTTCGACGTGGGGAAAAGCGCGTGCGTGCAGGCGATTCCGTTCCGCCAGTTCAGCTCTCAGCGCCGCCGCATACGAGAACATCCCGCTCACATCTCAAGCTTAGCTGTGTTTGGCTGGCCGGAGAGTCAGGAGCGTAATCTCCGGCTTCGAGTTGATCCGTGCGGGTAATCCGAGGGTGCCAAGCCCTCGATTGACGTAGAGCCATGCCTGCTGTTTGCGGTCGTCGCGCAAAGGCAGTCGGTACGGCCCTGAAATGAAGTGCGTAATGACGCGAGCCGGATTAATCGCGGTGTGCAGGACTTGAACGTTGATCTGGCCGCCGTGCGTATGGCCTGCGAGCGATAACTCCACGCTGGCGGCAGCGGCGCTGGGGAACGTATCCGGGCTGTGCGAGAGCAGGATATTGGGCATATCGCGCCTGACGAGACGTTCAGCGCCATTTAGAGTCGGCATGACCGTCCTGTCTGTAGGGAGATTGCGCTGATAGTCAATTCCGATGAGATTTAGTGGCGCGCCGTTCCACTCGATTTGAGCTGCCGTATGGCGAAGCAGGCGCATGCCATTGGCGGCGAAGAGCGTCTCCGCGTCGTCCTCTGCGTCAGCGTAGATCTCGTGATTGCCGTTGCATCCCCAGATGCCGAGCGGAGCCCGCAGGCGGCTTAGTTCGCGGATGCATTCAGCAAGAGGATCGCCACGGCGGGTCAGAAAATCGCCGGTGATAACGAAGAGGTGCGGTTCTAGATCGTTTGCCAGGGCGACAGCACGGCTGACCTCATCGATCGGCATCAAGTCGCCTGCATGGATATCGCTGAGCTGGGCAATGCGCAGGCCATCCAGCGCCGGCGGAAGGTTAGCGATCTCGATCTCGACCCTTTCGATCGCGAACTGGAACCGTTCCCGCGCATATCCGTAACGCGGCGATGAAAGGCGCTCCGCCGAGGATGGAAGCGGTCTGGCGCAATACTCTCCTTCGGGAGACATCGTGTATTGGCATCGGCTCGTGTCTGCGATGAAGCCCAGCCACCTTCGTCCAGCAGAAGACAAGACCGTGCAGCCCCTTGGTGAGATAGAACGCGAACGTAGAAGAGAATATCCAGAGTTGGACAGGGGGAGAGATGCGATTGCTGAGTGCTGCTGGCAGAGACTTCACAGCGATGCCGTCGTACAGGACGGCCACAATCGCCGCCACGACCGCAACGATGAAAATTCGAATCAGCCACCGCTGAATTCGCGCGACCCTAAGGCCTAAGCTCCAGGCGGTGCCCAGCCAGTAGACCTGTGGCAATACGAGCAGGGCAATCAAAAGCAATCGGCGAAGTACAACGGAGATCGGCATCGTCTTCCGAGCGAAGAAACACTCTACCATCTGTTCATCGGCAGGAACGGAATGCCGGGTACCCTTGCAGATACCCGGCGAGAGTCCTTTCGTGAACTGGTGAGCCCTACTCAGCGCCGATCTGCAGCAAAGCACGCAATCCGGCGTGGTCCGACGGCCACTGATTATCGACCCGGTCGTGCTTCCTATCGCCAGCCAGGTCGGCTACGCGAGCATTGACCAGCCCGCGATGGAAAACAAAGTCAATTCTCTGCGTCGCGGTATCGACCTTGCTGGCGTTGAGCAGCGGCCAGGTCAGTCCGGGCTTTTCGGGGCCGCGTTCGAGCCACGAGTCGGAGAAGCCAAGGTTCAGCATCTCCTGATAAGTCGCGTTCGAGGGGTCGACAACATTGTTGGCAATTGCGTTGAAATCTCCGACAAGAATCACTGGCAGCGACGTGTTTGCCGGCACATCGCTTAGTTCTTTGGCCTGCGCCTGAAGCAGAAGGTAGCTCGCGGGAATCTGAGGAATCGGATTCTCAAGATGTGTGTCGATAAACCGGAACGCCTGACCGTTCAGTTCGACGTCCACCGAGCCCCAACTTCGGGTAATCGTGATCGGACCGAGCACGGCGCTCGGGATCTCGAGCAGTGTGTGGAAACTCGCCGTCTGCGGATTGGAGAGATGCAACTCAGGCTTGTCTGTTCTCGCGAGAATGACATTGCGGCCATTCGCGCGCAGATAGTGCACCAGGTCGGGCATTGGTCCTTGCAACTCATACTCGTCAGCAACAACTACGGCTGCGTAGTGGACTCCTTCTGCTTTCAGACCATCCAGCACCTCCTGGAGCGGGTCGTACATCACGTCTGTAGGACTGGGCCCGACACCGAAGCGCCAGAGCGTGACCTCTTCCAGACCGACGAGGTCAGGATTTGTGATCGCAATTTGATGTGCAATGGCTCGCATGCGTGCGGGCGGATTGCTCGCCTTTACCTCATCAACGGTAAGCTGAGCGGCAGCCAGAAACTCGATGGCATTCTGAGCCTGTAGTACCTCAACGAAATCAGTGCCCTGGAAAAGGTTGTAGGTCATAACCTTCACGGTCGCCCTCCCGCCGGCAGCTTCCTGGGCCGAAAGGGCCGGAGATGCCAGAAGAGCTGTGAGCAGCATTGCAATGATCGAAAGACAGCGCACGTTCGACGCTTTCTGCATTTTTTCCCCCTTGGAAGTGGGCAGGGAATTGTCGCCACAACTCAGGAAAGCTGGGCATGAAAGTCCCTGCCGGTGGACCTTATAGGCCCCAGAAGTCTGGTGGTCTGTAGCAGAAGTCACGTGCTTTGGTGACTCAGGGGTTGACTCAATGGAAAGTAAATCCATTGCGAGTCAGTGGCTTGCGAACTATACTGGCGCCAATGCACGCAGGGGGCTGGGTGCATGTGCCATACATCGACAATTGAACATCGATGGGGGAGGTCGTTCATGTTGAAAGCGGTCATCTGCAGCATTGCTGTCTCCGGTTGCCTCGGTTTCGCCGTTCCAGCTACAGCGCAGCAGGTTGTGCACGCGTTGACCGGAACCGTCAGCTCGATCAACAGCGCCAACAAAACCATCTCTGTATTCCAGGACAACGGGATTCAGGGCGAATTCAGCGACGGAACAGACTCGAAGACACGTCTGTCCATAGATAAGAAGGTCTCTCTCGATACGACTGCGGCCGAGGTGTTCAAGAAGACAGGCGCATATGTTGTGGTGCTCTACTACGGAGGCGATAGCGACCGGACGGTCGTCGCGCTGAAGAACCTGGGATCAGGCCCATTCACATCTGCAACCGGGACTGTCGTGAAATTCGAGGGTAAGCACACCATTCAGGTGATCGACAGCTCAGGCGCCACGCAAAGCTTCAAGATTTCGCAGGACACGATCGGCGAAGGCTACATGGGCGCGGTCGATGGCTACAAGTTCCAGGTGCAAAAGGGCGACAAGGTGCGCATCGTCGCATCCAAGGACGACAGCGGGCTCACAGCGCTGTTCGTGCGGCTGATGTAGTCGCCTGCGCTACACGATTTTTGAAGACTCCAGCCTGCGCGGGATCGCCCGTTCTCACATTCCCGCGCCGGGAATGTACTTGTACTCGATCTTTGCTGGCGCCTTGATCGGGTCGCCGGTCAGATCGTGGGTGTGCCAGGTTACGCTCTCGCTCGCTACTTCAGGATGCTTGCGCAGAAACATGAGCGCGTAGGTGCTGGCGGTGGGATCGTCCTTCTGGTCCGCAAACTTGGCGGACTCAACCGCGGCCTTTTCCTTCTCGCCGAGACGGCGATAGAGAATCGCAAGCTGGTAATGGGCCGCGAGATCGTCCGGGTCGATCGCCTGGAGCTTCTCGTATTGCTCGCGCGCATGCGGATAATCGTGCGCCTGGTAGTAGCTGAAGCCGAGTTCGCGAAGGCCGTCCTTAGCCAGCGGATACTTCGCCAGCATGGCTTTCAGGTCTTCGATAGCCTCCTGCACCTGGCCCGCATTCCGCTCAACCAGAGCGCGATAATAGAGCGCGCGTGGATCGCCGGGCAGCAATTCGAGAGCCTTGGCGAGGTGCGGCTTGGCATCGTTGTAGCGCTCCCACACCGTTTCTACGACTGCCATGTTCGTATAAGCGTCCGCATAGTCAGGGCGCAACGATGCCACCTGCTTGAACGCTTCGACTGATTTTTCATACTGGAGCGAGTCGAGCAGCGCGATCCCGTAATTATTCCAGCGCATCCAGGCTGGATTCTCCCCCGGCATAGACGTCGTTGCCGGGTTGTCGCCGACATGAAGTGTGCGCGTCGTGCTGGCCACTTCAAGCACCGGCTCGGGATAGTGCTTGCCTGCCGGCTGATCCATCGCATAATCGATGAAGTGTTGATCAAACCGGCGGTATTTGACCGCCGCCGTAATAGTGACGGGACCATTGATCGATTTAGGCAGGCGGAATCTGTAGCGCACCAGCTGCGAACGGCCAGACTGCAGACCGTTGTTGTAAGCCAGCACGCGGTTATGCCAGATCTGGTGGATGTCGTTGAGCGTGCCTTCGACATTTACAAGACGGCTGGTGAAAGAGTGTGCGGAAGGATCGAGATCGCCGTCAGGTTTGATGAAGCCGGATTCTGCAAGCGTCTTCCCAGACGGGTCCTTAACGTTGAAGTCGACCCACGCCTCGTAGAAATCGCGCTGTTCGGGGATAAAGGAGTGGCCGATGCCTTTGTTCTGAATAACGACATCTGCAACGAGAGTTTCTCCGGGCGTGAGCGAGAAGTCCTTGAGGCCGAGAGGTGCAATGAGGTTCGTCGTCGGCGCTTCGTCAGGTGATGAAGATGCCGTTTCTTTTTCGAGAGCAAAAATGTCGACGTTCAACACACCTTTGCCGTCGGGACCGTTCTTCAGAAACTCCACGAGCTTCTTCGATTGTTCGTCGAATTTGTAGAAGGCAGCATTGAGGCTGTTCCCTCCCAGCCAGCGATGCGAGACTAGCGTTCCGTCCTTCGCTCCGGCATCCTGTGCGCCGCTATTCATTTGCTCGCGGGGCATGTGGCAGGTCTGGCAGGTCGAGACGACGTCCTTGCGGTAGAAGGGAAGCGGCGACTGCTTGGTGAAGCTCGCGCCCTGCCACTCGTCATAGACCGTGAAGGCGCGAAGGAATTTGTAGTCGTCCAGTGCGCGGGGGATGGTGGCCTTGTGGCAGGCCGCGCAGAATTCAGCCGTTTTCAGCAGCGGGCGCATCACGGCCTGCTTGTGACGATCGAGGTGCCCCAGAATCTCAGAGTCAGAAACGGGGCGCGTCACCGGCGCGCCTTTCTCGTCCACCAGAACTGTCGGCGTGCTCATCACGTAGCTGCCGGTTCCAGTTGTGTCAGTGGACTGGATGGAATGGCAGACGGCGCAGGAGATTCCTTCGTCCTCAAACGGCCGCTTCTTCGGCATGCCCTGAGAGAGATCCCCCGAAAACAGCGCGATGGGATTGTGACAGCCTTCGCAGTGACGGGAGAATTGCACACCCTTTTCCGCGATCAGCATATTCACGTTCTTCAAGTACCAGGGCTGACGGAAGCTGTTGGAGTGAACCGATTGCCGCCACTGGCGGTAGGCCTCCTGGTGGCAGTGGCCGCAGTACTCCGCCGTGGGAACGGTGCGCGGATTGACAAATTGTCCGTTGGCCGTCATCGCGTTCGAAGGCAGAAAAGGATGTTCTTTGCCGAAGGCGTAGTTGTAGCGGCTGGTCACCGAATCGTGGAACTGGGAAGTCGGGCCCGATACCCGGATGCTTGCCGTATATGCGGCTGGCGGAGCGTCTGCTGCCGTGGACCTAGGAGTTGGAGGCGCGGGATCGGAAGAGGCACGGACAACGAAGGTGGCCGTCAGCGGCAGGACCACGAGGCAGCCCACGGCGGCTAAACGGCGCGGCGAGAACTTGAACATCTCGGAACGGACTCCCTGAAACTGCATTCACTTGCGACGCGGACGCCCGAATCGCTCCGGCAGGGGAAGACAATTCGGGGAACATTAGAACGGTACCAAACTGAACGCCTCGACTGTCCACCACCAAAAGATTGAGACATTCAGCCAATCAAATGCAGCATCTCTGGTCTGCAGGCAAACTGATCTCTGCTCTCTGATCCTTGACTTCTGTCTTTCAGCGAGCGGTTCACAGGGTGGGATGAACGGGGTTAAAACGGCCCTGGATTGCGATGAGGCGAGTATCGGATTTAGCCAAATCAAGGGCCAAACTGTTAACTTTATTAGGAAAGACCTCTCGCTCGCAGATGGCCTCAAGTCCATACTTTTCATTGGCAGTTTTATTCGTTGTCGCGCTTGGGTTCGGGCTCGCTCCACTGGGGTTGGCCTGGATGTGGCAGAAGGTGTTTTCGCCCGCCAAGCCCAACGCAATAAAAAACGATATCTATGAATGCGGCCTTGAATCGAGAGGCGATGCATGGGTGCAGTTCCGCTCGGCCTACTATCTTTACGCGATCATTTTTCTCATCTTCGATGTGGAAGCAGTTTTTCTGCTGCCGTTCGCGGTGGCATTTACAGGACTGGGTGCAGCAGCATGCGTCTCGATGCTTGTTTTTGTGCTGCTGCTGATTGAGGGTCTGGCCTGGGCCTGGGCAAAAGGAGTATTGACGTGGGCGTGAAGAAGAAGCTCCAAGCCTCTAGCTCCTAGCTTCTAGCTCCGGTCTCTGATGGTGTTGAGTGGGGTTCACCGCGAGCTTGCAGAGGGTTGGGAAGATGAACGAAGGCGGAAGTTGAAACCTATGAGCTAGCAGCTAGTAGCTAAAAGCTGGGAGCATAGCAACGTGGCAGTTGATCAGAAACTGAATATCGAACTCGGCAAACAGGGCGTCATGGTGACGACCATCCAGGAACTCTACAACTGGGGCCGCCGCAGCTCGATCTGGCCGATGCAGTTTGGCCTTGCCTGCTGCGCCATCGAGATGATCGCGACGACCATGGCCCGGTATGACCTTGCTCGATTCGGGTCCGAGGTGTTTCGTCCCTCGCCGCGACAAGCCGACCTGATGATCATCTCGGGCACAGTGACCAAGAAGATGGCTCCGCAGGTGGTGCGGCTCTATAACCAGATGGCGGAGCCGCGGTATGTGATCGCAATGGGGGCATGTGCGATTTCCGGCGGTCCGTTCAAACAGGGTTACAACGTGCTGAAGGGAATCGACCGCTACATCCCGGTCGACGTGCACATTCCCGGTTGTCCCCCGCGGCCAGAAGCATTGATTCAGGCTTTTATGACATTGCAGAAGAAGATCGACGCGCAGCCTCTCACCGGCGAGGAACGTCCGAGGCATTTGGATGAGGAGGCGCCAGGAGAATTTCCAGTGCCCGAATTCGGCGATCATGACCTGGAGCCGCCGAGCAATCCGGGTACGTGGACCGTGCCAAAGATCATTCAATGAAATGCAGGAAGCAGGGATAGAGGGTAGTGCGCAACAGGCTGTGCCCAAGTGGAAAGGCTAAGAGCTAAAAGCTAGGAGCTAGAAGCTGCAGTGAAGAGCGTAGAGGAAATCAAGGTGGCGATTGAAGCGGCGGTGCCGGGCGCGGCGGTTATGGTCATTCCGAACCCTGCACCCAGCGCGCAGCACTCATTGCTCATCGACGCGCAACACGCGGTCGGCGTTGCTGAGTTCCTGCGCGATGACGAGGATCTGGCCCTCGATTTCCTTTCGAATGTCACCGGAGTTGACTACCTCGACAAAGAGATCGCTGAGAAAGTTAAAGTGACGCGTCAAGTTCCCAAATCCCGTGATGGCGTGGAGCAAATGATGGAGGAGACGGTGGAAGAGACCCGCAAGCGAGTCGAGCCCGGGTATCTTGAGGCTGTCTACCATCTCTTTTCGATCGCGAAGAAACACGGCCCCGTTATCATCCGCATGCGCACGGCGAACCGCACCGATCAGATCGAACTGCCTTCTCTGACGCCCGTTTGGCGCTCGGCTGAGTTTCAGGAGCGCGAGATCTTCGATCTCTTCGGCATCGTCTTCACGGGGCATCCCGATCTACGCCGCATCCTTATGTGGGATGAATTCAAGGACCACCCGATGCGTCGCGACTACGTTGAACCTGATGACTTCGAGTACGAGCCCACCCCCCATGATGAGGTGCTGAAGCGCGCGCAAGAACACAAGTCAAAGGTTGCCGCAGGGGAGGCGATCCAGTGAGCTCATCCGGCATAAAGACGGAGAAACTCGCGGGCTGGAACCGCCCTCCCGTCATCGAGACCGATGGCGAAGGCGAACTCCTTGAAGTCGCGATGGGGCCACATCATCCTTCGACCCACGGGGTCTTCCGCATGGATGTGGTTCTCGATGGCGAGCGAGTGATCAGGCTCAAGCCGGTATTCGGCTATCTGCACCGCAATCACGAGCAGCTCGGCCAAAGCCAGTCCTACCTGGCCTCAATGCCGTACACCGACCGGCTCGATTACTTCTGCTCTCTCACCAACAACTGGGCATACGCGTTAGCTGTCGAAAAGCTCGTAGGCCAGCAAGTCCCGGAGCGCGCCGAATATCTCAGGGTGATTCTCGCCGAACTGACCCGAGTGCAGAATCACGCATCAACCATCGGCTTTCTCTTGCAGGAGATGGGCGCCAGCGGTACTCCGCTGATGTACGCATTCCGCGAGCGCGAAAAAATCCTCGATCTATTCGAAAGCCTCACCGGCTCGCGCATGATGTGCAACTACATGCGTTTCGGCGGCTGCCGCGTCGATGCTTCGCCAGCGTGGCTCGATGCGACTCGAAAAGTAGTTGCCGGCCTGCCTGCGTTTGTGGATGAATTCGAACGGTTCCTCATGACGAACGAGATTTTGATGGCGCGCTGCCAGGGAATCGGCGTGCTGAGGCCCGATCTGGCCGTCAATGCGGGAATCAGCGGCCCGATGCTCCGCGGCTCTGGCGTGAACTACGACATCCGCAAGGTCGACCACTACGGCATCTACGATCGTTTCAAGTTCCGCGTGCCCCTCGGCGATCACGGCGACATCTACGACCGCTACATGGTTCGCATGCTCGAGATGCGCGAGTCGATTTCGATTCTGAACCAGGCCCTGAAAGCCCTGCCCGGCGGCCCAGTAATGGATCCCAAAGCAAAGATCCGCAATTTCCGCCCCAAGCCCGGCGAGGCATATGGTCGCATTGAAGCTCCGAAAGGCGAGCTTGGTTTTTACTTGATCAGCGATGGTAGTCCGAACCCGTATCGTTATCGCGTTCGGCCCCCAAGCTTCATTAACCTCACGGTTCTGGAAGATATGTGCCTCGGCGCGAACGTCGCCGACGTAGTTTTGATTTTTGGAAGTGTAGACATCGTGCTCGGAGAAGTGGATAGGTAGCCAGTAGCTTGTAGCCTGTAGCTATTGCAGTGTCTGGCGATTGCTTCAGGACGAGAACACAAAGTAGCTACTGGCTACCGGCTGCAGGTCAACAAAGGATGAATGATGCTTCTGCTCGAATTTGAGCTGAAGGCTTACAGCTGGGAGCTGCTTTTAAATGCTGGGTGATGGAATTCTGAAGGGACTGGCCGAGACGGCGAAAAATTTCGCTGGCAGCTTTGTCTCAAAAGAACGAATGACGACCGTCGAGTATCCGGAGGAGCGCCTGCCGCTGCCGGAAGCTGCGCGGAATTTCCCGTTCCTCGTTTACGACGGCGACGACTGGGAGAAGGGCCTTCGCTGCGTCGCATGCCAGATCTGCGAAAAGGAGTGCCCGCCGAAGTGTATCTATATCGAGAAGAGCAAAGATAAGAAGCCGGACTACGTCGGCAAGCCTCAAATCTATCCGGCGAAATTCGATATAGACATTTCCGTCTGCATGAGCTGCCAGATCTGCGTTGAGGTCTGTCCGTTCGAAGCCATCAAGATGAACACTGAATTCGAGCTCGCGACCGATGATCGCTTCGGCGGCCTGCTTCTTGATCGCAAACAACTCGCGCGCTCGAACGAGTACTATCACGAGATTCATCCCACCGAAGCCGATGAAGTCGATGCTCGGCTCGCGGCAGAGAAAGCCAAGGTAGAAGCCAAAGCTAAGGCCGCGGCGGAAGCCGCTGCCACAAAAGCAGCCGCGGCACCCACCGGCACTCCAGCTCCTGCTTCGAAACCTGCTGCGTCCCCTGAGCCACAGCCCGCTTCTGCAGATAAACCGGCAGAGGTGGCGAAGGCTCCTGCCGCCGCGACTGCACCCGCCGCCCCAAAACCTGTGCCAGGAACGGGAACTGACGGACCTGCTCCCATGAGTGCCGATGACAAAAAGAACGCTGAGACCCCGGCGAAGACGAATGAAGGAGAGCCGAAAGCATGATCGAAAGGCTCGACCAGATTTTTGTACTACTGAAGCACTGGCTGCTTGGTTATCTACCCGAAAGCTGGCAAACACCTGTCGGCGTAATCATCAGCGTCGCATGCATCGTCGGGCTTTATCCGGCTCTCTTCGCGGTCACCACCGTTCTCGAGCGCAAAGGTGTCGGTCGCATCCAGAATCGCCTCGGCCCCAATCGCGTCGGTCCGTACGGCATTCTTCAGCCGATGGCCGACGGCATCAAGTCCCTGACCAAGGAAGATATCGTTCCCACCAGCGCCGACGCAGTTGTCCACTTCCTTGCGCCCATCATTCTCGTGGTCACCGTCTTCATGGGCTTCGCGGTCCTGCCCATGGGCCGCAACATGGTCCTCGTCGACATGGATGCCGGCCTGCTCTTCTACTTCGCCATGGGCGCCTCCACCGAGCTGTCGGTCTTCATGGCCGGCTGGTCGAGCCGCAACAAGTACTCGCTGCTCGGCGCCATGCGCGCCGTGGCACAGATGATCAGCTACGAGGTCGCACTGCTGCTCTCGAGCGTCGTGATTGTCATGATGACCGGCTCGCTTTCACTGGTAAAGATCGTTGAAGCGCAGAACCACTACACCTACGGCCTGCCGCACTGGTTCATCTTCACCCCCTGGGGCTTCGCCGCCTTCATCATGTATGCCATCGCCGGCACCGCCGAGACCAACCGTTCCCCGTTCGATCTTCCCGAAGGCGAGTCTGAACTTGTCGCCGGATATCACACCGAATACTCAGGCTTTAAATTCGCCCTCTTCTTCCTCGGCGAATACGTTGCGATGTTCTCGATCTCCGGCCTCGGCTCCACGCTTTTCCTCGGCGGATGGATGGCACCCGTTTCGTGGCTGCAGGTCGTGCCCTCCTGGATCTGGTTCTTTTGCAAGCTGTTCGTCTCGATGTGCGTCTTCATCTGGCTGCGCGGAACGCTGCCCCGCCTGAGACAAGACCAGCTCATGAACTTCGCATGGAAGTTCGTTCTGCCCATGTGCCTCCTCAATCTCTTCGTTGCCGGACTCTGGCGCTTCATGGGCGAGGGCTGGCTGCGGTGGCTCGTCTGCTCAGCGATCCTGATTCTTGCGTACTTGAGCATCGGTCGCGAAGGCATGCGCCGCAAAAGGTTCGGCCCCAGGAGCTACCGCTATGCAGAGTAGCGAATTGCTTCTTCTGAAACCATCTTCGACCACGAAAAGATTGGGTGCCCCATCCATCCGACGTTTTTTTGTCGGATGGGTGGGAAGCGCTAAAGCAAGACCGCCGTACACCTCGAACGAAAGGAGCGGCCGGCCGTGGGATTTGTCTTCTATCTGATCTCCGCATTCGCCGTCGGCGGCGCGCTCGCGGCGGTTCTGTTGAAGAACCTGGTCCATGCCGCATTGGCGCTGACCATCGCGTTTTTCGGCCTGGCGCTCCTGTTCCTTCGCCTCGACGCACAGTTTGCCGGCTTCGCGCAGATCCTGGTGTACGTCGGTGCTGTGGCCATTCTGGTTGTCTTCGCAATCCTGCTTACAAAGGGCTCCGAAGTCCCGAAGGATGGCGTCTTCTCGAAGAGCTGGCTCGCCGGACTTGCGATCTCCGCCGGCGTTTTTGCTGTACTTGCATGGGCAGTGTTGCAGGCTGCACCAGCGCTGCCAAATGAGGCTGCCGCGCCTGCTATCACCGTCAACGACATTGGCAATGCGCTGATGAGCCGATACGTGCTCCCGCTCGAAATCGTTGCGGTGCTGCTGACCGCGGCTTTACTCGGCGCTGTCATCGTCGCGATGCACGAGAAAGAGAGGGCGAAGCAATAATGACGCCCCTCGCCGCATACCTGATCGTCGCAGCTCTCGTCTTCGCCATCGGCTTAGCAGGCGCCCTTACGCGCCGCAATGCCATCATGGTTCTCATCGGCATTGAACTGATGCTCAATGCAGCCAATCTCAACTTGATCGCGTTCTGGCGCTACTCGCCGCACCCCGAGCTGCTCAGCGGAATGATGTTCGCCATCTTCTCCATCGCCGTAGCCGCTGCCGAAGCTGCCGTCGGCCTCGGACTTGTGATCTCGATCTATCGCCACGCCAAAACAACGGATGTTGAACAAATGAACAGGATGAAGGGGTGATGATGCAGGAAGCTGTCGCGTTCACACCTCAGCTCGACGCGAGTTCCATCGCACGCTGGCTCTGGCTCATCCCGGCGCTGCCCATGGTTGCCGCCGGCATCATCTCCGTACTGAAGCAGCCGCGACGTAGATTGGCATCCAGCCTGGCGATCGGCTCTCTTGGCATCTCGCTGTTGATCGCCATCACCGCCTTCACCCATGTGCTCAGCGGATGGTCCCACGGCTATGCCGTACGAGAAGTCGTGAACTTCTCGTGGCTTCAGGTCGGTAGGCAGCCTGTCGAACTCGGCTGGGTTCTCGATCCGCTCTCGGCCGTGATGCTGGTGATGGTGACGTTCGTCGGCCTCCTCATCTTCATTTACTCCACCGGCTACATGGAGCACGACGAGAACTACACTCGGTTCTTCTGCTTCCTCGCGCTCTTCGCCGGAGCAATGCTCGGCGTTGTCATCTCGAACAGCATCCTGCTTCTGTTCATGTGCTGGGAACTGGTCGGCCTCACGTCGTACCTCCTCATCGGGTTCTGGTATCACAAGCCATCTGCCGCCGCCGCCGCGCGCAAGGCATTCATCACCACCCGCGTGGGCGACATCTTCTTCCTGCTCGGAATCGTCTGGCTCTTTGCGCAGACCGGCACGCTCCTCTTCTACGACCATGGCGCCGGCTCGATGGAGCCTCTCGCGCTTGGCGGTCTTCTGGTTCACCACTCGCACTGGGGACTCAGCGCCGCGGGTGCAATCGGTCTTCTCATCTTTGCCGGAGCAGCAGGGAAGAGCGGCCAGCTTCCACTGCACGTCTGGCTGCCGGACGCGATGGAAGGTCCCACACCTGTCTCCGCACTCATCCATGCCGCGACAATGGTCGCCGCCGGCGTTTACCTTGTCGCCCGCGTGTATCCGCTCATGTCGGTGGGAGCCGTCGCGCACGGAGAAGCACCCGGCACGACAACGGCGCTTATGGTCGTCACCTGGGTCGGAGCATCAACAGCCGTTTTCGCCGCCCTCATCGCCGTCGCGCAGAACGACATCAAGCGTATCCTGGCCTACTCCACCGTCTCGCAACTCGGCTACATGATGGCGGGCCTCGGCGTCGGCGGTGTTGCCGTGGGAATGTTCCACCTCATCACCCACGCCTTCTTCAAGGCGCTTCTGTTCATGGGCGCAGGTTCTGTGATTCACGGCGCACACGAAGAGCAGGACATCCGCCACATGGGCGGCCTCCGCAAATACATGCCGCTGACATTCGCCACCTACGCCGTCGGCATGCTTGCACTTTGCGGATTTCCACTCGTGTTTTCCGGCTTCTGGTCGAAGGACGCCATCATTGAAGCCGCAAGTCACTGGCAGACCGCACGCACACCGTACTTTATGCTGCTTTTCGGTGCCCTGCTGACTGCGTTCTATATGACGCGCCAGGTCAGCTACGTGTTTTTCGGTGAATATCGAGGTCATGGACACGCGCACGAAAGTCCGCGTTCTATGACGACGCCGCTCTGGATTCTGGCCGTATTCGCTGTTTTACTCGGCGCGATCGGAACTCCTGCCTGGCCGTGGTTCAAGAACTTCCTTGAAGATCATCCCGCAGCTCTGGCGTGGAAAGTTGAGCCCGGATTTGGAGCTCTGCTTCTTACGTCGAGCGCCATCGTCTTCGCCGGCCTCGCGCTCGGCTGGTGGCTCTACGGCAACAAGTCTCCTCGAGCAGAGGAGCCCGACGCTCTGCAGAAAGCAATCCCGCCGGTCTGGACAGTGCTTGCCAATCGCATCTATGTCGACGAGCTCTATGGCGCAACCGTCATCGCCTTCTACTACTGGTGGGCGAAGGTCGCCGACTGGATTGATCGCGACATCTGGGGAGACATGGTGTCTACCGTCATCTGGCTCACCAACCACTGGGCGCGGCTCAACAAATTCCTCGACGCCACCATGGTCGACGGCGCCTTCGATAAAGGCTGCGAAGAAATCTACAGCGGCGGAGGCGTGCTGGCGCGCATCCAGAATGGACGCGGGCAGATCTATCTTCGTCTGCTTGCGGTAGCGGTGGTGATTCTTGCCGCCATCCTTATCTGGAGCGGTCGACCATGAACTCTCTTCCGCTCCTTACGATCCTGACGGTGCTACCAGTCATGGGCGCCGCTATCGCGATCTTCTCAGGCCGCCACTCTCGTGGAGTCGCTCAGGTCACCGGGATCTTCTGCCTTCTGCTCTCGCTGGTGATTTGGGTACACCTGCCTGCAGACGGTTCCATCGGGCTGCAGGAACTGCATCATTGGGTGCCTTCTCTCGGCGTTCAATACCATCTCGGCGTCGATGGGCTCGGCGCTCTGATGCTCATCCTCTCCGCGCTCATCTCGCTAATGTCCATCGACGCGGCGCATCGCGTTCGCCACGAACCGGGATTATTCTTCGCGCTCGTGCTTCTTCTCGAAGCGGGACTCTTCGGCACCTTCACCGCGCTGAATTTCTTTCACTGGTTTATCTTCTGGGAACTCAGCCTCATTCCCGGGTTCTTCCTCATCAAGCTTTGGGGCGGACCGAGGCGCGGACCTGCTGCCACGCAGTTCTTTATCTACACCATGGTTGGCAGCGTCGCTTTGCTGCTGAGCTTCCTCGCTGTTTACCACGCGACACGGTCCATGGATTTTATCGAGCTCGCTCAGATGGCAGCGAACGGCACGCTTGCGAACCGAGTCCTCGCAAGTCTCGGTCCCGTGATGATGTGGCTTGCTCTCGGCGTGCTCGGCGGATTCGCGGTAAAAGTGCCCCTGGCTCCGTTCCACACCTGGCTCCCCGCCGCATACAGCGAAGCGCCTTCGCCAGTCACGATGTTGCTGACTGGCGGCATGTCCAAGATGGGCGTCTACGGCCTGATTCGCATCGCGCTCCCGCTCTTCGGGCCGCAGATCGCCGCCATCCGCACTCCGCTGCTTGTTCTCGCTGTGCTCACGGTTGTAATGGGCGCATGGGCTGCGGCTGCACAGAAGGATCTGAAACGGGTCTTTGCGTATTCGTCGGTCAACCACCTCGGTTACTGCCTGCTTGGGATCTTCGCCATCGCCATCCACACCGGCGGTAACGTTTCGGATTCCGTCAGCCAGGCAGCAGCGCTCAATGGCGTCATTCTCCAGATGTTCAATCACGGGCTGACCGCCGCAGCGATCTTCTGGTTTATCTCGATGATCCAGTTCCGCAGCGCCGGCCTGCGCGGCATTGACTCCTTCGGCGGACTCCGCAAGCCCGCGCCCGTCTTTGCCGGCCTTATGGGCATCGCGCTCTTCTCCTCCCTCGGCCTCCCGGGGCTCAATGGCTTCGTCGGCGAGTTCCTGATCTTCCGCGGAGTCTTCCCGCTCTCATGGGTCGCCGCAAGCGTCTCTGTGCTCGGACTGCTCATTACTGCCGCCGTCATTCTCACCGTCATCTTGAAAGTGTTCACGGGCCCTGTGCCCGAACGTTGGGCCGAATTTCCCGACCTGCACGGGGGCGAACGGCTCGGTATAGCGCCCGTAATCGGATTGATGTTTTTGCTCGGCTTGCTGCCGCAGATTGTCATTGAACGCGTGAACCCGACAGTTCAATACCTGCTGGCGCATTGGAGATTTTAATGGCCCGGGACTTTGAAAATGTGGAATCAGGGCACGACTTCAATCGTGCCGAAACAGCGACAGAAACGAAGAGGGCTTTAGCCCCTGATAACAGGATTCTTTGAATGTTGGCCTGGACGATCTACATCTCGTTTGCCGGTGCGCTGCTGCTGGCGCTGCTGCCAAAGGGCAAAGCTGGCAACGGCCAGTCTGCGGCCCTGGCACGCGTCATCGCACTCGCCATCGCGGTAGCTGGATTTGCAATTGCGATTACCGGATTCGCGGCTGGCGCGGGGCAGGGCCGCGTCACCATCGTCGACGTGCCCTGGGTTCCGATGATGGGCATCCACTACATGCTGGCGGACGATGGCATCAGCCGCGTTCTCGTTCTCCTCACCGGTCTCGCCGCAGTCGCCGGCGTCCTCTTCAGTTGGAACATCGAACATCGCACCAGCGAGTTCTTCGCCTTCTTCCTCGCCCTTATCGGCGGTGTCTACGGCGTCTTCCTCAGTTTCGATCTCTTCCTCCTATTTGTTTTCTACGAGATCGCAATCGTGCCGAAGTACTTCCTCATCGCCATCTGGGGCTCCACCCGCCGCGAATACGCCGCAATGAAGCTGGCGCTCTACTCCTTCGTCGGCTCCGCGATGGTGCTCATCGTGCTGCTCGCTGCTTATGCGACTTCGGGCAGTCACTCGACCGCACTCGTCGATCTCTCTCGCGCCAATCTTCCAGTCAGCTTTCAGATGTGGGCTTTCCCGGTGACGTTCATCGGCTTCGGGATTCTGGCGGGTCTCTGGCCGTTCCACACCTGGGCGCCAACCGGCCACGTTGCCGCCCCGACAGCGGCTTCCATGCTGCTTGCCGGTGTCGTCATGAAACTCGGTGCGTACGGATGCCTGCGCGTTGCAATCGGCCTTTTCCCGCACGGACTCGATCCGTGGGGCTGGTCCTTCTGGGGCATCGGATCGTGGCGCGACGTCTTCGCTCTGCTGGCAGTCATTGGCATCCTTTACGGTGCGCTTGTCGCTCTCGCTCAAACCGACTTCAAATTCGTCATCGGCTACTCCAGCGTCAGCCACATGGGCTTCGTTCTCCTCGGCCTCGTCACCCTCACCCAGGTCGGCGTCGACGGCGCGGTGCTGCAGATGTACTCGCATGGCGTCATCGCTGGACTGCTCTTCGCAATCGTTGGCCGCATCGTCTACGAGCGCACCCACACCCGCCAACTCGCAGAACTCGAAGGCATGTACCTCGGACGGCGCCTGCCCTTTGCTGCCTGGGCATTCGTCATCGCAGGAGTAGCCTCCATGGGGCTGCCTGGATTCTCAGGATTCGTTGCAGAACTTCAGGTGTTGATCGGTGCGTGGATTGCGAAGCCCTGGTGGACCGCTGCATCCGGCGTCGGCATCGTCATTGGCGTAGCGTACACATGGCGCGCGCTTCAGAAAGCCTTCTTTACCGATCGCCTGCCGCGCCCGGACGAACACCCGAAAGAGGGCTGGCCGAAGTTCGATGCCATCACCTGGCCAGAAGTCACCGCGACATGCCTTCTCTTCGCGGCCACACTGATCGTCGGCGTCTATCCGAGCATCCTGCTCAACTCAATCGAGCCGGCCGTCAAAGCGCTGCTCGCGGGAGGCATGCAATGAACTACGCTGACCTCTTCCGCGTAACACTGCCGGAAACCGCGCTTGACATCGCCGCACTGCTGGTCCTGATCGTGGATCTCGGCTTTCTACGCAAGGCAGCTCTGCAGACGCGGATTGCGGCCTCAGTGCTGATTGCAGTCCTCGGCTGCGGTGCCGCTGTCCTCACCATGCCCTATCAGGCAGACGGTGGCCTGACCTACCCGGGCACCACCGATCTTCTGCTTTCGGCCGGCGGATACACTGCCATTGCCCAGGTCGGCATTCTCATCCTTACCGTGCTCACGCTCTTCCTGCTGATCGGCTCCGATTTCACGAAGCACGTTAGCGAATTTGTTGCAGTGGTACTGATGGCAGCAACGGGCGGCCTGCTCATCTCTGCCGCCCAGGATCTGCTTGTCATCTTCGTCGGCCTCGAACTCCTCTCGCTCGGCCTGTACATCCTCACCGCATTCGCCAAGCGATCCGGCAAGAGCGCCGAGAGCGCGATGAAGTACTACCTCTTCGGCGGAATGTCCGCTGCGTTTCTCCTTTTCGGTTTCAGCTATCTCTACGGCCTCACCGGCTCAACCAACCTTCACCAGATCATGCTCGGCTTTTATGGACCGACCGTGATCAGCTCAACTTCTCTGGTCTACGTCGCTCTCGTCATGATCGCCGCGGGCCTTGGTTTCAAAGTCGCAGCCGTTCCGTTCCACCTCTGGGCTCCCGACACCTACGAGGGCGCACCGGCTCCCGCTGTCGCCTTCATCGCCTCCGTTTCCAAGGTGGCCAGTTTCGCCCTGCTGATAGGAATCGGAACAGCAGCAGCCCATGTCTTCAATCAAATGGGCCACACTGATGTTGTTACGGCGCGAGGATCCATGACGAAGTGGATCGGCTTCACTGGTCCCTGGTCCCTAATCATCGCCATCATCGCCGTCGCCTCCATGGTTTTCGGCAACCTCGCCGCACTCGCACAGAACAGTGTTCGCCGCCTGCTCGCCTACTCCGCCATCGCCCACGCGGGATACATCCTGCTGGCGGTCGCCTACTACTCGGGCAGCAACATCAACGCGAACGCGATCCTCTATTACATCCTTACCTATGGCCTGACCACGATCGGCGCCTTCGGTGCAGTCTCGGTCGTCGAGCGGATCCATGGCAGCGATCGCATGGATGCGTTCCTCGGCCTCTACAAGCGCAACGGCCTGCTCGCCGGAGTGCTGCTGGTCCTCTTCCTCTCCCTCGCAGGCATTCCGCCCCTCGTCGGCTTCTGGGCCAAGTTCAACCTCTTCGCAGCTGTTCTTCAGGTCAACCGGGGCATGGTCCCCTTCGCCTTCGTCGCTCTGGCCGTCGCCATGAGCGCCGTCTCGCTCTACTACTACCTGCAAGTTTTGAAGCGCGTGTTCGTAATGCCGCCGGCCAACGAAACGCCCGTGAAGGGAACTCCGCTGACGATGGGCGTTCTGGCGCTGATCACGCTCGTGGTAGTGGTGCTTGGGTGTCTGCCGGGCCTGATGCAGAGCTGGATGGCGAGCTTCTACGCAGGGATGTAGCCACTCAATCCATACACATCTTGCGCCCCGAGTTGGGCCCAGATCGCTATTTCTTGACCTGCTCCACTCGTCTCTGTTCTACTCAGATCAACATGACTCGCAGCCTCGCCATCTCGCGCGCGACTCTCATACCCGCGTTGTGTTGCGTCATGTGCATTCCCGCCCTTCGAATTAGCAATCACAACATGCGCGCGGGAATCAAAGCCTAAACCTACCGGACACAGAAGTTCAGTGATTACCAGGCCACCTCCCGCACCAGCGGCTGGTGGTTTTGATTTTCTGTCCTAAAAACGCAAGGAGATCGCCTTGGAACCTGTTTCGCTCATCGGAATTCAAGCGGCACGCGCCCGCATCGAGAGCTCCATCCACGTCTCGCCATGCCAGTACTCGCACCACCTCTCCGAGCTGACCGGCTTGCCGCTGCATCTGAAACTCGAAAATCTGCAGCGCACAGGATCGTTCAAAGAGCGCGGCGCGCTCAACAAGCTGATGACCCTAAGCGAGACCGAGCGCAAGCGCGGTGTCATCGCCGCCAGCGCGGGCAACCACGCCCAGGGTGTGGCTTTCCATTCTTCCCAGCACGGCATTCGAGCGCAGATCGTCATGCCGCTTGCCACACCGCTGGTCAAAGTCGCCGCTACGCGCGCCTACGGGGCCGAGGTTATCCTTCATGGCGCTACCTACGACGAGGCCTGCGATGAGGCCATGCGGCGCCGATTGGAAGAAGGCCGCACCTTCATCCATCCATTCGATGATCCCGAGGTGATCTGCGGGCAGGGAACCATCGGTCTCGAACTTCTGGAGCAGGTTCCCGACATCGAAGCCGTCGTCGTTCCCATCGGTGGCGGCGGCCTCATCAGCGGCATCGCATGCGCGTTGAAGGAGACTAATCCGAAAATTCGCGTCGTCGGTGTCGAGCCCGAACGGCTTCCTTCCATGCTGCGCGCCCGCGTCGCCGGTGCGCCCGTAACCATCAGCGCTGAAGCCACCGTCGCCGATGGCATTGCGGTCCGGCGCGCCGGAGACATCACCCTTCCGCTCGTCACACGGTACGTCGACGAGATTGTCACGGTAGATGATGAAGAAATCGCCAGCGCCATTCTCATGTTGCTTGAACAGGAGAAGACACTGGCTGAAGGCGCGGGCGCTGCGGCACTGGCTGCAGTCGTTCAATCGAAGACCAACCTCCGTCATCGCCGCACCGTCGTTCTAGTCTGCGGTGGCAACATCGACGTTACACTCCTCGCCAAAATCATCGAACGCGGCCTCGTCAAAGATGGTCGGCTGTTGCGCCTCCGCGTCTACTTGCAGGATCGCCCCGGAGCCCTGCATCACCTCACCCAGGTGCTCGCCCGCGAGCGCGCCAACATTGTGGAAACCGTACACAACCGCGCTTACTACGGCGTCAGCCTGGGCGAGACAGTCATCGACATCACGCTCGAAACCCGCGGCGCAACACACATCACCGCCATCAGCCACGCCCTGCGCGAAGCCGGATTCCGCTTCGAGCGCATTCAGTGAAAATCTATCTATTCTTGCACCGCGGCGTTCGCTCGCTTCGTTGCAAACCAGATCAACGCCAGTGCTCCGGCTAGGAAGATCGCGTTCCCAATCCGCACGCTCGCGTCCAGGCGACCTACGGCCGGATGCTGCAGGAACGCGTGCCAGCCGTAGGCCAACGCTGCTCCCGCCCCCAGCGCGAGTTGATGTTGGAGCCCCCACCCTGCCCGGCGCGACCATGCGAGCACTGCCAGCAACATCACCAGGTCCAGTCCGAACAGCTCCGCCGCAGCGCCCCATCCCCACGCCTGCGGTACGAACAGCGCCGCCGAACCAAATAACAGCGCGACAGCACCGGCGGTCCAGGGAGAAGGCGTGATGCCTACTGGGTTGTTGCGTAGTCCGGTCGGAATCAGGAAAGCGGCCGCAGTCAGTAGTAGGATCACCATCGCACTTCCAGCAAACTGTTTCGTCGAAGCGAGGAACGGATCCTGCTTGTATTGCATAACGCCGGCAGCCGTAGCGCCGATGACGAACACGAGGGCTGTCACTACCATCCCGATGTGCCCCAGCCATGGCGTTCGTGAGCGATCGGGCACGCATGATTCAATCAGCGCGATCGGTGTTGCAATACTCCATACGGCATGAACGTTAAACATCCACAGCGTCCACCAGCCTCCGATTCCCAGCAAAGGAATGTAGGCAGGCGTGAGGAGCCCGAGGTGGAGCTTCAAATAGTCGGGATTAAACAGCGACTGCGTCGTGTACGCCTCCTCCAGGATCGCGTACGCCATCCCCAGCAGCAGAATGCTCGGCCACCCGCGTCCAGTTCTCCGCACCCACTCGCGAATGAGAAGCGCTCCGCTACCATACAAAGGCGCAAGCACAATCAGCGCAGGCAGCAGCTTGATGGGTAAATTCCCAAGCAGGAATTCGGCGACCAGCGGCGCGGTGATGAATAGCGCCAGGGCAGGCCAGAGTCCGCGCTTTCTCTTCTCATTGCTGATCACTGCTTTCGCTCGACCCACACTGGGGCGCTCCGCAATTACCATCGTTCAGCTCCGCTCTCAACTCGATCGGCCAAAGGATATCAGTTCACCGTGACGATTCACGTGCATTGCAACACAGGCTGCGAGCCGCTAACGTTGAGATACGATCAAATTTCCAGAGAGTTCCAGGAGTTCGATGTACGTTCCCAGATTCAACGAGGTCACAGACCGCGGAATATTGCTCGATGCGATGCGCGCGTATTCCTTCGCAATTCTCATTGGCCCTCTCGACGAGACGATTGCCTTGGCGCCGCACCATGCCACTCATCTTCCACTGGTGGTGAGAGATGAGGGACCGCATGGCGTGCTCGAGGGTCACTTCGCCAAAGCCAACCCGCATTGGCAGGCACTTCGAGATCGCGAGATTCTGGTTGTCTTTCCGGGGCCGCACAGCTACGTCAGCCCCGCACTCTATGTCGAGCAGATATCTGTGCCCACGTGGAACTACATTGCCATTCACGCTCACGGCACACTGCAGGTCGTCGAACAAGATGAAGCGAAAGAAGCACTGCTCTTCAATTTGATCGCGGCGAACGAATCTGCTTACGCCGACAAATGGCGCGGCATGCCCGACGAGTACCGCCGCAGGTTGCTCTCAGGAATTGTCGGATTTCGCATTCCCATCGCGCGAATTCAAGGCAAATTCAAGCTTAGCCAGAACCGGCCTGAGGCCGATCGCAGCGCTGTGCAGGCCGCTCAGTCATCCGGCTCCGATGACGAACGAGCGCTTGCTGAGTGGATGAAACGCCTCATCGGGTGATAACGTCGATCCGGATGTCGCATTCGCGAAAGGATTCCGCTTCATGCGTAAACTTCTGTTCATCTTTCTTGCCGTGGTCATTCTCACTGCGCCTCTAGAACTCAAAGCCCAGTCAGACTGGAAGGCGCGCGTCACGCAGTCGATGCCGCTGATGGGACATCGCAACTGGATTCTTATCGTCGATTCTGCTTATCCGTTGCAGGCATCACCGGGAGTGGAAACGATCGAGACCAACGCGAGCCAGCTCGACGTGCTGCGCTATGTTCTTGGCTCCACTAACAGCTCCATCCATGTGCGCCCGCTGATCTACATGGACAAGGAATTGCCGTTCGTCGGCGATGATGACGTTCCCGGCGCCACAGCTTATCGTGAGCAGGTTCAGAAGATCCTTGCCGACTACACCATCGAATCGATGCTGCATGAGCGCGTCATCAACCAGATCGATGAAACCAGCAAGGAATTCCACGTCCTGGTGCTGAAGACCACGATGACGATTCCTTATTCTTCAGTCTTCATTCGCCTCGATTGCAAGTACTGGTCCGCTGATGCAGAGAAGCGCATGCGGCAACGTATGCACTGACCGGAACCCCGCAATTCCCGCTCCGGTGGCGCTATTTATTGTCGTGCGTGTCGAGCCTGAGGAATCGTGCCGCATTGTTGTACAGAATGTCGCGCTTCTCCTCTGGTGACAGATAGTCGGCGTTCTGGATGATGCTGATCGAGTAGGCCATCAGCTTGGGCCACTCCATCTGGTCGGTGCCAAACATCACGCGATCTTCGAAGCCGGCATCGACCAGCCGCTCGATGTAGCGGTTCACTTCTCTCAGGGGATAACTCCAGATCAGTCCTGCCACATCCACATACACATGGCTGTTCGCCTGCAGCAGCGTGAGCATGTTCTCGATCATCGGATAGCCGGCATGCATCACCTGCACGCGCAGTTTCGGATGGCGAGCCAGCAGTTCTTCGAGCAGCAGCGGATTCCCCATTGAACCGCGAAACTTCGGCGTAGTGATGTTCGCGCGGCCCGAGCCGCCCGTTCCCATGTGAATGGCTACGGGGATGTCCAACTCTTCTGCAAGGGCGAAGTACTTGTCTACGGACGGATCGCTCGGCGAAAGCCCCTCGTACTGAAGCCCGATCTCGCCCATCACTTTGAAACCGCCCGTCGTGAATTCCTGGCGCAGTTTATCCAGAGCCACACGCGCACCAGGATTCATACCCTCGTTAAAGGAGGTTCCAGGAATCACGCGTCCAGGCATGGCCTCCTGCCACTTCTTCACACCTGCCTCATCGCCGAAAACCACGGCTGTTACATTCAGCCGCTCCATCTCGGCCTTCATATCCTTCAGGTACTGGCCCTTCTCTGCGGGGTACAGCTTGGGCGTGCAGCTCTCCATGTCCCATCCGAAAGGAGCCTCCTTCGTCTTTGGGTCCGACGCCAGGAATTTCGCTTCGTTGGGGCACATCGGGCCGCCGCCCGGGAATGACTCGTCCATTGCGTGAACGTGAACGTCAATAACCGGGGCTACGTCGCTGGTGGTGTTCTGTCCCCGACATGGCGCGCCGAACATCGCAAAAGCGCCGGCAAAAAGGAGCTTCGAAACTAACGATCGGTACCCCGTCATATCTCTCTCCTCGTCGAACGGTTGAACCTGTATCTAAATGGCAGGCACCATCTTAACTGGCCGGGCGAGGAACCGGCGTTCGCGCAGGCTGACGCGGTCTCCAGCTTCCCGCGTCCTGATTTGTGAGTCTTTCTTTTGCTATACTTAATAGGTTCACCGACAAGCGGAGGTGGCGAAATTGGCAGACGCACTAGCTTGAGGTGCTAGCGCCCACAAGGCATAGGGGTTCAAGTCCCCTCCTCCGCACCACTTACCGCTCAGAAAGCAGCTTCAGCAAATGCAGATTCTCTTTTACTTCGTCATGTTCCTCCACGTCGTGGTATGCATATTCCTCATCGGAGTCGTCCTTGTGCAGCAGGGCCGTTCCGCCGACCTCGCCGGCGCCTTCGGTGGCCAGGGCTCGCAGACTGCCTTCGGTCCTCGCGCAGCGGCCAACGTGCTTACACGACTCACAACCTGGGCTGCAGTCATCTTCATGATCACGTCGCTGACATTGACCGTGCTCTACGCGCGCGGCAATCAGTCCCGCTCTGTTCTAGGTGATCAGCCGACCCATCAGACCACACCTGCTCCTGCGAAGAAGTAGATCGTCTCAGCAATTGTGGAAGGGCGGGCCTTGTGGCCTGCCTTTTCTGTTTTGAGCGCAAGTTGATCTGCACCCTAGAATGAACTCATGATCCTCGAGACGTTCTCCGTCGGCCCGCTGCAATGCAACTGCACTATCCTCGGCGACGAGGAGACTCGCGAGGCAATCATCGTTGATCCCGGCGACGAGATCACCCGCATCCAGCGTCGGCTTGGGGATCTCGGTCTCACGCTTAAGCAGATTCTGATCACGCATGCCCACATCGACCACATAGGCGGCGCGTTAAAACTGAAGTCGCTTACCGGGGCTCCGATCTACCTGAACGAAGGCGACCTACCCCTTCTCCAAATGATGGCTGCACAGGCGGCCTGGCTCGGCATCACGACTCCGGAGACGGCGCCACCGGATGAAGGGCTTGTCGATGGGCGACTGGTCGGGCTCAAAAATTATCCGGCTCAAGTGATCCACACCCCTGGCCATACGCAGGGCTCGGTATGCCTTCACTTCGCTCCGATGAAGATGGTGCTCGCGGGCGACACGCTCTTCGCGGGTAGCATCGGCCGGACCGATCTGCCGGGTGGGAACTTCGAGCAGATTATCGAATCGATTCAGTCCCGGCTCCTTAGTCTGTCAGACGAAACCAGGGTTGTCCCCGGGCACGGGCCTGCCACCACGATCGGTGCCGAACGAAGGTCGAATCCGTTCTTGAAGTAGCGCCTCCCAAATTCATTTCGAATTCGAGTTCGAGCCGTACTAGTAATCTGGAATCAAGTACTTGCAGTGAGTAATTAGGATTATAGTTTAAGGCTCACCGGACAATTGTTATCAGGTTGATGCGTTCTGAAATAGTTAACAATCGCTTTAACTCCAGTTCGAAACTCTTCAACAGGCCCCAGCAGGCTTAGCACCAGCCAGCCCCTTTCTTCCATCCCGAAAAAGTAGCCCGGATGAACCCACACCCCCCGCTCCAGCAAATCAAGCACCGTACCCTCATCCGTCTGCAGCGCAGGAATGCGCAGTACCGCATACCAGCCGCCCTCAACCTCCAGCCGACGGACGATATTCAGGTCCGCGAGCTGCCGGTCCAATTCCGCGAGGTTCGTCCTCACCCGATCCATAATTTGCCGTTGAATCTGCCCCCGCCCGGCCAGCCACGCCGGAATCGCTTCCTGAACCGGCGCATTCATCGAAAGAAACGTGTCCGCGATGACTTCCAGCCGGCCCATTGCTTCCGTCGCGTGCGGCCCGGTCGCGACAATCCATGCAGCCTTCATCTGCGGCAGCCCGGCGATCTTGCTCAGGCCGCTGACGGTGTATACATCCACGCCCTCCAGCCCTGCTGCGAAACTCCGAGGCCGCTCCACGCCAAACGCGTAGTCCAGAAATACCTCATCCACAATCAGCGCAATTCTCCGCTCGCGGCAGACTCCTGCAATCTCCTGCGCTTCCCATCTCTTCGTAAGGTGCCCAGTCGGATTGTTCGGATGCACAAGCACGATGGCCCGCGTATCTTCGGAGATCGCCCGCCGGAACCCCTCTGGATCGATCTGCCACCCGTGGTCGTAAACAAGCGGCGCGCTTTTAATTCGCACATCGTCCAGAACAGCAAGGAAATCAAACAGCGGATATCCAGGCTGCGGCACCAGAATCTCGCCGCCCGGATCGCAATGCAGCTTGAAGAGGAAGCTGTAGGCCTCGCTGGTGCTCGTCGTCAACACTACCCGCTCCGGAGTCACCTCAACGCCATGATCCGCATAGTATCCGCACACTGCTTCGCGCGCTCGCAGCAGCCCAAGCGGCTGCGGATCGTAGTCGAGCGCATGCGCACTCGTCAGCATTTTCAGAACATCAGGATGATAGACAAAGCCGCATCGCGTGGGATTCGAAGCGGTCAGGTCTGCAATCGGCAACCCGGCCCGCACCCGCTCCCTATGTGCCCGCGCGAGCGCGCTCTCCTCCGTATTCCAGCCCGTTCTCTTCGAAAAACGCATCGCACAATCCTGATCACTCTTCCGCTGAATCCCGAGCCCACGCAAACTCATCCTTCAAAATAGAAGAGGCGCTGCTTTCAACATACATGCGCCGACTATCGCCCACGAGGAGGAGCTTTGAGTCTGCGCGCGGTCATCTTCGATTATGGAATGGTTCTCACTGGACAACCGAGCGCCGAGGCGCACGACGCCATGCTTCGCATTACCGGCCTTCCGCACGACCAGTTTGAAGCAATCTACTGGGCCGACCGGCACGCATACGACGAAGGCAAACTGACCGGCCTCGAGTTCTGGCAGAACCTGATCCGCGACGCCAGGCTCAACCTCGATGCAGCCGCCATCGACGAACTCAACCTGTGGGACGCGCGCATGTGGACCGTTCAGAACCCCGCCATGCTTGCTTGGCAGAAGCAACTGAAGAGCCGCGGCCTCCGCACTGCAATCCTCTCCAACATGGGCGACACTGTCCTTGCCAACATCGAACGCGAGTTCGACTGGCTTCCGCAGTTTGACGTCCTCATCTGGAGCTATCAGCACAACATGGCCAAGCCCGATCCGGCCATCTACAAGCTGACGCTCGACCGGCTCGGCACTCGCCCCGAAGAAACACTCTTCATCGACGACAAACAGCCCAACATCGATGCGGCCCATGCGCTCGGCCTTGTCGGCATCCTCTTCAGCACGATAGAGCGGCTTC